>JANQRV010000481.1 GCA_028284395.1 Saprospiraceae bacterium
TATCATCACGAAAATCCAGGTCGAGTTCCTGTCGGGCGAAAAGGAAATTCATTTCCTCACTGGCTCCTCTGATTTCGCCCAAATCCTCAATGATATTCCCCTGTTGCATATCTCGCCCCAAGTGCTCGACGCCAAAATTAAAATTGACGGAGGATTGACGGGCAAATTCGCGGATTAGAGACACACTCGCTTGACCATTATTGAATCTCAACTGGTAATAATCGGCATCAAATAGCGCCGGGTCTTTGATCGAATTGTTTCCAAATCCAAAAAATGAGTTGTAAACTCGATGATTTCTGTAACTGGCAGCGAACTCCAGGTCCCAGCTCTTTATTACGTACCTAAACCGGGAAGTGAAATCAAAGTTATAATTCCCCAGAGTAGTGAGTCCACCTGCGAATTTATAAGAAGAGGCAAAATCAGGTTTTCCATATTTCTGATTTCGGAATGTGATTCCAGCTTTGATTCCAAGGCCGTCATCTCCACTATAAAAAGCGTAGAACAATGGGAAATATGTGTCGAACTTAAATTCCGTCCGCCCAAAATCGTAAGCAGCTTGATAGTCTTTCTTGTAGAATTTGAACTTGCTTTTTTCACTGATGACTTCACTCGGTCTGCGGGTGTACACGGTAACATTACTTTTTTTTCGGACTGGCTCCGAAAGGTCCTGGATTGTATCATTGGATTCACCTGGGATTAGCCTGAGCTTTATTCTCCCGTTTTTTTGTCCGTGGATAAAATAGTGGTCTTTGCCTCCCAATCCGAAAAGTCTTATTTCCCGGGTCTCTTGTGTCAAAAATGTTCGGTCAAAATATAGCCTCTTTTTCGACTGGTTATTGTAAATCTTGACGTTTACATCACCGTTCTTGTGCAATCGAATATCGAAATAGTCTCCTTTATCCGATCCTACTATGTCAGGTGTTTTAGCAAGCATTTCATACATATCGGCGGCATATTTCTTCAGATCTCCTCGCCTCGCTTTGAGTTTTTCGGAAATTTCATTGGCGTCAATTTGCTGAATGGTCTTGGGAAATGCTGCTAGACTGCTGTCGATGACCTCTTCGGTTAATTGGCCTTGTAATACTTTGGCAGCATCGATCCAGTCATTTCTTGAGGCTTCTTGGGTAAGGAAGCGGTCTTGGTGCCGAGCTTGCCAAACCAAGCTTCGGAGACCCTTAATTTTTTTGCCAAAGTTTTCGCCCGATGGTTTTGCCCATTCTCGGTCGACGAACCAAGGGAGAACGCCATCCCAACGAGAGAAAACGTGATCCCGGTCTCTTGGGATCGGACGAAAAAACCAATTCTTTTTTCCCTTATAAGCCGCCCATTTCCAGTTATCCTCGTGCTTTCCCCAGTCTCCAACCAGAATGTCGAACATCCTGGCCTGTAAATATTCATCTAAGGCAATCGTGTTCTTGAGATCCTTGAATTTGGTTCGAAACATTGAAGCTGTTTTAACAACGTCATTAGCGCCCGCAAAAACATTGCCTTTAGCTACTTTGCCACTAGGGCGCTCTTCCAGCATACCAAGCATCCCCTTGAAATCTTCACGAAAAATATGTAATGCGGGATCATCCGGCAAATAGAAGACCAGCGGTTTGGCGTGCAAGATATTAGTATGGTCGAGCAGTTCGGAGGCGACTATTGCTCCATATGGATGTTGAGTACTCGTTTGATCCTGAACAATTCTTGCTACGGCGGTTTTTCTGAGAATGTAACTGAGGGCTTTAGAGGGGTCCTTGTCAATGGAACGAAAAACGTATTGCTTGCCATCTCCCCCAATAAATTTGAGAGACCTGGTTTGTCGGCCACCTCCCATTTCGTAGGCATCCAATCCTCCGTGGAGATCCAACGGTAACGGACTAACGTTAATTTTTGAGGTCCAACTTGCTCTGTAATGGGCTCCGAGCATCATTTTTTTGAAGCCCCTTGCTTTGTACTTTTCGCTACCTGCCAGCATCTTAATACCCTCTTCTTTAGCAGGAGAATTATCGTAGTCTCCGTATAAACAAGGCTCAAACTGGTGGTTCACAAACTTCAAGGTATTGATATTACAGGGGCTTTCCAGTAGTTTTCCTTCAAAACTAGTCTTTAAGGTGTTCAAATCAAAAACAGTTGCTTTGCTGGTCCCATTTTTGAAAAAACTGACGCGAACAATAGATTGTTCTTTGGAGCCATACAACAAATCCTTCCTTTCTTTGTAAAACGAATTTGAATGCCCCAGCCCGGCATTGATGTGGAAATTTTCTCTTTTCTGAATAATTTGTGTGTTTTGCTCATGCCCCGATAGGAATAAAAGAGATTGGGATATTTCATTCAATTCCATGAGTTTCTCCCGAAGTTCAAAAAAGTACGGGTTTACCAAATCGGTCGATTGTCCAATGTTCTGCCGATAGGACTGAAGAAAACTGCCCAATACCGGAATCGGTTTTAACCAATCGGAAAATTTATAGTAACCATTGAAGTTTCCATAGCTGACGGTTGGAAAATGGGAGGCAATGGCTATATGCGAATGATTGTTTTCTAGTAGGAAATCTTCCAACTCTTCATAGAAGCCCTCTTTCGTTGATATTTTACAATCAATCGATTCCGGAGTAGGTTTTCGAAAGGGGTGATTCCACCATTGGGAATTGATAGCAATTACTTTAGCGAAATCCGACAAGTTGATCAATTTAGGGCCAGGGCACCCTTTATCATTTACCCATTTTACATTCTTATAACCTAGGTTTTCTATGATTTCTTCGAGGACTCGAACGTTCTTCCAACCACCACCTTGAGAGCGAAACCAATCTCGATCCCCTTGTAGAACATAAAAACCCACTTCCGGGAATTGTTCGCTGATGAGAAAAATCTTCTCCATGTCTTCTTTTACCGATTCGTAGTTTGTATTGGTAATGAAGGCGTCCACAAAATCTCCTAGAAATAATACACTGCTTTCATTCGGGGCATCTCTCAACATGATCGCCAGGGCATCACTAACTATCGATTTGTTTTCAATATCGGCCAAGTTACCCACACAATAGAGGTGATGGACTTTTTGTTCTTGAGCAGAGGTCTGCAGGATTGCGCAGATAGAAATCAGGATGGTCAGAAATCTACTAAGTTGGGTCATGCAGCACTTTTTGTTGGGATCTGAAGGGCAAATTAAAGAACAAATTCAGATAAATTGCCTACTACTTTTGCTATTAACCGGACATGAAAACAATATTAATTCAAAGTTAAGTACAAAGAACTATTTTACCTTGTTTTTGCTTCAATTTCCATTTCTGAATGCGCATCATTGATTCTTCGAATTAATACAACGGTTCATAGGTCAAAAATTACGATTCACTAAAAAATAAGAGCGAGCAGTCGTTATAATCTGGATAATTGTCTTGTAAATCACCTCTTCATCAAAGACTATTATCTATGATCCGATTTTTATCGTTGTTATTTCTCTTGGGGGCCAGTCAATTGCTATCGGCGCAATCAGCCAATCAAACTGTCAAAGGAAGCGTTTTTGACAAACAGTCTGAAATGCCGCTAATTGGAGCAACCATAGCCTTGATCGGTACCGATCTTTCAAAGGGTACTGTTACCGCTGTTGATGGATACTTTCGGTTGGAGAAAGTACCTCTGGGGCGCCATTCATTTCGGATCAATTATCTGGGATACAATACGATTACGTTGCCGAACGTAGTTGTTACTGCTGGCAAGGAAGTCATTTTGGAAATTGGCTTGGAAGAAAGTATTGAAGAGCTCACTGAAGTTGTCGTGAAAGCCGAAGCGGAGAAGGACCGAGCACAAAATGAAATGGCCACTATTTCAGCACGAACTTTTAGTCTGGAGGAAGTCAATCGCTATTCAGGAGGACGAAGTGATGTAGCTCGATTGGCCGCTAATTTTGCGGGGGTTTCTGCACCAGACGATTCGCGAAATGATATTGTAGTGCGAGGAAATTCACCAACTGGCTTATTGTGGCGACTGGAAGGTATTCCCATTCCAAGTCCCAATCATTATGCGACGCTTGGTACAACTGGAGGACCGGTAAGTGCCCTTAATCCAAACCTTTTGAAAAATTCAGACTTTTTGACCAGTGCCTTTCCAGCAGAATATGGTAATGCAGTTGGGGGAGTATTTGATCTAGGTTTCAGAAATGGGAATCGGGACAAGCATGAATTTATGTTGCAGCTAGGAGCGGTCAGTGGCTTTGAAGCAATGGCGGAAGGCCCGCTGAATCCTAAAGCAAATGGTTCATATATTGTAGCTGGCCGTTATTCTTTTGTGGGAATTGCTTCCGAACTTGGACTTAATATAGGAACCAATGCCACACCTAATTATCAGGATTTGGCATTTAAGTTCGACTTTGGTAATACAAAGGCCGGGCGATTTACGCTATTTGGAATTGGCGGTCACTCGGACATTGAGTTTCTGGGCACAGAAATTGATGAAGATGATCTTTTTGCCGCTCCAGACGAAGATTCATATGCGGAATCCACTGTTGGTGTTCTTGGTCTGAAACACAATTACTTATTAGGAGAAAATGCATACATTCGGACTGTTGTTGCAGCCAGTTTTTCAGAAAATATTTTCACTCAAGATCGTTACTTTAATTTGAATTCTTCGGAGGAATTTAGTGCTCGATATGCAGAAACCGATAATACAGAAAATCGATTTTCCTTTTCCAGCTTGTACAACAAGAAATTCAGTAAGCGACTGACGGCAAAACTTGGCTTTTTACTTGAATCCTTTCAATATGATGTCGATTCGAAAGATGCCGACCGAGGCCCAGATCCAGATAATGATGGCATTCATGATTTGATAACCGTGTTCAGTTTCGATGGAGGAATGCTGTTGTTTCAACCATTTGCTCAGGCCCAATATCGATTTGATAGAAAATGGACCTTTAATGCTGGCCTACATGCACAGTACCTTTCTTTAAATGGATCCTTTGCATTGGAGCCCAGAGCGGCATTGAATTGGCGCTTTGCTTCTAACCAAACCTTTAATCTAGGTTATGGGCTGCATCATCAAGCGCAACCCCTGCCTATTTTGAGGTTACAATCACCGGGGATTGATGGTCTACCTGAGTATACCAATGAAGACCTAGGTTTTACCCGGAGTCAACACTTTGTCCTTGGATATGACAACCGTTTTTTGCCGGATTGGCGAATAAAAGTAGAGCTTTATTTCCAGTCGATCGATCGAGTAGCCGTCGAATCGACGCCTTCATCTTTTTCCTTATTAAATGCAGGCGCAGACTTCATTTTTCCCACAGACAAGTTTAACTTGAAAAACGATGGCACTGGTACAAACCTGGGAATTGAACTCACTGTTGAAAAATTCTTTAGTCGTGGCTATTATGCTCTTTTGACAACTTCCATTTTTGACTCGAACTATAAAGGCAGCGATGGAATTGAACGCAATACGGCCTTTGACAATACCTATGTTTTTAATCTACTGGGAGGGAAAGAATGGAAGGTCGGAAGAGGGAAACACAATGCCATTTCTCTCGATACAAAGTTGACGATTGCTGGAGGCCGGCCCTATACTCCGGTAGATCTGGAGGCTTCAAAGATAGCTGGATTTAGCGTAGACGTAGAAGAAGAAGCTTTTTCGTTGCGGTACGACGCTTATGTTCGATGGGATGTCAAAATTGGGTTTCAACTCAACAGTAGCCAGAAAAAACTGTCGCATCAATTCTATTTTGATGTTCAAAATGTCACAAATAATCAGAATATCTTCGTCCGTCAATACAACCGACAAACGAATCAGGTAAACGAAGTATATCAGATCGGCTTCTTTCCTGATTTTATGTATCGAATTCAATTTTAGGACATCTAAAGTCATTTGTAGGACTGATTTAACGCGATAAAGTTCTGCTGACTGATGGAGGCCATGGCCAAAGTCCGGCAGAAATTCCATAAATTTGAATGAATATTTGATAAAGAGACCTCTCATTAGCATGTACAGGAAAGCAGATGTGGTAAATGCACTTGGTGTGGATGATCGCTGGTTTTTGCTTTTTGCAATACCAGCAACTGCTTTTGTGGTACCGCTGTTATTTTTTGATGCGACTTTGAGTAATGGTCTGGCAGCATACTGGCCAAAGTTGCGGATGTCCTTGATCTATGCATTCTGCTACTGGCTTTTGATTCGTTGGGCCTTCATTTACTACCGAAAAAGGTTTCCTTCGCATAAAGAAACGCGAAAACGATTGGTATATGAGGCTTTGACCATTGTGTTAATTTTTGTTTTGGTCAACTTTGTTTGTCATCGCATCGATTACTATTTGATGTGCTTGGAAAGCACGGAATATATGCTTGCGGGCAGGACTGTTTCCGAGTTTGATTACCACGTAGCTTCCTTCACCATTATCGCCTTGGTAGTAGCTATTTATGAAAGTATTTTCTTTTATGATCGTTGGAAGAAGTCTATTGTTTTGACAGAAAGTCTTCGGAGGCAAAACATTCAATCGCAGTTGGAAGGGTTGAAAAACCAGGTCAATCCCCACTTTTTATTTAACAGCTTGAATACCTTATCTTATTTGATACCAGAAGATTCAGATAAAGCGGTGAACTTTGTTCAGAAGTTGTCGAAAGTTTACCGCTATATTTTGGAGATCAAGGATAGGAAACTGATCACTCTCAAAGAAGAACTTGAATTTCTGAATTCATATGCATTTCTGCTCAATGAACGGTTTGGAGATAATTTGAACATACACCTGAATATACCCGATATTGTTCATGAATTGAGCATTGTGCCACTTTCCTTACAAATTCTTTTCGAAAATGCGATTAAGCACAATGTCATTTCCTCTGATCGACCCTTGCAAATTGATGTTTTTGTAGACAATAGCCATTCGAAGCTAATCGTCCGGAATAATTTGCAGAAGAAAAACCTCAATAAGGTGACGACGAAGATCGGCTTGGAGAATGTCAAAAATCGCTACGCTTATTTTTCCGATGAACTGGTGGATGTTATTGTAACCAAGGAGTATTTTATGGTCAGTTTACCTCTCATTAAAGTGGCTTTTGAGGTTGAGAATATTTAGGGCCTTCTGTCTTGTTATTGACAGCTATGTCGGAAAAATTAAATACCTTTCTACAAAAATCCGACACCGGCATGACAGACCAAATTACTTGGCATAAAGTACTTGAGAATCCCGCAGATTTACCAGATGGTCGCGTAATGACCGTTCAAGCTGGGCATAAGAGTTTTTGTCTTACTCATTACCAAGGTACCTTTGGATGTTTAGACAATAAATGTCCACATCAAGGAGGGCCGCTTGGTGAAGGTTCAATTGAAAAAGGCTTTTTAAGATGTCCATGGCACGGGTGGGACTACCATCCCTTGACAGGAAAACCTCCTGGTGGTTTTGACGATGCTGTAGATACATTTCCAGTTGAAATCCGAGAGGACGGCATTTTTATTGGTTTACCGGCAGATTCGGTTCACGAACCAACAATTACGGACATTATGGTCCAGACCATGGTTAACTGGGGGGTGAATGTAGGCTTCGGGATGGTAGGACATTCCAATTTAGGTTTAGCTGATGCGATTCGAAGAGCGGAGGAGCGAGGCGATATGCGTTTTTATTCGATTCGTCATGAAGGAGCAGCATCTTTTGCAGCTTCCGCTTTCGGAAAACTGACTGGAAAACCAGCTTATTGTTTTGCTATCGCTGGTCCTGGTTCAACCAATATGTTTACGGGCCTTTGGGATGCCAAGGTAGATAGAGCCCCAATTCTAGCTTTAACTGGTCAGGTTGCTACACAAGTCGTAGGTACTGGAAACTTCCAAGAATTGGATCTGGTAAAGGCCTTTCAAACCGTAGCCGCATTTAATCATCGGGTCCAACAAGATAGCCAACACACCGAGTTAATGTCACTGGCAATCAAACATGCAATTTTACAACGAGATGTTTCTCATCTCACTTTTCCAGACGAAATTCAAGTTGTTCCTGCGGGAAAGGAAGCCAAAGCTCAGAATGCCATCGGCCGTATCACATCGGTCAAAATTTCACCCCCCGCAGAAGAATTGGAGCAGGCAATTGGAATGCTTAAAGCTGCCAAAAGGCCAGTTATAATTACCGGGCACGGAGCACGATTTACAATGTCGGAAATAACTGCTCTTGCTGAAGAACTCAACTGTCCCGTGTTGACGACATTTAAAGGGAAAGGTCAAATACCGGATCATCACCCGCTAGCGGGTGGAGTACTAGGACGAAGTGGAACACCGATCGCCTCCTGGTTCATGAACGAATGCGATCTACTCCTGGTCTTTGGTGCTTCCTTTTCCAAACATACGGGAATTACCCCAAAGAAAAAGACCATTCAAATTGATTTTGATCCTTTGGCACTCAGCAAATTTCACAAAGTAGATTGTGCGCTTTGGGGAGAGATTTCGGTCACGGCTCGTCTTTTGAGAAATGCGATTGAAGGGCGAACCAATGCCATGGACCAGCGATCCGAAATTGCAGAAAGATGGCGAATTTGGCGAGCGGAGAAAGCTAGAAGATTGCAAGATGATCATGGAAATGGCGTCAGTTCGATTGCGGTCTTCGAGGCTATGAACCGACTCGCTCCATCTGATGCCATCATGTGCGTCGATGTAGGCAATAATGCTTATTCGTTTGGTCGCTATTATGAGAGTAAAGAAAATAACACCTTTTTGATGTCGGGCTACCTCGGGTCCATCGGTTTTGCTTTTCCGGCTGCGATCGGAGCTTGGGCTGCTCAGGGGGATCAGCGTCCGATTGTCGCGGTTGCTGGAGATGGAGGTTTTGGACAATATATGGGCGAACTGAATACTGCTGTTCTCTATAATATGCCGATCACGCTGATACTTCTGAACAACCAGGAATTGGGCAAGATATCAAAAGAGCAAAGAGCTGGCGAATTCCAAGTTTGGAAAACCGGTCTACACAATCCGAATTTTGCGGAATATGCTAGAAGCTGTGGGGCTTTAGGCTTTCGAGTCACCGAACGGGGGAAGGTATTGGATGAGGCATTGGAAGCTGCATTTTCCCACAATGGTCCGGCTTTGATTGAAGTAATGACGGATGTTTCGCTCATCTAGAAATCAAAAATTCGTTTATGCAGCAGGTTATTGTCATTTTGGTCAACCTATTTCAGGCATATCTATTGATTGGTTTTGTATTTGGCATCGCCTTCTTATGGAAGGGAGCCAGAGTTGTTGACCCGCTGGTAAAGGATACGTCCTGGGCTTTTAAACTGCTCATTTTGCCTGGATCTATAGCTTTATGGCCAATTTTACTAACTAAATGGATTAGAAGATGATTCGCCCACTGCGGAAAAGGCATTTTTTTGTTTGGCTCGGCTTGGGCATTGCATTACCCGTATTTTTCTTCCTGTCGTTGCCGAGTGGCACCAATACGAAGCCCGCTACCAAATTTTCTACCAGTCGGAAAGAATATTCTGGGAAAGAATTATTGGATGAAATTCAAAGACAACCGTTAATAGTTAAGCTTTGGCAAGAACTTAGTGAAAAAAGACTAAAACAATTTGAGGTCGTTATAAACGAAAGTATCAATAGCCCTTCCGCGCATTTATATTTATCTCTAACCAATGAAGAAAATCCCGTAAGCGGCTCCAATATTTGGATTCAACCTATTTCTGAAATTGGGCGGTACGTGATTCAACTGGATTCACTGGAAAGCACTTTACCACAGTACCATTTTGCGGTATATGATAATATCACGAAAGAGTTTCTTCTTCGTTTTGAGCTGTCGAGTAAGTGATGAAGTATAAGTAATTTTAGACAATGAGCGTAAAATACGTACCAATCATCTGGAATCGTCAAAAAAGACGATATGATCGAATTATGCTGATGGCCGTCGGCCTATATCTCCTCTTTTTTACGGGGTTACAATTAGTTTTATTTCCTGAAATATCTCCAGAAACTTTGATAATAAGAGGGACGGCTACTTTAGCGTTTATTTTTTTGCACGTCATCTTGTTAATCGGTCCCTTAAGTAGATTAGATAAGCGGTTTCTACCATTGCTCTATAATCGCCGGCATTTGGGCGTCACGATGTTCTTGATTGCACTTGTTCATGGACTTTTTTCACTGATACAGTTTCACGCATTGGGCGATGTTCATCCCCTGGTGTCACTTTTTACATCCAATATGGCATATGGGACATTAGCGGATTTTCCTTTTCAGGTTTTAGGCTTCTTTGCATTGTTGATTCTTTTTTTGATGGCAGCCACCAGTCACGATTTTTGGTTGAAAAACCTGGGACCACGATTTTGGAAAGGTCTCCACATGATGGTCTACCTCGCTTATGGTCTGATTTTATTGCACGTTTTGTTAGGTGTTTTACAACAGGAAACATCACCAGTCCTAGCTTTGATCACCGGAATGGGGCTGGCGACAGTCGTTAGTATTCATCTCACTTCGGCGATCAAAGGCATGAGAGAAGAAAAGCAACTGGTACAGAAAGCGAATGATGAATATCTCGAAGTTTGCCACATCAAAGACATTTTAGAAAATCGTGCAAAAGTGGTCGTATGCGGCGGCGAAGAAATTGCCATATTTAAGTATGATGGAAAAGTTTCGGCTGTTAATAACGTTTGCAAGCACCAAAATGGACCGCTTGGTGAAGGAAAGATAGTGGATGGGTGTATCACTTGCCCCTGGCATGGATATCAATATTTACCGAAAAATGGACAATCTCCTCCCCCCTTCACGGAAAAAGTTGCTACTTACGATGTGAAGGTACTCGACGGTAGGGTTTTCGTAAACCCCTTGCCCTATGCTGAAGGAACAGCCAGACCACCAGCGATTATTTCTTAAAATTGCAATCAATTGCCAATGACTATCGATAATAAGAATAAGGATGAATTTTATATTGGTTATTTTCCGAAAGCGCCCCGAGCAGTGGCAGGTGCACTAAAATGGTTTGTGGGAATTGGTTTAACTGTATTTATAATACTCGCTTTATTAATAGTTAGCGAGCAAAACGAATTTGCTGATTCTACTTTCGAACTGGGGACGTCTACACAGATAGAAGGCATCTATGTTTCAAAGCCGGTACCAATGCTCAGGAGGTCGATTGGCTTTAGTCAGAAGCAAGAAGAACAATTTCAGAATATTCTGTTAATTGGTTTTGGTAAATCAGGTGCTGAAAAAACCATAATGGAAATGAAAGCGAAGCATGGAAAAGAATTAGAGGGTGCAAGAGTTGTCTTTGAAGGCACATTGATTTATTATGATGGAAAGACTCTTTTGGAGCTAACCAAAGGGGTAAAGTCTTTGATTTCGGTTGCCGGCCCCGGTCCGGTAGTTAATAGAAAATGGAAGGCACTCGGGACGGTTTCTCTACGAGGTGAAATTGTTGATCCAAAGTGTTATTTCGGTGTTATGAAGCCTGGAGAGGGCAAAGTACATCGATCATGTGCTATTCGTTGTCTGTCCGGAGGAATTCCTCCGGTTTTTAAAGTGGTGAGAGTTGATGGCCAAAGAGAATACTATCTTTTGGAAGGTCTTTCTGGTCGAGACCTACTTGATCGTGTAGGGCAGTGGATTAGGGTAGAAGGCGAAGCAGAAGAACTTGAAGATTGGAAGCGCCTCAAGATCGCCGGGACCAGCGATATCAAAAAGCTAACATTCCGACTTTCGCCGGATGCGATGCACAGATGCAGTCAAGCATTCGTCTACAAATAACCAAGATGCTAGAGAAACTACCTCTTACCTATCGAAAATACAGAAAGCTACTGAAGTTTCAAGATGTTGATGGTGGCCGGATCGCATACCTCGATCGTGGTGATGGACCGGTGATTCTCTTAGTTCACGGTGTCCCTACTTCTTCTTGGTTATACCGACATGTTTCTGATGCCTTGGTCCAAAAGGGGTTTCGTGTCGTGGTACCCGATCTGCTTGGCTATGGTGCTAGTGATAAACCTAAGGGATACGAAGTTTATCACGAGGAAAGGCAAGGGCTGCGTTTGCTTCAATTAATGGATGCCCTCCACATCGAAAGCTGGATTCATACTTGCCACGATGTGGGTGGTTTGTGGACCTGGGAAATGCTTCAGCAAGACGCTTCAAAAACCGCTGGCTTGGTTATCCTGAACACCATCATATACGAGGCGGGTTTCCAACCTCCAATGCGTTTTGATGAAGGTTGGGCTGCTCGTGTCTACACCTTCTTATACAAATGGTGGTTGACCAACGGCTTGATGATAAACTTGACGCTGAAAAATGGCTTAGCTGACGACCGACAGGCATTGAAATTTAGAGACAGGTTTGATCGTGAGGGTTACAAGATTCCAATGCTTCAAGGAGGAAATCGAGCATTGTACTATTTCTTTACTCAAACCTGTAATGCATTACCTACGGATTATAAAGAATTACTACAAACATTAGATAAACCAGCCACCGTAATATGGGGCGCGAAAGATCCCATGCTCAAATGGTTACCCCAGGCAGAAGCTGTGATGGCCGACTTACGGCTTAGTGACGCCAATGTTCACATCCTTGAGCATAATAGTCATTTTATCCAGGAAGAAGAACCGGAACAAATCGCAGAATTGATAAATCGCTTCGCAAGCCCTATTTGTTCTGATTGAGCCAAGCAAGGATGGTTTGGTTGTTCCCCTGACCAATATTTTGTGGTAAATCGACGATTGCTCTTTTCATCAAGTCTACCGCGATGGCAGAGCCGTTATTCCCTTTTCCTCTAAAGACAACAAATTGACTATTTTCCCGACCAGTAGCGTTCTCCGTATTGATCTCTTGTGGCCTAGAAAAAATCGGATTGATGGAAAAGGCGTCCTTTTCAAAATCATAGCTGGGTATAAACGCCTGTTGGCCACCTTGTTGGGATGGTAATAGGAATAAGGAATAGTAGATTTCTTCTGGTGGCATCCATTCAGCAAAGGGAAGCGCTGGAGTTGAGTTCGTATTTTCATCTAGACTAAAAGCAAATGCACCATATTCTTGTGCATAACCGATCAGATAGTCTTCCCAGAGCTCTACTCTGATAATTCGCCCCGATTGCGCATCAGAAGCAAAACGTTCTTCTTTGAATTGAGGTTCGAGAGGAGGGAACAACTTCTTACTGGCAATGTCGTAAATGTGTACAGTATTAAAACCTCTAATGGCAATCAGTTGACTTTGGATATTGTAACTGATCTTTGCTAAATAGTAAGGGAAGTCTGCGCTTACATTAAGCGGTAAAACTTCTTCTGCTATTTTTTGGCATGTTTCCGTATCATACAGTTCTAATATGCGGTGACTCAAGACATTTAAATCCTTGTCGTATGTGAGCGAATCCGCTTTTATACACACTAAGGTGTTTCTTTCTTTCAGCCAATATTGATTGTCATCCAGAACTTCCCCGCTAATGTCACAATTGTGGGAAGAAGCGGTGATTTCTGTGTTGGTGTAATTCATTGGAATTTGCCCTGACGTATCATCAGCTATGCTCCTTGACGATTCGGAACTGTTTGGTGCTTCCGAATTGTTGCAACTACTCAACAACACGATGATTGAGAGTGAAGCAAAGTAAATCATAATTTTCATCCTACAAATATTTTTTCACAAAATGGCAGAGCAATCGGCCAGGAACGTTCCGAAGTTGTTCGGGAAAAATTATACAAGTATACTGCAATAAGGAAATAATAAGGCAATTGAGGCCCAACTTTCTTTATTGTTTAATGGGTGCCTGACCACGATAAAAGATAGGGAAGGATGCAAAGGAAATCAACTCAGTACACTCTTGACGATTTCTAAAGCGCTCGTTAAGATATCATTTTCTTGGTTGGAATCCAGTAAAATAGAGGCCAGAATACATAAATTGAATAACACAAAAACGACAAGCTGGTCGTACTCTTTAATAAGTTGCTTTTTGTTTTGAATAGCCATGGGTGCAGTATTTTGAGAGAAAACAGTATCTCAATTAGAGTCATCTGAATTTTCATGATCTATCCAAGTAGGTCGAGCTGGAGTTTCATCTATATCAACCCTCTAGCTTTCAGTTCCAAGTATTTGTTAATGGTATTGATAGAGAGTTCTTCTGGGTTTGTGATGACAGCCTGGATGCCAAATTTTCTTAGCTTTTGAACCATCTGTCTTTTCTCATTCAGGAATTTCTGGGCAATGGTTTGATAGTAAATGTCTTCAACGGAAGCAGTACTTTTCTTTATCAGTCCGCTAATTTCAGTATTTTCGAAGAATATTACAACCAATAAGTGAAATTTGTTAATCTTTCGGAGGATCGGTAAAACCCGATCCAAAGCGTATTCGTTTTCAAAATTCGTGTATAATAACAACAGACTTCTTCGGTGAATCAATTTCCGAGCAGCGAAATAAAGCAATTCGTGGTTGGATTCAACCTGCCGTTCCTTCTCTTTGTAGAGCGCTTGCAATATCTTATTGAGTTGGTTGGAGCGACTATCGGCTTTAATGACAGCTCCCAATTTATCGGAGTAGGTGATTAAACCAGCACGATCGTGTTTGAGTAAGGCAATATTCGAGATGGCTAAGCTGGCATTAATGGCATAATCCAGTAAACTCATTCCTTCGAAAGGCATTCTCATGATCCTGCTCTTGTCAATGATATTGTACACTTGTTGCGATCTCTCATCTTCATATTGATTAACCATTAGAGTAGCTCTGCGGCTACTTGCTTTCCAATTGATGCTTCTATGATCGTCCCCTCGCACATAATTCTTAATTTGCTCAAATTCATAGCTATGACCAATACGCCTGATCTTTTTTACGCCACGAAAATGTGAGAACTGGTCAACGGCTCTTAATTCAAACTGTTTCATTTGAATAATGGAAGGATACACCGGAATACTGGTTTGCTCCGCAATCTTGAAATGCCTTTCGATCAAACCTAACCGGGTCATTGCAAAAATATTGATCCTACCAAATTCGTAAGCGCCTCTTTCAACAGGACGCAACGTATACTTAATGGTATTTTCATTTCCGGCCTCAACACTTAATAGGTGCTCAAAATTTCTTATCTGAAATTGATATGGAAGTTCTTCAATGGCTTTGAGATTCAAATTTAGATTGGATCGATTCCTCACCGTAAAGGATACCGTGTTCTGGTCTCCGTTGGAAAATAACCTAGGCAATTGACGTTCCCCAGTAACTTTAACATTCCTATTAAAAAGAATGAGGAAATCTACAATAATTAAGCTCATTCCAACAATGAAGATACCTAAGGCAACCGGATATAGAAACTCTACCAGGTAGGCAATGATGAAAAATAAAAGGATTCCTCCCCAAAGCCTGAAAAATCGATTGCTTAGATATAAGTTCTTCAAAATTTTTGCTAGTTAAAGGATGAATTGGAAGACCTTATCGAGGCACTTCAATCTTGCTAATGATATTTTCAATCACATCTTTGGCGTAGTACCCTTCCATTTCCCGTTCTGGCGTCAGTATGACCCGATGGTTCAAAACCGGATAAGCTACAAATCGGATGTCTTCTGGAATTACGAAGTTTCGCCCATTTATGGCGGCGTTTGCTTTTGATGCCTTCAAAATTGCTAAAGAAGCCCTCGGAGAGGCTCCTAAGAAAAGGTCACCATGATTCCTTGTCATATGTACCATCGCCGCGATGTAGCGCAGTAAATCGTCGCTAATGTGAACCTGCTCAATGTGCTTTTCACATTCCTTGATGGTCACTGCATTGAATAAGGTGTTGACACTATATCGTTGGTTAATTTTGAAATCATTTCTGAAGCGGAAAAGAATATCTTGTTCTTCTTCCAAAGATGGATATGATAGATTAATCTTCATCAGGAAACGATCGAGTTGTGCTTCGGGAAGTTTGTAGGTCCCTTCTTGCTCAATCGGGTTTTGAGTTGCAATTACAAAAAATGGAAAGTCCATGCGATATGTCTGACCATCAACGGTAACCTGATATTCTTCCATTACTTCAAACAACGCTGCTTGCGTCTTAGCTGGAGCCCTGTTTATCTCGTCGATCAGAATGATGTTTGAGAAGATGGGACCTTCCGTGAAGGAAAAATCCGACGTCTTCATATTGTAGACCGTTGTTCCAACAACATCACTCGGCATCAAATCCGGAGTAAACTGAATACGAGAAAATCCGACATCTAAGGTTTGCGCTAATAGTTTGGCGGAAAGTGTCTTGGCAATCCCCGGTACTCCCTCCAGCAATGCATGTCCTCCCGAGAAAAGGCAGATCAAAAGAAGATCTATCATTTCTGACTGGCCGATGATGACCTTTTGTAGTTCTACTCTTACCTTTCCCGCTGTTTCTTTTACAACCGATATATTCGTATTGAGCGGCGGAAATGCTCCTTCCGGAATCGACTTTCTCTTATATGGTTCATGACTTTCTTCATGGTTGTTTTCTTCCAGGTGCATAGCGTATTACTTACAATTTTGATAAAATTTGTCCATTGTGTTATGAAAATCGATTAATGTGTTTTCTGAAACAAAGGAAGACCCTTGGATATTCTTGTTCATGATTCGAATTTGCTTGAGTATTTCAAAGTCGACCGTGGATTTGGCGACAAGTTTCTCTACGTTTTTGGGTTCCTCCAAATTCTTTATTTGCAGATTGTATCGATCGTTTACAAAAGACCTGAACAATTTCATTTTTTGCAGCGCAAGATGTTTGTGATTCTGCTGCATAAAATACAAACGACTCATAATACCTAAAAACTCAAGTGATGTATTAGTATTGGGGTCTTTTACCGGGATAACCCGTTGACGCCTTTTTGAACGGAAAAGTAAATACAGAACTCCCATTGCCAAAAGCATGTACCAAGCCCAGGTCAAGGCTGGCTGAGAAAGAATGTACTGAAGCGGGCTTTCACTACTGAGGAGTCGACTATTGCCAGATCGATTTAGTCTACGACCGAGTGCTTCCGGAATTTTACTATAGCTATCCCAATAGATAGGCCCTTCTGGTAAATGTGAAAATACCTTATCTGCATATTGAAGATGGAAAGAATCTAAGAGGCTGAAATTAGTGAAAGCAATAGGGGTTGTATGCAGAAAGAATTGGCCCTGGCCATATGCTACTTTAATGAAATTCACCAGGCTGTCGCCGAGGTAGGACATATGTCCAAGAGGAAAAATGTTAGGCGCCTCTTCACAAAAAAAAGCATCGCTAACGTATTGCCAGTAGTAATTGTAAACTTGGTTTCGCCGGACGAATTTGTAGATGTATTCGGCATCAAAATCTAAGTCGGGATGTAGCAGCCGCAACTCGGCAGTCGTATCCAAAACTTCTTCATAATCCTCCCATTGATCCATGAAGCATTGACTAACGTAAACAGAATCCATCAGGTCATAAGGGAGGGTCCGGCTAGATATAAAGGCAACATTGCCTTCATAAATGAAGTTCATCAAGGTTTTTCTGTCAATGGAATCTAGGTAAAGCGCTTCTCCAATAAATACGTAGTTGCTTCTGGTAGCATTATCTAAGTCTAGCTCATCTTTGAGACCTTCCTCGAGAACCGTAAAATTCTGTTCGGGAAAATAGGAAGCTAGTAACTCTGTGATGATGAATGTTCCGTATGGCTGCTTACTTTTCTTAAGATAGGTTTCTCTCCAATTTGCTCGTTTTCCTGTACAGCCGTAAAAGGTGGACAAGGCAATACAAAAAAGTAGGGCAAAATTAATATGGAGTTTTACTTTCTTCATAGGCCCGTTAACGGGAGGTTTTTTCCTTTGTCATTAAATGGTGTTCTGTTGATCGGCCGCAATTTCTTTCGTTAAATTTTGAAACTGGGTCTCAATATGATGAAACGCCTTTTTCTCAACTGACTGATTCCCATACCAAATACGTTCGAAAATGGTGGTTATCCTTTTAAAACGCTCTAAAAAAGGCCGACCATTGAGTTCTCGAGTATAATCGAGATTAGTTTTTTGCTTTTTCCATCGGATAAACTTCTTTTCATGTAGCTGTTTCAACATTTGGAGGTAGTATAGTCTGATGGCCAAAGGATAGTCATTCTCGGAAATTGCTTCACGAATGAATTGCTTTATATTGACTTGATCAAAGTAGTCCTCGATCTGTTCCAGCTGCATCTTGCCTGCGATCGGTGGAGGTTTTGAAGAAATATCTGCCCCCCTGCTGCCACTAAAGCCCAAAAGATGCTTTAGAATCACTGCAACCAAGACAATTGCCAAAACAATGATGACAAATTTCAAGATACCAGCCTTTAGGGCTTCATTGGAATTCTGGTCTTGGACCACATCTTTTTGATGCTGTGAATCTTTACTGTAATCTATGTCCCGGGTGCTTTCTTCCCATTTTTCCCGATCGAATGGACGCTCCCTCAAAGGTTTATCATAATATCTCTTTTCGGGAGATTGACCATGCACACTAATTGACATCCAAACCATCATTTGGAGTAGCAGCAGTATCAAACGGGTATGTTTTTGGATGTGCTTCATCTTCGCTTATTCTCTGTCAAGTCCTCTTAATTTCTTCTTCTGACCAATATTTTGAATATCTGCTTTGAGATTGGTAGCATCAACAATTTCTTTAAGACTGAAGTACAATAATACCAATCCCACGACAAACATCGAAAAGATCAAACTCATGACAAAGAGGGAAATAAAAGTAAGTAATACTACGCTGATCTCATTCATCACATCTTGTTCAAAGTGAATAATCCATTCCAAAAGGCTTACAAAGCTCCACAGAATTGCTGAATCGGTAATCATGAAGAACAAAACTCCTAACAAGAGAAGAATGCAAAAAAGACCGAATGCTTTTCCAAGGCCCTTAGACAGAAGGTGACCAGTTCGATTGAGCGCTTTCAATGGACCCAAATTCTCCAATATCATGACACAAGTCCAAATGATAAGCAGTGGATAACCCAATAGAATACCTAAAAAGATCAGGCTATCGTTTAGCCATAAGACACAATATAAGCCGGTTACGCCGAGAGTGGCTTTTACCATATCGTGAAAAACCATCCTACTGTTTTTAACCGTCTCCGGTTGAAGGTTCTTTTCCACTAAATCCAATACCTTCCAGGCAACTGCGCTAAGGAACAGGATGGTCAGAATGGGCGTTACCTGCCAAGAGATTGGCGAAAAAAACTGCTCTAAAACTTTGAATGATCGAAAACCATCGAAAAAGAAGGAAAACAGTTCTGAAGGTTTGAAAGGAGCAAAGGTGAAACAGATGAAGCAAAAAAGACTGCTCCCCACTAAGGTGGTAAGCAGTAATGGACGAAAAAACTTAGCAATCAGGATAAAAATCTCTGAGAAAATTTCCCCGGAAGGCTTAATTCTGCCGTAATCGATTTGACCGTATTGATCGGGATATAACTCGAATTCTTGTGTCCTATTTTGGAAACCCCGACGTGCTTTTAGTAAAGGGTACCAGACAAAGTAGCCCAGTACAAAAAGCAAACAGCCGATGATGAACAACCCTTTCATCCAATCTGGCGTTTCAGTCAATCTTGTTAAGAATCCTTCGAAGAAGCCAGCGAGTATTATGATGGGAGTGATGCCAATCATAATTTTTAAGCCACGACGAGCCGATCTTTGGAAAGATTGGAGGCGCGTATAGGTACCTGGAAAAACTAGGCCCTGCCCCATTGTGATTCCGGCTGCTCCTGCGATGATGATGGCTGAAACTTCAAGAGTACCGTGAATCCAAATCGTTAGAAATGATTCCCAAAATAAATCTCGTTCGATAAAAAAGTATTGGAAAGTGCCAATCATAATACCATTTCGAATCAGGACTGCAAGCGATCCAACCATATAACATGCACCGAGAGCGAAAGTGAGAAATGCAACGTATAAATTGTTCATAGTGATACCCAGGAACATGCCAAACTTACCTTTTTCCTTGTAAACCGCCATGGGGTCGCCGGAGGCAATGTTTTCAAGTGTCATATTTATATAGGATTCGCCAAGAATCACTTCAGCAAAACCCGGGTCCATGGCACATGACAACATTCCAATGACAATCGAAATCAAAAAAGCAAACAAGGAAAGTCGGAAAGCCGAGCGGGAATGATAGATTAGCTGTGGCAGTTCTTCTGTCCAAAATGTAACGAGGCGGTGACGATGTGATTTCCTGTTCTTATATATAAGTAGGAAGATGCGTTGCGCCAGACCGTTGAGGTAAACCCTTACCGATCTGTTAGTATAGAAGGTCCGGGAATAGGAAAGGTCATCTGTTATTTGCACAAACAGATCATTCAGTTTTTCCGGGCTTGGGTTTCGACCATCAAGGGTTTGTTCTAACTCTTTCCATTTTTCCTTATTTTGATCGATGAAATCAGTTTCCCGCATTATCCGATTTTTAGTTTAATTTGCAGGCGCAAAGTACCACCGCACGTCTGGGGGCAAATAGTGCAAAATGTTCTTATTATGCAATTTTAGCATAAAAATAATACTAATATTGACCAGATGAAAAGTATTGATATTATAACAGCTCAAAATGTTGTTATAGAATACGAACTGGCATCACTCAGAGAAAGGTTTCTAGCTTTTTTTATCGACTTTGTCATTGTAATGTCCTCCTATTACTTGTTGGTAATCTTTTTGCTGACCATATTGGAAGATACCATTGCCGGCTCTAATTTTGCAGCGGGTATTATTTTCTGGTTACTACCAATTGTAGGCTTCATGTTTTATCAGTTTTTATCAGAATTGCTAGCGAATGGTCAATCCCTAGGAAAAAAAGCAATGGGTACTAAAGTTGTTAGGGTTGATGGCCGGGAACCGGGCCTTAGTGAATATACCTTACGAGCGGTTTTTCACATTGTCGATACTTTTTTGTCCGGAGGGGTCGTCGGCGCTCTGTTAATAAGTTCTTCTATACGAAATCAGAGATTGGGGGACTTAACTTCTAATACTACCGTCGTCAGAATTCGAAACTCAGAACGATTTAGTTTAGATAAAATATTGAAAATTAATACACTGGAAGATTACATTCCTCAATTTCCTGAAGTTGTACAACTCAATGAAGAGGATATGTTGTTGATCAAAGAATCACTGAACCGTTATCGGACATATGGAAATAAGGCGCACCAAGAAGCGATTGTTTCATTAGTCGAAAAGGTGTCGACCCTGCTGGAAATTGAGGAGGTACCCGGGAATAAATTAGAATTTCTGAAAACCCTGTTGAGGGATTACATCGTACTTACACGTTGATAAATGGGAAGAAGAAGAAAGCCAAAGTTATACCCTGAATTGGAAATTATGGGGATTGCTGACAAGGGAAAATGTGTAGCCAGAGACCCAGAAGGCAGAGTGATTTTCGTTGATGATGTAGCACCCGGAGATATTGTCGATGTGCTTGTATACAAAAAAAAGAAGTCTTTCTTTTTGGGAAAGGCGACCAATTTTCACCGTTTCTCGGAGGAAAGAACCACTCCCTTTTGTGATCATTTTGGCGCTTGCGGAGGCTGTAAGTGGCAACATCTTACTTACCAAGCTCAGTTAAAGTATAAACAGCAGGTCGTGGCAAGCGCACTGAGTCGGATCGGTAAGTTGACCGAAGTGGAAATATTACCTATTCTGGGAGTTGGACAGAATACAACCTTTTACAGGAATAAGTTGGAATTTAGTTTTTCCAATAAGAGGTGGCTAACTAGGGAAGAGATTAATAGCGAGGTCTCCAATTTGAAGAATGTCCTCGGGTTTCACCGTGCCGGTGCTTTTGATAAGATCATTGATATTGATCATTGTTGGTTGCAACCCGATCCTTCTAACGCCATAAGGAATGCCACCCGCAAACTAGCACTTGAACAAGGTTTGTCTTTTTTCGATGCCAAATCTCATGAGGGCTTCCTGAGGAATATGATCATTCGGGTAACTAGCCTGGGAGAGGTTATGTTGATCTTTAGTTTTTCTAAAAATGACCCCGAAAGGATTAATCGTATATTGGATGCTTTGCTTGATCAATTTCCCGATGTAACTTCTGTGTACTATTGCATTAACTCGAAAATGAATGATTTCATTTTGGATTTGGAAATGGAATTGTACCATGGAAATGCTTTTGTCATTGAGGAGCTCGGGCATGTTCGTTTCGAAATCGGGCCTAAATCATTTTTTCAAACCAATAGCTCACAGGCAAAAGTGCTTTATGATACTGTTGTGAATTTCGCAGAACTTAGCGGCCATGAAAACGTTTATGATTTGTATACGGGTATCGGAAGTATCGCCCTATATATTGCATCAAAATGTAAGGCAATCGTCGGTATCGAAGAGGTGGAGGATGCAATCTTAGATGCCCGGAAGAATGCTACAGTCAACTCTATCGAAAATGCTACTTTTTATGCTGGCGATGTAAAAGAATTGTTAACTTCTAACTTCGCCGAAAATCATGGGGCACCAGACTTATTGATCACAGATCCGCCAAGAGCAGGGATGCACCCGAAAGTTATTGATATGCTATTGCAACTAGAATCACCTAAAATAGTATATGTTAGTTGTAATCCGGCCACTCAAGCGCGGGATCTGGCACTGTTGAATACCAAATATAGTACGGTGAAAGTGCGGCCGGTTGATATGTTTCCGCACACACATCATATTGAAAGTGTTGCTTTGTTAAAAAAACGGACGGATGCTTAAAGAAGATCAACTGAATCAATTGAAGAAAGCGCTTGATCCATATTTGCCTGTATTGGGTAAGGCTACCGATGCCATCTTGGATCAAGAAGTTTCGGACTATCCCATTTTTATCCTCACAAATGAGATTGCCAATATTGGAATCCCTTTGGTTGATGAACTAAAAACGATGGAAGACTGGTCAATCAACGCTTCCTCGCTTGAAGAGTTTTCCACAAAGCAAGTGATTCAATCCGGCCGTGTAGAGGATTTTCGAAGCATTTATAAAGATGCCAAAGATAACTTTTGTTTATTCATCATGGAAAAAGGAGAAGCGCAGTTTGTTTTCATTCCGAGGTCAAATTAACTCGACCCTATTTTCTATAAAAAATCCTAACAATGAAAATTCTGATTTGTGAAAATGAAGAAATACTTTTAACGGCTTTAGAATTTCGTCTCCGTAAAAATGGTTACGATTTGGTCTGGGCGAATGACGGAGAAGAAGCCCTGAATAAGGCCAAATCAGAAAGCCCGGAGCTAATCATTAGCAGCTTGGCACTGCCAAAGGTTTCAGGATTGGACCTCGTCAAGAAAATCAGGTCAGATAATGCAGAAACACCCATCATTGTCATTGGCGAACTCGAAGAGAGAGAAAGTATCGTGGAAGCTTTGAAATCAGGTGTAAATGATTTTTTGACGAAGCCCTTTAAGCCCGTCGAACTCGTTCTTCGCGTACAACACATTCTAAGGAATTACTAATACTTCAGACGCTTCAGTGCTAATATTGCTAGTTAGCCTTTCAGGACAATCACTTTTTTAACCAATGTCTTTTTGCCAGAAGACTTGAGCCTGATGAAGTAGATTCCAGGTGGTAAAGACGCAGTTTCGATTAATTGAGATTGAGAAGTATTGGCGGGATGATTATTGATTTCAGTAGAAAAATATGAAGTTCCATTAACACCAAAAATTTCGAGAAACATCGACTTAATTAACGTCGGAAACTTGGTTTCAACAGTAAAAGTACTGTTTCTAATTGCCGGGTTAGGGAAGACATTGAAAATCGGTTGACTGATTCCCGGGCCATTGGTAGAGGTCGAAGTTGTTTCAATAATCTCGATGCAGTAATCTTCGTATTCGCCAAATTTGGAAACAACGGAAGATGGGCAAGAATTGGTTTCTGAGAGTCCAAGCATGCCGATGCGCATTCTCGTATTTCCAAGCAAGGCGTCCTCCGGGATGTCGAAAGAGGCAGTCACTACTTCACGGCTGGCCTCTGGATTAGACCATGCAAGTTCTTTACTGGGATTAAAAATGCCATTCTGGTCATAGTCGATCCAAACCGAGAAAAATTCGGTGAAGGAAATTCCATCGGGGAATCCCGGTGCGATTTCGATTTCGACCGTTTCATTGATTTCAACCTTTATGGCACCCAATCCGGTGTAATCCCCGTATCCATCGTCAGATTGGCTTAGATTTTGAAAAGTATCGATTGTAACCGATGCAATCCATTCTTCATTGGAGTCAAGGTTTCTTGGCTGACAGTACTCAGATTCATAACATGCACCACAGCCAAGAGTGGTAAATGCCAGCTCGGTATTGAATTCCCCGACTAAATCACCACAAACAGTTGCGATTTCAATTTCATAGGTTGTACAACTGTTGAGTTCATTAAAAAACTCATTGTTTCCGAAGGAGACTTCTTCGATCCATTCTTCGGTACCTTCTTCCCGGTATCGAATTTGGTACTGATCGGCGCCAAAAATAGCATTCCATTCTCCAAAAGCCAGATTTTCTTCGATCGTCAAAAAGTTTATCTCAGAAGGTGGTTCACAACACCCCATGGAGCTAAAAGAAAAGCTCTCAGTATAATTGAGCGATTCTCCTTCGCAGTCTGTTTTCAACTGAAACTCATATTCCGTGCAGCCAACCAATCCATCTAATTGCAAAGGGGAAGTGGCATTTTCAACAACAATCCAGTCTCCATCGTCTTTGGCTTTCCACCTCAGGTCGATTTTAGCAATGCCCGGATTAAGAGACCAATTAACTTGAGCTTCTGTATCGGTTAGCCGATCTATACTAGGGTTGGTAACTGCAATGCAGTCCGTACATCGCTCCGTCAAATACTGCATGGCACTATTGACATTGAGATGCCCACCGGCGACGGTAATGCCTTCAAGGCTGGCATTTGGAACAACACTGTTAAGAATGTAGTCTTTAATCAACAGGGCGGTCATCGGGGGATCTGCCAAGGCTAACTCCGAAATACTGGGACAGGGCGCTGCATACAAAAGGGCTACCGTTCCGGTCACATGAGGAGTGGAAGCAGATGTACCATCAAACGCTCCATAATCATTGAACGTACTCGAAGTCCAAGTCCCACTAGAGCGATTACCTCCAAAAGCACCAAGATCTACACTCATTGAACCGAATCCGGATCCATCGACTTTTTTGCCATCGTTACCAACATTTGTCACGGAGATGATGAAGTCACTTGAACAAGAAGATGGCATATCTCCATCTTTGTCCACATCGATATTGGAATTATCGGTTGCAACAATATTGAGAATACCTTCTTCGCCTAACTGATCATAAAAGCTACACCATATAGGAGAGTTTTCTGGTTGTGCATTCGGAACTCCCCAAGATCCATTAGTCGCGACTACAAATGCACCTTCCTCCCCATTTGTTTCGTTGTATCTCTTTCTTTGCTGCAAAACATAATCGTATGCCTTAAGGATTTCTCCCTCCGTTGTTGGAAAGTCACTCGTAATCGTCATGATCTTGACATGCCAATTAACACCTGTTACTCCAATTCCATTGTTACCTTTGGCTCCGATGATACCCGCTACCGGAGTGCCATGAAAATTATCGGCACTGATCTCATCTGTTCCTTTACTGACATTCCAGCCTCGATAATCATCGATAAAGCCGTTGTTGTCATCGTCAAGTCCATTTCCCGGTTTTTCCGCGTGATTGATCCAGAGGTTTCCCGCAAAATCGCTATGGTCTATTTCTTGGCCGTTATCAATGACACAGACGACAATTGTATCGTTATTGGGTGTTACTCCCCCCTGGGTGATGTTCCAGGCCAGGTCGATGTCTAAGTCAGTACCCGTGATGCCACCGGATTGACCGGTGTTAACATATTGCCATTGACTGGTAAATAATGGGTCGTTAGGTATAGTAGACCGTAAATCTACCCATCTGTTGAGCTGAGCACTGATAACCCGGGGTTCTTTCTGCAAGTGATAAAGGAAATGCTTCTCATGAATAAGTGTGAAATCAAAAGTAAACTTCCAGATATTTAATTCTTTGGATAGTTGTTGGCTGGGTTGAAAAGAAGTTCGATTAGAGGTAAATCTCTGTTGAGAATTTGAAAAAGCACGGGCATCGGTTTTGCGATCCAACTGAATAATGACTTCCCCCTGCACATAGCTTAGCTTCTGACCGAAAATAGTTCCAGCATATAACAAAGCAATAGAAGCTAAAAGCAGAGAATATCTTGGCATAACCGTATGATGAAAGGAGTTAATGACTGCAAATTTGGGGGAAGTATTGGCAATTCCCAAATACTAAATGGCAATTCGCAATATTTTTTGCAAAATACGGAAGTTTGTCGACAAAAGAAACAACCTTTTTTGTCAAATTAAGGGGCCATCTAATACCTACTAAAACAACTCTCTTTGTGAGTATGATCTCTTCCGTATGAAGATCTCTAATAATTAATCGAAGTGAATGGCAAATCTATACAGACTTGAAACTGCTGGACTACTCGCTTGGCGGGAAGAACAAACAGAAGAAGGCAAGATGACTTGCTATTTGTGATAGAAAGTCAGTCAATAAATAGAACTATCCATTCATCGAAGTGATAAACTCCTCATTGTTATTAGTACCGTGAATGTGTTTCCTCAGGAATTCCATTGCTTCAACGGGTTTCATATCTGCCAGGTGATTCCGAAGAATGATCATTCGCTGCATCGTGTCTTTATCTAACAACAGGTCTTCTCTACGTGTACTGGAACGAGTAAGGTCGATGGCGGGATACATTCTCTTGTTGGCAAGTGAACGATCTAATTGTAGTTCCATATTACCGGTACCTTTGAATTCTTCAAAGATTACACCATCCATTTTCGAACCAGTGTCGATCAAAGCCGTTGCTAAGATGGTCAAAGAACCTCCTTTTTCAATGTTTCTGGCCGCGCCGAAAAACTTTTTAGGCTTGTGTAAAGCATTTGCTTCAACACCACCCGAAAGTACTTTTCCACTAGCCGGTGCCACTGTGTTGTAAGCTCTAGCAAGTCTGGTAATTGAGTCCAGAAGAATCACAACATCATGGCCGCTTTCTACCAGTCGCTTTGCTTTTTCCAGAACTATTCCGGCAACTCTAACGTGGTTTTCTGCAGGCTCATCAAAGGTCGATGCAACTACTTCTGCATTAACGCTGCGTTTCATATCCGTTACCTCTTCCGGGCGTTCATCGATCAAAAGAACAAGTAAGTAGCATTCTGGGTGATTCTTGGCAATTGCATTGGCTATATCCTTCAGTAAGAAAGTCTTACCTGTCTTCGGCTGAGCTACGATCAGTCCCCTCTGACCCTTTCCAATTGGAGTGAAAAGGTCTATCATCCGTACTCCATATTCACGACTGGAGGAGGCTGTTGCCAACTTGAATTTTTGGCGCGGGAAAAGTGGGGTCAAATAATCGAAAGGCACTCTTTCGCGGATATCCTGAGGGTCTAAACCATTAATCTTCGATACTCGCAAAAGGGCAAAATACTTTTCTCCTTCCTTGGGAGGCCTAATGGCACCTTTCACAGTATCTCCAGTACGCAATCCGAAAAGCTTGATTTGCGATGGAGAAACATAAATGTCATCCGGAGAAGTCAGATAATTGTAATCAGAAGACCTGAGGAAACCATATCCATCGGGCATCATTTCCAAAATTCCTTCTCCCTCAATAATTCCATCTAATTCGATGTCAAAATTATTTTCTTCTTTAGCTTCGCGTTCGCGATTTTCTCGTGGTTCACGCTCTCTTTCCCGGGGTTCGCGTTCTCTTTCTCGTGGTTCACGTTCTCTTTCTCGTGGTTCACTGATCTCTTCAATTGAAGTCTTTTTACTGTCTTCTGCAACACCTTGGCCATTTTCCGTAGAAGGATCATCTGATGACTCTTCCTCGGATTTCTTGACCTTGTCAAAGTCAACTTTGGTAACTCTCCTTCGAGACCTTTTTCTTTTTTCCTTGTTTTCCGGCTCTTCTATTTCAACTTCCTCATTGTCTACTCCTGTGGCAGTAGATACACGAGCACGCGTTTGTCGAGTCCTTTTGGGTTTGGCAGGGGCCTTATCGTCTTTGGGGTTTTCCTCAGCGGAAGATCCCAAGATAGCTTGCTTGTCAAGAATTCTGTGGATGAGTTCTTGTTTATTTAATCTTTTATAACCTTTTAATCCAACTTGTTCTGCTAATTCCCGCAACTCAGGAACCAACATGTCATTTAACTGCAATATGTCGTACATGATGTTTATAGTATGTTATCCAGTTTTAATAAATTGAGGTGAAGATACTGCTGTAGCATCGAAAGATGATTTGAGATAATGAAATAAAATGCTGCGGAATCTAAGTTACGCGGGGACTATATTACATTATAATATTTACCAACCTGAAAGTTACCAAATCCTTACTCTTAAAAATTGAGGTGGAAACGATTGAAGGACTTAGAGTGTTTACGAAATTAACTATAACTATAACTAGAAAAAGATGATCTTAGTGTGGTATGCCCTAAGCTTTCGCTTCGCAAAAATACATTTAATTTTCAAAATTCAAATACTATCTTTGCAAAAAAATGACTCTTTATATAGTGAAAAGTTTAATTTTTTCTTAAATAGCCATATACAAAACATGTAATTAACTGATTATGTTGGAGTTAAATTTTATAAGAAATAATAAAGAAAAAGTTGAGGATGGGCTTCGTACAAGGAATTACAAGGAAGAAGATCTTTCGGTCATCGGCGGTATTATTGAACTTGATCGAGAGCGTAAAGCGGTTCAGACGGAGCTTGATCAGATGAAAGCTGAAAGAAATCAACTGACTGGTGAGATCGGTAAACTCTATAAAAGTGGAAAAGCTTCGGAAGCGCAGGAGAAAAAAGAATTGGTGAGTCGTTTGAAGGAATCAATTGGAGGTTTAGAGGCGCGTTTAAAAGGCACGGAAAAGAGCCTTGCTGAAAAACTTTATTCGGTCCCTAACGTTCCACATCCAAGTGTGCCGCAAGGCAATACAGATGAAGACAATGAAGTTCATAAAGCTTGGAACGGGAGTCTGCCTGAGCTTTACGACGGAGCTATTCCTCATTGGGAACTCGCTAAAAGATACAATTTATTTGACCTGGAGCTAGGGACTAAGATTACGGGTTCTGGTTTTCCCGTTTTTAGAGGAAAAGGTGCAAAACTAAAGCGTGCATTGGTTGCTTTTTTTCTGGATGAAGCACACAAAGCAGGATATGAAGAAATTATTCCTCCTTTGGTCGTTAACGAAGACACTGCACGGGCTACAGGCCAACTTCCTGATAAGGAAGCGCAAATGTATCACATTGAGCGAGACGATCTTTATTTGATCCCTACAGCTGAAGTACCTGTGACTAATATTTATCGCAACGTCTTATTAAAGGAAGATGATTTTCCAATTAAGTTGACTGGGTTTACGCCGTGTTTTCGTAGAGAGGCTGGATCCTATGGAGCACATGTTCGGGGATTGAACCGGGTACATCAATTCGATAAGGTCGAGATTGTGCAGATCGTGCATCCGGACAAATCTTACGAGGCTCTAAACGAGATGATGGATCACGTTGAAGGATTGTTGCAAAAATTGGAATTGCCATATCGCATTTTGCGATTGTGCGGGGGAGATCTTGGATTTACTTCTGCACTGACTTTTGACTTTGAGATTTATTCAGCAGCCCAAAAACGATGGTTGGAAGTCAGCTCGGTTTCAAATTTTGAAACTTTTCAGAGTAATCGCCTCAAATTGAGGTTTAAAGATGGTAAGGTTTCTCGTCTGGCCCATACGCTTAACGGCAGTGCTTTGGCCTTAGCAAGGATTGTTGCAGGGATCTTAGAAAACAATCAAACTCCAGATGGAATTGAAGTGCCTAAAGTGCTGAGAAACTATACTGGTTTTGATATCGTTAGATAATTACCTGCTTCATTCGGGAAGAGGGAGTCTCAGGAATTCGAAATTGTTTAATTGTAAAATACGAAAATTATGGGTTTTAGTCCTGAATATATGGGTTATATGGTGGTAGCCGCCATTTTGTCCTTCGTAGGAATGTTTGTTAGTAATCGCCTTAAAAGTAAATTTAAGAAATACAGTCAGGTAGCTTTGCGTTCGGGGATGAGTGGGGCTGAGGTTGCAGATGCGATGTTGAGAAAGTATGGCATCACCAATGTAAGAATTGTGGAAGGAAGAGGCTTTTTGTCCGATCACTATAACCCCGCTACCAAAACCGTCAGTCTGAGTCCGGCGGTATACCGTGGAAGAAGCGTGGCCGCTGCCGCTGTTGCAGCTCATGAGTGTGGACACGCTGTGCAACATGATACAGCCTATGCTATGCTGAAGATGCGATCTGGATTAGTGCCACTCGTGAAGGCAGCATCCATGGCACAACAATGGTTGTTGATCATAGCATTCATGACACTGAGCGTATTTCCGGGACTAATGCTGATTACGATCGCTGCCTTCGGTATTACAACCTTGTTTAGTTTTGTGACCCTGCCAGTGGAGTTCGATGCTAGCCGAAGAGCGTTGGTGTGGCTTGAAAACAGTGGTGTTACGCGTGGAGCAGAACATGAAGGGGCGAAAGATGCACTCTGGTGGGCAGCAATGACCTACGTTTCCGCTGCACTTTCTTCTTTGGTCATGGTCATCTATCTGGTTTTGCAATATATGGCAGCTAGCAACGACTAAAAATTTGAGATCAAAATTTTTTGAAAATCGTTTTTTTTCGTAATTTTTATGTTTCCAGGATTTTAAATTAAGCAAATAGTTATGCAAGAGGAAGTGAATATGTATATCGATATGGCGAAGGAGTCTATGGAGGGCTCGGTAGATCATTTACAAAAAGAACTGGTAAAGATCAGAACCGGGAAGGCATCACCTAACATGTTGGGTGGTCTTGTGGTGCCCTACTATGGAAGCCCTACTCCATTGAATCAAGTTGCTAACGTTGCGACTTCAGATGCGAAAACCCTGGTGGTCCAGCCTTGGGAAAAGAATATGCTTGCCCCAATTGAAAAGGCGATTTTCGAAGCTAATCTCGGTCTTACACCACAGAATGACGGAGAAATGATCCGAATTAATATTCCTCCTTTGACGGAAGAAAGAAGAAAGTTATTGGTAAAGAGAGCAAAAAGCTTGGGAGAAGAAACCAAGGTTAGTATCAGAAATGCAAGAAGAGAGGCAATGGATGGTGTCAAGGATGCCGTTAAAAACGGTTATCCAGAGGATTCGGGAAAAAAGAAGGAAAGTGAGATTCAGCGAGTCACAGATGACTTTGGTAAACGGATTGAAAAACTCATCGAAGCGAAGGAAAAGGATATAATGACAATATAAATTGCTAAACCGAAATTTTAATCCTACATTTGCCCCGCTTTTTGCGAAAATGTTAGATGAAAATTATAGAAAATGAAAAGGACTTACCAGCCTTCGAGAAGAAAGCGCGTCAATAAACATGGATTTAGAGCTAAAATGAGCTCAAAGAGTGGAAGAAAGCTTTTAGCGCGTCGTCGGGCTAAAGGTAGATTAAAACTGACGGTTTCTGACGAAAAGAGATTGAAGTAGTATTATTGATGTAATCAGATATTATCTCCTCTTAATATCCTGAATTTCTTCCTTGCATCTACCGCAAAGGTGCTGTTGGAGTATTCTATAAATAATCTCTCGTACAATTCCTGCGCTTTTTCGACATTATCCAGTCGAGTTTCGTACAACTCTGCCAATTCGAATAGCGCATTGTCGGCCCTAATCTCTTCTGCGTGTTTCTCGATAATGATTTGGAGCACTTCAGCCTGCTTATCAAATTCCCTTTTTTTCTGATAGATTTTGGATTTTGAATAGAGTACATCGTCTTCAAGACTGTGTTCGGGATATTCCTGTAATAATGTGTCCAACACTTGAAAAGCATCATCGAAGCGATTCTGGAAAATCAGGAGGTCAGCTTTGGCGTATAGTTTTAAGGGGCGATCAGTTGTATCGAGCCCCATATTATCCATAATAAATACCGATAAATCCAAAGCATCGTTAGAAATCAGTTTGGAGGTAGATGCCTTCAAAACATCAAATTGAGCCTGGGCCCACTGGAAGTCACTGTTATAATACGAAAGCTTGGCGTTTCTAAATCTCGCTTCGTGGCCTAAGAGGTCTTCCTTAAAAGCCTTGTCTACTTGAGAATACAGAAGTGTGGCTTCCCAGATTTCACTTTGCATCAGGTAGAAGTCTGCCAGGCTGAGTTTGGCCTCCGCTTGTACATTGTCGTCGATATTGGGGTAATTAATGATCTCGGTCAATAGTTCAATAGACTTAGGCAAATCATTCAAATAAAACGCTTCTAGACGGGCCAATTCTAAAACGATTTCTGCGGTTCTCTTTGATCGACCAAATTCATTGAGAAAGCTCAGATATTCATTTTCTAGATCCTTTAATTCTTCTGTCGTATAGTCAAAGCCTTCTACAATTTTTTCTCTTTTGTTGTTAAGGGCTCCCTGTTTGGATTCGATGTAGTAGGTGGAGGCAGGGCCCTTCGTTTCCACGATGTATTCATAAGCCGCAATTGCCGTATCATAGTCTTTGTCGTTGGCAGCGATCGCGGCGAGGTCGAAGACTCTTTCCCCGTGTTCTCGGAATCTGCGATCCAATGCGCGAACCTGTCTGAAGGCACTTTTATAATCCTTCTGTTGGATGAAAACCCAAGATAACAATTCCGGATAATGAGCGGCCTCCTCATTTTTGTGTATCCTGCTGTAAAGCTGAGCCTTCAATTCTTGATAATCTTCTTTGGAGAAAACACGTTGGAAAGTTGTCTTAATATTGTTTAACCTGGAAGGGTTGGCATCCAAACTATTCAAGTAATTTAGAATCATTTTTGGGGTGTCACCTTTCCTCCGGTAGAGGTCACCAAGGTTGTAAGAAAACGTCATATCATCCTTCAATAATTTGCTGCCTCTTTCAAAGGCTGCAATGGCATAATCGTACTTGGTCAGACGAATGAAAGCATTGGCCAACCGTATGACTGAAAATCGATCTTTCGTAAGCCTCTCGATGGCTTTTTGATATTGCTCGTTGGCTTCTTTGTCCTTAACCTGCCTTTCGAATACATTACCATAGGTGACATATAGGTTGACGTTGTCAGGGGTCTTTTTGACTTGTTTCTTAATGGCTTTCTCGCACTCATCGTACCGCTCTAAAGCCATTAGGCTTTCAATGTAGCGATCAAAATAATAATCATTTCGTTCGTCCTTACGGAACAACTTCTCGTAAATGATGGCAGATTTTTCATATTCTCCTTCCCTGAAATATTGCTGTGCGAGGCGGGCTTCCTGCGCTGAGGCGACTCCGGAAAAAGAACAAAGTAAAATGATAGGAATTAGTAACCGCATGGTAAATGAGATTTTGCTTTATTAAAACGCCAGTCAAAAATAAAAGTTGCTTCGTCAAAAATAACAAAAGCCAAATTCCCGTAACAGGAATTTGGCTTTTATCTATCTAGGTAGTTGCAAGCTTCTGCTTCTACTCAAGGCGGAACCTTACAGGAAGGTTAAACTGTACCCTTACAGGTCGTCCGCGTTGTCTACCGGGAACCCAATTTAATCCCTTAGAATTCATTAGACCTACAACGCGCAGTGCTTCCTGTCCACATTGTGCTCCAATGTCACGAACTACTCTTGCATCAGTTACTTTTCCGTCTTTTTCAACTACGAAAGTGATTACAACCATTCCTTCAACACCATTTTCTCTGGCAATTGCAGGATACTTGATGTTCTTATAAATGAATTCAAGCATTTTTTTGTCGGCACACTTCTTCTTCTCTGCTACGGAACCCAAGTCTTCACAGCCTGGGAAACGAGGCATTTCTTCTACCACTTTGAAGATTTCGTCGACTTTAGGTTCTGGTGGCGGTGGTGGCGGTGGCGGCGGTGGCGGTGGAGCATCTTCTACTGGATCCGGTCTTTCAACCAGCGTCTCTTCTTCGATACTCTGATCCACAAATTCTGGTTCTTCTTCCTCCAGAATTTCCTCTTCCGGAACTTCTTCAATCACCGGCGGAGGTGGCGGCGGTGGTGGTGGTGGCGGTTCAGCTGTACGTGGCGGTTCTATTTCGATGTCCTCCTCCAGATCTTCGAGGTAGTCTGAAACATCGATCACTTTTTCGAACTGAGTCCAACTGAATGCCAATACAGTAATACCAACAGCAAGTGCCAGACCAAGATTGAAGAAAGTACCGCTAAGTCCGAAAACATCAACACCGGGATACTTATTTCGTCCTTTCAAAGGCGATTTGCTTGGGTTTTGCTGAAATTGCTCGGCAAGCTCCTCGTTCGCCTGGGATCTCTTGGAATAAATGCTTCTCATAACCAGAATTAAAGCGGTTACAAGAACTGCAATTCCAAAAATCATCCATGCAACAGTGCCGCCAGCAATCGATAGGTCTACATTACCCATACTGACAATGATTTTTATTTTACAAATAATTTACGAACAAATATCAAACTTGACAATGAACCAATAATATTAGCAACAATGTCCAAGACTTCAAAATATCTGTCAGGAAAAAAGCTAAATTGAATTATTTCCATCAAGATACCGTAAAGTACTGCGCCCGTAATACTTCCGGCGATGACCCACGGGCTAATAACAGAGGTTCGATGGAAGCCCCAGATTATCAATATTGTGAAGATGCAATAGAACGTCATATGACCTATTTTATCAACACTAATCAAGTCTGTAAGCTCCTGTGGAAGCGATACCCCCCCTCTTGTGGAGAGATATAGAATGATCAAAGCCCAAACGAGGGCAGGGGTGAAAGCTTTCAGTCTATTGATCATTTATCAGGTAAGATGCAGCGTTTTGAGAAAGTGGTGTGTCTTAGGAAAAAAAAATTAGGCATTAATTGAAGTCTTGTACTCCGAAGCTTTCATTAATTGTGCCAGTGCCTCGGCTACATTCCCACTAATCTTAATTTTTATGATCCAACCCTCATTATATGGAGAATTATTGACGGATTCCGGATCGTTGTCGAGGTTTTCATTCACTTCGAGTACTTCCCCGTCCACTGGCATAAATAAATCAGAAGTTGTTTTCACAGCTTCAACGGTTCCAAATTCTTCACCAGCATTTAGTGTATCTCCAACTGTTTCTACTTCTACATAAACAATTTCCCCCAATTCACTTTGTGCGAAATCGGTGATTCCTACCGAGGCAACACCATTTGCCTCATCTTCGATACGGAGCCATTCATGGTCTTCTGAATACCACAAATCTTCTGGAAAATTCATAATTCTAATTGATTAATGGTCAATACTGGCTCGAAAGTAAGTAAGATCTTTTAAAAAATTGGCTTCTAACCAGCCACATTTTCGGATAAATATTCCTTGATCCAATCGTAGGTGACCGATTTGGGCCTTTCCAGCGGCATCCCAAGGGCTCGGGACCAACACATCGCGGCTAAAACCCCAAGGGCTCTAGATACTCCGAATAGGACCGTATAGTAACTATATTCTTTCAGACCATAATGCACCAATAGTGCACCTGAATGAGCATCGACATTGGGCCATGGGTTTTTGACTTTACCCAAACCCTTTAAGATGGGAGGAACCACTTCAAAAACCTGCCAGACCACCTTGACGATGTCGTCGTCTTTAATGTATTCTTCGGCAAAGGTTTTTTGGGCAACAAATCTGGGGTCGGGACGGCGAAGGACAGCGTGACCATAGCCGGGGATTACTTGTCCTGCTGCCAGAGTGCTATTGACGTAATCGGCGATTTGGTCATTGGTCGGTTTGGTGGTTCCTAGTGCGTCTAACATCTTGAAAATCCATTTGATAACCTCTTGGTTCGCCAGCCCATGTAGTGGCCCAGCTAGGGCATTCATTCCTGCAGCGAGAGAAAAGTATGCATCACTTAAAGTCGAACCTACCAGGTGCGTGGTATGTGCCGACGCATTGCCACCTTCGTGATCGGCATGAATGGTTAAATAAATTCGCATTAAGCTTTTAAAATCTTCACCTGAAATTCCCAAAAGATGAGCAAAATTCCCCGCCCAGTCCAAAGAGATATCCGGGGCAATATGTTCGCCGTTGTGGTAAGTGCGTCGATAGATATAAGCCGCCACTCTAGGCAGACGTGCGATGAGGTTCATGGTGTCCTCATAAGTTGGATCCCAATAATCTGTCTTCTTCATTCCCTCCGCATATCTCCTTGCAAAACAGCTTTCTGTTTGTAATGAAATGATAGCGGCAGAAAGTTGTGTCATTGGGTGGGTATCTACCGGAAGACTATCCAGGAGATCAAAAGTATGTTGCGGGACATTACTGCGATGCGTCCATTGATCCGTGAGCCAATCTACTTCTTCTGGCGTGGGAATCTCTCCCACTAACATAAGCCAGAATAAACCTTCTGGTCGGGGTTCTTTTCCATCGGGGCCTTTGGGAAGTAATTCTTTTAGTTCTGGGATAGAGTAACCTCTAAAACGGATCCCATCGATTGGATCTAATTGTGACGTTTCCCACACCATCATTTTGATACCCCTCGCGCCACCAAATACTTGTCGCAATGTGACTTCGTCTACTTTTCTGTTTCCGTGTTCTTTTAATAATGCCCTCATCTCTGCTTTGAGAGCACTGGATTTCTCAAAAAATTTCTGTTTTAATGGATCCATCTGTTGTGGAAGTGAATTTTAGTTATTGAAAAGCTTTACTATTAAGACATCTTTGAGGAAAGCTTTGTTCTTAATAAATTTCTGAAAATTGCCGGAGAATCTGATCGTTGTACGCATTTCCCGCTTTTTTAAGAGTTGCGTAAAGTTCCTTCTCCTTTAGAGCTCTTTCTTTTAGGAATTGTAAGTGTAGCTTAGTTTGGTCTTTGTCTAATATGCGAAAGAGAGCCCCATCCGTGACTTTCCGAATGGCTTTTCTTTTTTCAAGGTACAACGTTGGATTGCTGTTTTGTAGCGAGCTTATTTCCTCTAAATTTGCAAGGTACTCGGTATGGATATTCTTAAGCTTTTTGACTTGATCTTTGTCCAATTTATATTTGGCGGTTACCATTCTTACCGCTTTCTTTGCGCTTTTATCGAATATCTTTTCTTGGCCAAAAATCGAAACTGTTGTTAAGAGGGTGCAAGCAATCAACAAAAATACCATCCTATTCATAAGCGATACAGGTTTACTTTTGATGCTAAATTACGATTTTTATAATGGAAAAAAAGTCGGTGAAGATGACCACAGATAAATTCGATAAATTTGTCTTTTTTTGAAAATCTTTCAAGCGATAATTTGAATGAGCGAATTTATAAAACACGAGTGTGGCGTGGCTTTGGTGAGACTGTTGAAACCTATGAGCTATTTCTACGAAAAGTATGGCGATAGCTTATACGGCCTGGAGAAGATCCGACTCTTGATGCAGAAACAAAGGAATAGAGGGCAAGATGGTGCTGGTATTGCAACGATCAAAATAAATCCGAACCCAGGAAAGCCGTATATTGATCGAGCTAGAAATAATACTAGCGGATACCTCGAAAAATTGTTTAAAGATGTTTACAGCAATTTTGAGAACCTTACCACCGAACAGCTGACTAACCCCGACTGGTTAAAAGAACATGTTCCATTTGCCGGAGAGTTACTATTGGGGCATTTGCGGTATGGAACCCACGGTTCAAACAGCATTAGTACCTGTCATCCATTGCATCGATCAAACAATTGGATCACTAGAAATTTGATTCTGGCCGGCAACTTTAATCTCACCAATATGCCGGAGCTTTTTGACGAACTGGTCGATCTGGGACAGTACCCCAGAGAAAAGTCGGATACCGTTACGATTCTTGAAAAGATCGGACACTTTCTCGACGATGAGGTACAGCGATTGCACACCTGGTTTAAGCCGGACGGTTACTCGAATATTGAAATTAATGAGCTGATTTTTAAAAATCTAGATATTCAGCGCCTACTGAAACGAGCTAGTAAAAAATTTGATGGAGGCTACGTCATCGCAGGCATGATTGGGCATGGCGATGCTTTCATCATCAGGGATCCAAATGGAATTCGCCCGGCATTTTACTACCAGGATGAAGAGGTTGTTGTAGCTGCTTCAGAACGCCCGGCAATTCAGACAACGCTCGATGTAAACATCAGTCGTATTAAAGAACTAGATCCAGGACATGCTTTGATCGTTAAATACGATGGAAACGTTTCCGTTCAACCTTTCATCACTTCTCAAAAGGTAAGACCTTGTTCCTTTGAACGAATCTATTTCTCCAGAGGGACTGACCGAGACATTTACCTGGAGCGAAAGAAACTGGGAGAACAATTGGTGAAGCCTGTTTTAGAAGCCGTAAACCATGATTTTAAGCATACTGTTTTTTCATTTGTTCCAAATACAGCCGAATCAGCATTTTTGGGTTTGATTAAAGGACTGGAGAGGGAACTTAATGTGGTGAAGAAAGAGAAAATACTGGAACTTGGTTCGGATTTGAACGCCAAAAAATTGAAGAAGATCCTATCCCTGACACCAAGGGTAGAAAAGATCGTGGTAAAAGATGCCAAACTGCGTACCTTCATCGCTGATACGGACCATCGCCATGATTTGGTCTCGCATGTGTATGACGTAACCTATGGCATTGTCCAAAACGATAGAGATTACCTAGTATTATTGGACGATTCTATTGTTCGTGGCACAACTCTTAAAAACAGCATACTGCAAATTGTATCCCGTCTTCGACCCAAAAAGATCGTTATCGTCTCTTCGGCACCCCAAATTAGATACCCTGATTGTTATGGCATCGATATGTCAAGGATGAAAGAGTTTGTGGCATTTCGAGCTCTAGTGGCATTACTCCAAGAAAATGACAAAGGGCACTTGATACAAGAAACTTACAACCGCTGCAAAGAACAAGAAAACTTGCCAATCGATCAGGTGACTAATGAGGTTATCTCTTTGTATGATCAATTTTCTTACCAGGAAGTTTCTAAAAAGATCAGCGATATCATTCGTCCAGCAAGTATTTCCATCGATGTGGAGGTAATTTATCAAACCATTGAGGGTTTACACGAAGCCATTACAGAACACAATGGAGATTGGTACTTTTCGGGTAAGTACCCGACACCAGGGGGGAATCGAGTGGCAAATCGCGCCTTTATGAACTTTGTAGAAAATAAGAATGTGAGGGCATACAATTAAAAAAAAATGAGGCAGCGCTATCGCACTACCTCAGCCCTAACCAAATAAAACCAAATTATAATTCTGTATATCTTTTTAATGTCTGTAGTACAAATATAAAAAGTAATTGTAAATTTTACAATTACAAGAATAGAATTTTTTCAAAGGAGAATTTTTCTTTTTCGTAAAGAAACGCTGTGTTTGTTGAAAAATAAGGGAATTCGGTGGTTTTAAACACGGCCTAAAAGTTGCAAAAAATCAGACTTTTTTTGTCAATTCCGGAATAATTTGGCATTCCGGAGTAGATTATTTAACTATACGTTTTTGAATAAAGGACCTTCATGAAAAAGATCATTAGCTTTCTCCTTTTCTCTTTTTCGGTCTCGTTTTTTATCCATGCACAGAATCAAGATTTAGCTGAAGAGGCCTTTTACGTTAGGGAAATCTATAATACAGCTCTCACTCAAGGACAATGCCACCAGTGGTTGGAACATCTAACAACCAACATAGGGGGGCGACTAAGTGGTTCGCCGCAGTCCATAGCTGCCATTGAATACACTCGTCAGATGTTGGATACTTTGCTGTTGGACAAGGTCTATCTCCAGGAATGCAAGGTACCACATTGGGTTCGAGGAGAGCCTGAGCAGGTAAAGATCGTAAGCTCTCAAAAGTTGGGTTCGGTTGATTTGCACGCTCTTGCTCTTGGTAACTCCATAGGCACCGGAGCAATGGGAATTACCGCAGAGGTAATAGAGGTAAAATCTTTGGAGGAATTAGAACAACTGGGACAAGACCAAATAGAGGGCAAGATCGTTTTTTTCAATCGTCCGTTCGATCCGACTCAAATCAATACCTTTGCCGGTTATGGCGGTGCAGTGGATCAACGGGCTTTTGGCGCCTCTCGAGCCTCGAATTATGGCGCCGTTGGATGCCTGGTAAGATCCGTTACTCCTTCTTTAGACTATTTTCCTCATACGGGAGGAATGAGCTATGAAACAGGCAGTATCCAAATCCCTTCCATCGCTATCAGTACGAAGGATGCTGCTTTGTTAAGTAGCCTGTTGAAAGAGGAACCGATTCGCGTTTACATGCGAAATACCAGCCAGATGCTTGATGACAAGACATCTTATAATGTCATTGGTGAGATCATGGGGACCGAAAAACCCGAGGAAATAATCTTGGTAGGAGGACACCTGGATTCCTGGGACGTTGGACAAGGGGCACATGATGACGGAGCTGGTTGCGTGCAGGCCATGGATGTCTTGCAAATCTTTAAGAGGTTGAATTATCAACCTAAGCGGACCATCCGCTGTGTCTTATTCATGAATGAAGAGAATGGGCTTAGAGGAGCTCGTGCCTACTGGCAAGCCTCTAAGGAGTCTGGTACTCTTCATTTGGCAGCAATTGAATCCGATCGGGGTGGGTTTACCCCTCGGGGTTTTAGTTGTGATGGCGACCCTTCTACTTTTAACGAAAAGTTTAAAAAAGTGACTAGATGGCTCCCACTCTTAGAACCCTACGGTATAGGCCTCAAAAAAGGAGGTTCAGGAGCAGATATTTCAGGATTGAAGAACCCTGATGGTCTTCTTTTTGGCCTGCTACCTGATTCGCAGCGTTATTTTGATGTCCACCATGCTGCCAATGATACCTTCGACAAAGTGAATAAACGGGAATTGGAACTGGGGGCAGCCGCCATGGCAAGCCTGGTTTACCTTCTTGACAAATATGGATTAGATTAATTTTTTAACGTCACAGCATCAACACTAGGAATGAGCGAAAGAATCAAAGTCAACGACCTCTATTTTGAAAAATTTATTACTCAGGAACAAATCGATGAGAGGGTGGCGGCCATCGGGACAGAAATAACCGATAAATACCAGGGGGAATGTCCGGTTATGTTAGGAATTTTAAACGGTGTTTATGTGTTCATGGCCGATCTGTCAAGAGCTTGTGACCTGGAAACAGAGATTTCATTTATGAAACTTTCCTCGTATAGAGGTACGTCGTCTACCGGTAAGGTAGAAACGCTATTGGGAGTTAATACGGTGCTCAAAGATAAACCAGTAATCATTGTAGAAGATATTGTGGATTCCGGTAAAACGATGAACTTCTTGATTCCCGAACTAAAAAAACTAGAGCCGAAGTCCATTGAATTGGTTTCATTGCTGGTCAAACGGGAAGCCATGGAGTTCCCAATTCAGGTAGATTACGTGGGATTTGAGATCCCTACTAAGTTCGTTGTAGGTTATGGATTGGATTACGACGGAAAAGGGCGTAACCTGAGATCCATTTATCAACTGGTTGGATGATCGTGTATTTTTGATAGCAAACAGTACATAAAAAATTCTCGCAACGATGAATTATCAGAACATTTGTAGGAAGGCCCGAAAAGTAGTTGAAGAAGCAGCTCTCTTCATAAAGTCTGAGGTCGGCAGAGTTGAAAATGATCAAATTGAAGATAAGGCCCACAACAGCTTGGTAAGTTACGTGGATAAGCATGCCGAAGATATTCTGGTAAGGGGATTAGGTGCTATCGTGCCTGAAGCTACTTTTTTAACGGAAGAAGATACAATCGAAAATAAAATCAGCGAATTGGTTTGGATCATCGATCCACTTGACGGGACCTCCAATTTCTTACACCAAATTCCAGTTTTTTCGGTCAGTGTTGCCCTGCAGCATCACGACGAAATCGTTGTTGGTCTGGTACTTGAAGTCAACAAGAATGAATGCTTTTACGCCTGGAAAGGAGGAGGAGCATTTCTAAATGAACATCCGATCCACGTCTCGGATGTACAGACATTATCGGGCGCACTTGTAGCAACTGGTTACCCGAGCCGCAATTTTGATTTATTGGATCCTTATTTTGTGGCACTAAAGAAATTGATGTTTTCTACACGAGGAATGCGTCGGCTTGGTTCTGCTGCCGTTGATTTGGTTTATGTGGCTTGCGGTAGATTTAGCGGCTATTTTGAATACGGATTGAGCGCCTGGGATGTTGCTGCAGGAATTATCATAGTCAAAGAAGCAGGGGGAGAGGTTGCCGACTTTAAAGGTGGGAACAACTATCTTTTTGGAGGAGAAATGGTTGCATCTAATGGGAGGATCCACAAGGACTTTTTAGCCGTTCTGACCCCCGCTTTCCATGCGTAATATTGCATGCACAAACAAACCACATTAAAACCTGTTTAGAAAAACAGTAATAAAGGTAGGCAGATTATAGACGTCTGTCTAGTGTTGACAGAGATTGATCGAACAAAATCTTTGTTTACAGTAGTCATCTCTATTTTTAGAAAAACAATAGAGGCATGAATCTCCAGGAGAATGTAAATTATGCGCTTCGTACTGTCCGGTCCAATTGGCTTCGAGCTATCCTGACCTTAATTATTATTGCATTGGGAATTATGGCGTTAGTAGGAATTCTAACTGCTATTGATAGTGCGATTTATTCTCTTAATGATAATTTTGCAACACTCGGGGTAAATTCTTTTGATATTGACCCCAAAGGTGATGGCGTACACGGAAATCGCAAAGGAAGAAGAGAAAAACGCGGGGATCCCATTACCTTCAAACAGGCAATCGCTTTCAAAGAGCGATACGATTTTCCTGCCAAGACCTCAATTTCTCTCCGTTGTACCGGCACCGCTACCATAAAATATGGCGATAAAGAGACCAACCCTAATGTTTGGATGTTTGGTGTCAATGAACATTACATCGATGCCAGAAGTTATGAATTGGAATTGGGACGGAATTTTACCCAAAAAGAAGCAGAGTTTGGTGGTTATAAAACACTGATTGGCCATGAAATTGTGAATTTGTTGTTCGACAAAGATCCTGCGAAAGCCCTCGATCAATACATTTATGCTGGTAACATTAAACTGAAAGTGATTGGTGTTTTGAAAAAGCGTGGCTCTGGTATGGGAGGACAAGGAGACGACAGACGTATACTCATCCCCGTGCAGACAGGAAAGAGATACTATGGAACTCAGAACACTGACTACAATCTTTTTGTCACAGTTACCGAAGGAGGGATGGTTGACTATGGTATTGAGAAAGCCATTGCTACCTTTCGAAAGGTTAGGGGATTGAGAACAACGCAATCAAATGATTTTGAGATCACAAAAAGTGATAATCTCATCGATATGATCCGTGAAAATACACTCTATTTTCGGTTAGCTGCTATCGGAATCGGTATGATCACGCTGCTGGGAGCAGCGATTGGTTTGATGAATATCATGTTAGTTTCAGTGACGGAGCGCACCCGGGAGATCGGCATCAGTAAAGCTATTGGTGCAACCCGGCAAAATATCATGATTCAGTTCTTGACCGAGGCAGTGGTTATTAGCTTGTTGGGAGGTTTTCTCGGTATTATCCTCGGAGTACTTATGGGAAATGTGGTAACTTACTTGATGGGAGGCAGTTTCCTAGTCCCTTGGTTATGGATTACCATTGCCGTGGTTACTTGTACCTTCGTAGGACTGATATCTGGTTTATACCCTGCCTTAAAGGCAGCACGCTTAGATCCAATCGAATCTCTCCGGTACGAATAATGAGGTACGGTTTCATTTTGAATCTTTGATTTGAAAGCCTAAATTCCCCGTTCATAAACCGTTGTATGAACAGGGAATTTCTTGTTAATATACTACTGGTCGTCGTTCTGAATTTATTGATTAAAACTGTCTATCTTTTTGGAATCGATCGCACCGTACAGAATATTGTGGGTGAAGGAGAATACGGTGTGTATTTTACCTTATTAAGCTTTACCTTCCTATTTCAAATTGTGACGGACCTCGGAGTCAATAGTTTTAATAATCGCCACATTGCTCAGAATCGCTTTCTACTTGATAAGTACTTTCCTGGCCTCCTGATTCTTAAAGGGCTGTTAGGATTGGCTTTCTTTTTGGTCATATTGATTTTTGGCTTGTTGTCCGGTTACATTCGGTCCTATCCACTTTTTGTCCTGGGATTGGCAACCACACAATTGCTGAGTTCTCTAGTCGCTTTTCTAAGATCCAATATTTCCGGCTTGGGTATGTACAAGACGGATAGCCTAGTTTCTGTTCTGGATCGTTTGTTGATGATCATTATTTGCGGTGCCTTATTGATACATCCTGTGTTGGGTTCCGAATTTAAGATTAGCTGGTTTATACAGTGTCAAATTCTGACCCTGAGCATTACGGCTACAGTCGCCTTCCTGGTAATCAAGCGGAAAATGAAGGTTTTGCGATTTCGTTTTAATCCTACTTTTATCTTGTTATTACTCAAGAAAAGTGCTCCCTATGCTTTGGCTATATTCTTGATGACCGTTTATACCCGACTAGACACAGTTATGGTCGATCAATTACTCACAGACGGTATCATTGAAGCAGATTATTATGCATCAGCGTTTCGTCTTTTTCAGGCAAGTACCATGGTTGGACTCTTGTTCGCCGGTTTGCTTCTTCCCATGTTTGCTCGTCAGTTGAAGGAGAAGGTACCAATCAATAACCTGTTGCAGTTTAGTTTCAAAATGGTGATAGGAGGAGCGCTTCCACTAGCCATTTCTACGGTTTTTTTCCGAGAAGAGATTATGGTCTGGATGTATTACAATGGGAGCTTATATACCGGAGATATTCTGGGATTGCTCATGATAAGCTTTATCGGAGTTAGTGGAGCATCAATCTACAGCGCATTATTGACCGCCAACGAAAGTTTAGGGTCCATGAATCGTGTTTTTTTGATGGGTGCCCTATTAAATGTCCTACTTAATTTGCTGCTCATTCCAGGTTTTAAGGCTCTGGGCGCCGCCGCCGCAACGTGTATTACACAATTTTTCATTTTCTTTGGACTAATTTTGTTGGCTCGGAAATTACTGGGGTTGAGCAGCCAACCTCGGTTGATCTTTAACATCCTAATGACGGCGATTTTGACAGTAGGAAGCACTTATCTCGTTAAAGGGATCAATGTATTGGATTGGCAATTCCGTTTTGTTCTCAGTTTCGGAATCGGCTTATGTATTGCAATCCTTTTTGGCCTATTGGAAAAAAGGAGTTTCCTGGAATTGCTGCAAACGAGCAAAACTTGAGTAATTTTACTTCTTATGGAAAAAACAGAACGACTTAACTTGTTGGGGATGATTGGTATACTTTACAAGTGGCGTAAGCCTATTGTTCGATTTTGTATACTGGCTGGCGTCCTTACTGCAGGTGTTTCATTGCTGCTTCCCAATTTTTATCAGGCTACTACAGTTTTCCTGGTTGCCAGCCCGGACCAAGCTTCTCCGGAGGTTCTCTTTAATAAGTCGGGCCTTCGGTCCTTTGTTTATGGGACGGAAAATGATATTGATCGGATCCTGACCATCTCCGAATCCAATGAGCTGGTCGACTATTTAGTTGCGAAATTCAATTTGTATAGCCACTACAATATCGATAGTACTCTCATGAAGGGGCCTCATCGGGTTCAAAAGAAGTTTTTTAAGTACTATGATGTTCTGAAGACAAGTCGCGATGCAATCGAGCTTTCATTTGAGGATAAAGATCCAGAGTTTGCTGCTTTGGTAGCCAATGCGGCTAGAGAGAAGATCGACTTAATAGCTCAGGAACTCTTGAAGGAACGACAGTTGAAAGCAATCAAGACTTTTGAGAGTAACATCGCATCAAAAAACCAACAATTGAAAACCTTGGGAGATAGTTTGCAATCGTTGCGGAGTCGCTATAAAATCTATAACTCGATCTCCCAGACTGAAAATATTACGGCCCAGTTCAATGCGGTTGAGTCGAAATTGGTGCGTTATCGTGCCCGTCTTCAACAACTTCGAGAAGTTCGCGGAGTTCCAAGGGATACCATCGTCATGATGGAGGCGATGGTGGCCGGTTATGAGGAGGAAGTGAATAATCTCTCTGATAAGATGGATCAACTGAACGAAGGCTTACCAGCGGTCAACATTTTTGAAAAACAGTACCTAGAGGCCAATCAGACGCTAAGTGATGACCAAGAACGACTCAAAGAGTTTCAAGCTGCCTACCAGTCTGTTATACCTGCCACTATTTTGGTGGGGAAGGCGGTTCCTCCGGTGGTAAAATCCAGACCCAGGAGATCAATCTTTGTCATTGCGGCCGGATTAATTGCTTTTCTGTTCAGCGTATTTGGCGTTTTACTACTGGAGACTTACAAGCATATAAATTGGCAAGAAGTTTTAGATGCTAAGTAGAGTTCAGCACAGATTTGTCCGAAGTAAACCTCAGCAAATGGTCTTCGGGATATGGGGATGCATCATTCTCGGTAGCATTCTGGGCAGCATGTTGATCAATAGTCCGATCTTATTGGCATTACCCGTCGCCTGCTTACTGATCTTCCTGCTCATAGTTGATTTTAAGAAGGTCTTTCTAATGTTAATCGCCTGTCTTCCTCTTTCGACTGAAATATCGGTGATTGGAGGAGTTTCAACAGACTTGCCAACTGAACCACTAATGGTGGTACTGATGTTGGTCTATTTTGTGTATGCATTAAGTCGACCAAAGCAATTGGGTTCATCATTTCTGGTCCATCCAATCAGCCTTTTGCTGATGGTCCATGTTGGCTGGATTCTTGTTACCACCATTACCTCCAGCCTCCTGTTTGTTTCGGTCAAGTATTTATTGGCTAAAATCTGGTATGTTACTGTGTTCTACTTTTTAGCCGGACTTTTAATAAGAAACGAGAAAGACCTTAAACAGCTTTTCTGGTATTTTTTCATCCCGCTGATGCTGACGGTATTGATCATCATGGTTCGGCATGCATCATTCGGGTTCACCTTTAGGGATATATACCAAGTACTACATCCTTTCTATCGAAACCATGTTTCCTATGCTGGAATTATGACATTGTTTTTTCCAATCATTTGGTTGGCGATGGGGTGGTATCGAAGATTTTCATTACCATGGTGGTTTGTTGCCGCGGCCATTCCGGTTTTGTTTGCCGCTATTTATTTGTCTTATACAAGAGCGGCTTATGTGGCACTATTGGTCGCTGCCGGTGCTTATTTCGTGGTCCGATTGAGAATGATGCGCCTTGCATTGGCCGCTGCGGTCATCGCGAGTATATTAACGGTTGTTTTCTTTGTCCGTCAAAATACCTATTTGGAGTATGCCCCCAATTTTGATCGTACCATTACTCATGTAGAATTTGATAACTTAATTGAGGCAACCTATAAGCTGGAGGATATATCGACAGTCGAGCGATTTTACCGATGGATTGCCGGATGCTACATGTTTACAGAAAAACCCGTCTTTGGGTTTGGCCCGGGAAATTTCACTAAATTCTATCGAAGTTATACGGTAACGAGCTTTAGAACCTACGTCAGTAGGAATGAAGATCAATCCGGGATACATAGTTACTACCTAATGTTGTTAGTGGAACAAGGTTTGGTGGGACTTTTGTTATTTATAGCCCTGACGTTTTATTTTTTGATTCGGGGAGAAAGAATATACCATCGAACTCATTCTCCGGGAAAGAAGAGGATCGTGATGATGTTGCTACTCTGTGTTATTGTAATCAGCTCTTTTTCCATTATTAATGATGTTGTTGAAACGGATAAATTTGGACCATGGTTCTTCATGAGTTTGGCAATTTTGGTCAATATGGATGCTCGAGACTAGTATTTGCAAAATACCACGTTTTCTGAATCCACGCCTCTTTCCTTCAAAAAATTTGAAAGGTTGAAAATAGAAGACAAAGCTCCCTTTTCATCAATGATAAAAGGGCGGTATCCGTCCATTTCCAATTGTGTAAGAGCTCCGGCATAGAGTTCGGTTGACTGCGGGTTGGAAATGTACTCCATGATTATGATTGGTTGTCCAGTCTTCAATAGATTTTGCATTCCCTTGATGACCAAAGATTCGGCTCCTTCTACATCGATCTTGATAATATCGGGCACCAAATTCAATTCGCGGAAAAAACCATCAATACTGACAGAATCGACTGTAGTCCGCATTGCTTGCGACTGCCACTTCTCGTTTTCCAAATGTTCAATAAAAATGCTGCTAAATTCAGAGAGACGCATGGGAAATTCGTGAAAGGTTGTCCGTCCATTATGGTCATCACTGACGGCTTTCGCGATGGCGGTAATACTAGTGTTCGTTTCGATGTTCTTTTTCAGAAGACGAAAACTATTGATAGAAGGTTCAAACGCAAAAACATGACCGTGAGGCCCAACGATTTTGGCTGCTAACAAAGAAAAAAAACCAAAGTGAGCTCCAACATCAGCAAAAATGTCTCCCGACTTCAGCTTCCGGAGCAGGAATTTACACAACCGTAATTCGGAATCATGTGTCTTGCCCCCCAAAAGGTATAGGTCGATGGAGGCGGGTAGTTCGATTTCCATCCGATGACCAAAAAAGGTGATAGTGCTGACCGGCATGTTTTTTTGTGAGAAGCGATACCATAATTTACTGAAAAGTATCGCTACTAAATATCTTTGCGGTTTGTGGAGAAAACGATTTAATTTACTCCCTTTCGCCAAAGCAATTACTTTTTCTAATTCTTGTATCATATGTTGCTGCATGGTTGCGCGGTCGTTTAGAGCAATTTAATCCTTACCACCATTTTATCGGTGAAAGGCGCTTTTCAAATTGCATCAAGTTATCTAACCAAAGCATCATCTTTCGAAGCGGAGTTGCAGCGAGCTTAAAGCCCAGTCGATTCCACCATTTACTATAATCTTTGTTATAAGGGCAGACTCGAATGCAAATGGCACAGTCAGTGTTCATCCCCACCCAAAACTTAAAGCACTTTTCGGCATTAACCGTCCATTTTGTGATCGCATTATGACTGGAAAAATTCGGTGGCTTTACTTGTGGTTTTCCTCCTGGAATCGCTTTAACAGGGCAAGCATTGGCACATTTCTGGCAAATAGAACAAAATTCTTTCACCCCAAAACGGGTCGGCCGATCAATTTGCAGCGGAAGATCAGTGAAAACTTTTGCTATCCTTACATTAGGGCCAAATTTTGAGGTAATCAAAAGCCCATTTCTACCATATTCGCCCAAACCTGCTTGGATGGCCATAGGGATACTTAATGCAGTGTCGTTTAGGGAAGCTACGGCGTCATAACCGAGGTTGACTATGAATTGAGCCAGGGCGTTGGCCACATTTAAGCTTGCAGCATACCCAAGCCCGGTGGTGGTGCCGCCCAATGCAGAAGGAATCGTTTGAGTCAGACGATGATCCATCGGCAAAATCAGAATAATAGCATGGGAAAGGTGTTTGGGTAAATCGAGTTTGGCGGATGTGCCTGTTTTTCGCTGAAATTGATGGGAGTATAACCAACGGCGATCCAGGCGGCAAATGCCGACATCACCAGCTCCTAAAACCCGAGCTGCCTTCTTAATGCGAGAAGTGGTTTCGGATAAACTCAATTCAGGGGCTTTGACCTTGGGGCCAGGTGTTTGGATTGAATAATAGTTTGTGAAACCTTCGACTTTACCTTCTGAATGCCACTTTAATTCTGCAACTACATCAGTCAGGTGCCAACTCGCGTTTCGGAGTGCATAATCCCAGTGGTCAAACCCCTTAGATTTTTTCGGTTGGTAATTGGCTACATCATAACTTTTGAAAAAGTTTTTCGGCTTTACCGAGGGATCCCAAATGGCTCGGCTAAAAATATCGTTTCTTTGGTCGAACCTTTGGTAATTGGCCCCGATCTCAAATTCTCTATCAATAAATGCCATTGCCGATTGAGTTGAAGGATTAGCATTTTTCATAAGATTACATTAACTTTTTTTTCTTTTGTCATTGACAATTTTCCGGATCCATATTGGTATGATGATAGCACCTGCCAAAAGATAAGTATAGTAACTTAGAAGCCTCCAAATAGTCGAAATCACAGTAGCGTAGGTTTGATTGTCTACGTAGTCGCTGAGAAAACCTCCGAAAAGAATTTCTACAAATCCCGCTCCACCGGGGGTGGGGCTAAAGGCTATGATAACAAACATGCTCTTCAATCGCGCATATAGCTCGAACTGCGTCCAGAAATCAATGGGTAAAGCTACTATGAATGCAATGATTAGGCAATTGAGTAGCAAAAAACGGCATGACCATGCGACCGAAGTAGCGAGAAAGGCGGTTAGGTGAAACCCAGCCTTCTGTCGTCTTAACTCAGCGGACGCAATCATCATATCAGCTCCAAGTTTGTCGAATTGTTCTTTGTACCGCTTTTTGAGAAATCCAATGCTGGAAATCAGAGAGAGGAATTGCTTGATCTTCTTCGGACTAATGAAAAGACCATAAAAGAAGATAGAACTATAAATGAACATGACGGTATAAGCAAAAAGAAAATAGTAGCCCCATCCCCCAATTTCAGCTAGACTCCCGGCATTTGGTCTGATCATTCCTGAACCGAAGAGAAGATATAGTAGGGGAAGTCCAAAAATAAAAAAGAAACTGTCCAGCACTATGGTGTATAAGACGATCGTGGCTGTTTTTGCGGTCGAAAGTTTTTCTTGAGCTAGTACAAAGAATGCAACGGCGGATCCACCCACACTAGTCGGCGAAACGGCGGAGCTAAACTCCCAGATGAAGATTAATTCGATGCACTTACTCCAGGAAAATTCACCTTCTGAAAGAATGCGTAATCTTGTGGCATAAGCCAAGTGCCGAATCACCAATAGAAATACGGAAAGGCCTATCCAGAAGAAAGTGTGAGAAGTCCAATCGATGGTCGCAAATTCATCGGGATCAAACCGACTCCACAGCATATAAAATACGGCACCGATACCAAGGAGGACTGGAATTATAATTCTAGAAATCCGGATGGATTGGAGGCCTTCTTGTTGTTCGGTCGTAAGTTCATCCACGTGGTTATTCACAGAAATTATTTGGTGTACAATTATATTTAAAGTATGTTTAAACTTCCTCTTTTTCTCTGTAAAAGCGAATTTTGAACATACGTTAACTTCTTAAAATTTGAAGTTATTTCAACAAAAGTAATTATTAATGGAATTACAAAATTTGATTTCTTTTTTGTTGGTTGGCGCCATTGCAGGTTGGATTGGAGGCCAAATTATGAAGGGATCCGGATTTGGCCTAATTGGTAATATTGTGGTAGGGATCGTTGGCAGTGTTCTGGGAGGTTGGTTATTCGACTTCCTGCAGATCGAAACACCAAATAACTTCATGGGAGCGATTGTCACTGCTGTCGGTGGAGCCATCGTCTTGCTATGGGTTGCCAAGATGATGAACGCTAAAAAATAGGTTTTCCATTGGAAGAAAATGTCTCAAAATGGCGCTTAATTTTGGGGAAAGACGCAGATCCCGAAAGACAAAATGAATTGTCAGGCGAAGATCAAAAGGCAATGGATGCAGTACTGGAAGCCCTCTACGATACCGACCGAAAAGGTGGTTTGGGGCCCTCCTCTCCAAATATTAATCGTTGGCTGGGTGATATCCGCAAGTATTTTCCTGCTTCAACTGTCCAGATTATGCAAAAGGATGCGCTGGAGCGTTTAGAACTAAACAGGATGCTACTCGAACCAGAATTGCTCGAATCCATCGAAGCGGATGTCAATCTGGTTGCCACCCTATTGTCTCTCAATAAGGTATTGCCTGCAAAGACTCGTGAAACAGCTCGACAGGTAGTGCAGAAAGTAGTCAAAGAAATAGAAAAACGATTGCGGACCCCACTTCTACGGGCTATCAGAGGAAGCTTACACCAAGCTACTAGAAATCTTCGGCCAAAACTTAATGAAATAGATTGGCAGCGAACCATTAAGGCAAATCTCAAACATTATCAAAAGGATTTGGAAACGATCATCCCCGAGAACCTGGTTGGTTACGGGCGAAAGCGACAACAACTAAAGCACGTGATTCTCCTGGTAGACCAAAGTGGATCAATGGCCACATCGGTGGTCTATTCGAGTGTTATGGCTGCTATTTTAGCCTCTCTAGGTTCTTTGAAAACGCATATTGTGGCCTTCGACACGAAGGTCGTCGACCTCACTGATCGACTACCAGATCCGGTCGATATACTGTTTGCAAGTCAATTAGGCGGGGGGACGGATATTCATAACGCTTTGATTTACGCACAGCGATTAATCCAGAAGCCAAGTGACACAATATTGCTGCTGGTCAGTGATTTGTTTGAAGGCGGAAATGAACACAAAATGATGAAGATAGCGGCAAGTATTAAGAGTACCGGAGTCAACTTTATTTCTCTCTTGGCACTAAGTGATCAGGGAATGCCGGCTTACGATCGGTCGCTGGCAACAAAACTGGCAGGATTGGGTATTGCATCATTTGCTTGCACACCAGATCAATTTCCAAATTTACTGGCATCCGCAATTAAGAAGGAAGATGTTAGAAAGTGGGCTGCTAGAGCCGGGGTTATCATCCGCAATTAAAATACGCCTCCCAGCTGATTTTCAATTCTGTTCCGAGTATTTTCGATCCGTCTTTTAATTCCCTTGAAAAACCAGTTGCGGTCTCTGGCCGCATCTCCAATGACCGGGGTTGATCGAGCTTTGATCTTTTTAATCCAATTTTCGGTATAATCACAGATCCTTTCATCAGAACTCGTCATGTAATTTGGGCTACCGTAGATCGAGAACAAGACCCTAATGTGCGGCGACGTCAGGTAGATGAAACTATTAGTTGAAATCATTTCATTGTGATAAAGCTGGAAGTCAGCATACTTCATAGAGCTGCTTTTAAGACTGGTTTTTTTACCTTCTTCCGCCATCTTATACATGTGTTTGGCCAAATCCAAGAGCCTATCGCAAAGCATTAACGCATCGTCTTCATTTTTAAAACCACCGGTATTAGCATAGTATTCAATCTGATTGAGTGTATTGTCAAACAGATTTAAGCTCCACATTTCGATCGTATCGATGTTGAGATATGTTTGTAAAACCTCATTACATATATCAACAGCATGATGCTGGATAATCTCCGGATGAAAAGCTTGCTGTTGAAGATATTCTAGGTCCCAGATATTGCGACCCCAAACGTACAGCTTAAAGCTGATCAATTCTGGAAAAAAGCAATAGTAAAAGATTGGGATCTCATTTGTTGGATAATAAATCTCCGCATTGGGAATGGCACCAAAATTTTCCACATTGGCCTTGAGGTTTGCCAAATAATCATCGACGTTCTTAATCTTTACGGAGAAGGCATTGAAGCTGAAGAATACCATGTCTTTGTCTTCAAATAGGATCGCATCCAATGATATCTTATACTTCTTGGCCAATTGAAGAATTTCTTCCGGGGTGAGCAAAGTATCTCCCCGCAGCCGTCGGTAAATCGCATCTTTGCCGACGTTAAAAAAATCAGCTAATTCCCTTACTGCATCCACTCGTTTTTCAAAACGATCGATGATTCGGCTAAGTAGTTCGTTCTGAAGATTAGTAGTAGAGGTTATTCCCATATTATAGTAGGTGTTGTGCCTTTGTTATACCAATATTGATATTCAATAAAAAAAAATATTTGACTTGGAGAAGTCGCTTTATTTTAATGAGATAAGAAGTGCAAATTGCAGTTGTAATTCAATTGTTGCCAAAACTACAAATACCCTAAGCCCTGTATAACCCAGCCGGTAGCAATCGAAAAAGGGCGCTTGATATTGTTAAAATCAATGCATAGGGACATTCACATAATAAAGTAAAACTATGTAGAGCTACTCTTAGATCGTGAAAACCGGCAGATCCAAATCCCTCAACATCTTTAATGAAAACGATCCTTTGATAATGCGGCGTCGATTTGCTTCGGCAGCCGCATTATTCTTAGTTTTGAGTAAAACTAAGAAATGAAAACCATTTATTTGCTAAATTCATATGGTTTAATTTTTTCATGCTTCTTCTTAATCACCAGCGCTTCTTTGGCCCAGGAAAACATCAACTCAAATCTCTCTAAAACAGGTGCTAAAGATTCCATTTTGAACAATTGGCACCGGAATCCCAATGCTTTCCGCAACTTTATTGGACCAACCGCTTATGGACCCGACCTTGGGAGTATCCAGTACCAAAATTACCTCTTGGTGATCAATCAAATTAACCTGTCAGTAGGACAACGTTTTTCCCTTGGAATGGGGGTCGAACTTGTTTCCCTGTTGGAGGATACGGTATCATTTCCCAGTGCCTTTCTCAATGCTAAATACAGTATTCCGGTCCGAGAAAACTTTGTAAACCTCGCCGTTGGTGGCATATTTATACATTCTGCTGGGGCTACTCAATTCTTTGATTTTGGAGGGTTCTATTTCGCAGCTACGTTGGGACCCCGTGACCGCAATGTAACCGGCGGTGTAGGGTTTGGTATCCTAAACGGCGATTTTGCTCCGTCTCCATTTTTTTTATTGAACGGAAACTGGCGCTTATCCAGCAAGATTGGTTTCATAAGCGATAATTGGATCATTCCGGACCTGAAAATTGGACTGCTTTCTCTGGGAGTAAGAATTATTGGACGGAAATTGAATTGGGATTTCGCGCTCTTTGGAACGCGGGAAAGAGGAGGGTTCTTTCAGGTTAGCCCGCTTCCATTAATGGGGATAGGTATTCCCCTGGGAATACCCCTACCCCATTCACCTAATTAATGTCTCTTCAACCAAAGGGAAAAAAATAAGTGCATTAGAAACAGTATTTATTGGCCTTCTTAAGGGCTGAGGCAACCTTTCGTCGCTCTGTTTTTACATTGACATATTGTTTGTTACGGAACCGCTCGAGACCATTCATCAAGGTAGTTAGCAAAGTTCCTTCCGCGAAGGAGACAATAGCATCTTCCGCATTTTTTTGAATTCGTGCAGCAGCATCCGCAAGGAATACTTTTAGCATTGCCTCGTACACTTCATCGGCAATTTCCTTGTTCAGGATGTCCGACAGTTTCTGAACCCTCAGCAGAGTGGATTCGGCCATGAGCGTATCTATCATCATATTCGAGGCGTTCATAAGAATCTCCTGTTCTTCCTTTAGGTTTAATTTCCCTTCCATTTGCAACTTGGCAGCAGCCCCAATCACCATGAGTACAATTTTCTTGAAATTGGTGACGATCTGTTTTTCCATGTCCAGCGGACCTTCGGGAACAGTTGGTTCCATAGGAACAGCCAATTCTTTGTGCACTTTCCAGGCAGGTCCTACAATGTCAATTTGACCCTTGAGCGCCCTCCTGAATAACATATCAATCGACAGCAAGCGGTTGATCTCGTTGGTGCCTTCAAAAATCCTGTTGATTCTTGAGTCCCGGTAAGCTCGTGCTGCAACACCTTCTTCAGAGTAACCCATTCCTCCATGAACTTGTACCGACTCATCTACCACATAGTCCAGAACTTCTGAACCGGCTACCTTTAAGAGTGCACATTCAACGGCGTATTCCTCTGCGGCCTGAAGTTTGGCACCGGCATAATCAATCCCTGCCTCGAGTAGGTCTACTTTTTTTTGATTCAGTAGGTGCGAAACGCGATACATGGCACTTTCGGCGCTGAAGATACGGATTGCCTGTTCGGCCAGTTTATACTGAATGGCTCCGAAATTGGATATCGGTTGTTTGAATTGAATCCGTTCATTAGCATATTGGATGGCACCCGTAGACGAGGCCTTTGCTCCACCTATACAAGCCACACAAAGCTTGAAACGGCCAATATTTAGTGCATTGAAGGCAATCAAGTGGCCTTTCCCTCGTTCACCCAATAGATTTTCTGTGGGTACTTTTACATTTTCGAAAAATACCTGGCGAGTCGACGATCCTTTAATCCCAAGTTTCTGCTCCTCCGCTCCGAAGGTCAAACCTGCGGATCCTCTTTCGACGATAAAACCCGTGAATTCTTTTCCATCTATTTGCGCAAATACTACCAACAGATCGGCAAATCCAGCATTCGAAATCCACATTTTTTGTCCGTTGAGGATATAATTCTTTCCACTCTCATCTAGTTCAGCACGAGTCTTGGCTGCCAATGCGTCAGATCCACTGGAGGGCTCCGTTAGGCAATAAGCTGCCTTTAATTCGCCTGAAATCAATCCTGGCAGGTATTTTTGTTTTTGAGTCTCCGTTCCAAAATAGAGGATCGGAAGCATTCCAATTCCCGTGTGAGCTGCATAAGCGACATAAAAGGACCCTGCCGGACCAAAGGACTCCCCAATTAGTGTATTGGTATTCATGTCCAATTGCATGCCACCGTAAATTTCCGGCATGTGCGTGCCAAGGAATCCAAGCTCTCCCATTTTTTCCAACAAAGTGGAGGCAATATTATCCGCTTGATTTTCAATTTTGTCCATGTTAGCCAAGACCTCGGTGTTAACGAATTCTATTGCCGTGGATTGGATCATTCGCTGCTCTTCGTCGAATTCTTCCGGTATAAAGGTTTGATCGGGAGAACTGTCCTTCACTAGAAATTCACCGCCTTTTAAATAACTTTTGATATTCGATAGTACTGCCATGATTAAAACTTATATTTTTGTTAGCGAATTTTCGCTTAAAAATACGGGTGTTTTAGCATATTGTAAAGATTTAGCGGTAAAATTTAGCGAATTTTCGCAATTTTTGAAAGGTGCCGACGTCTTCTCGAACATCGTAAGGCCTCTTTTTGTGAATGCTATCCGCTATTTCTATTTTGGTCTTAAAAATGGCGTACAATTACCCTCCGGCTGTTTCTCGCTGGAAATCCCTTCAAAACCTACCTCGGATGATGGCTAACCCAATTCCCGTTTTCAATGAATACATTGCTGAATGTGGAGATGTCTACACTTTTAATTTTCGAGGAAGTAGCACCAAAGGGATTTTTTCCATCAATCCGATTTTCCATCAACACGTTTTGCAAAAGAACAATAGAAATTATCGTAAGTCAGAGGTGCAATCTAGATGGTTAGGTCATTATTTAGGTAAGAATTTATTGACGACAGAGGGGAGTTATTGGTTACGTCAACGTCGACTCATTCAACCTGGGTTTCATCGTCAGCGGCTGGCCGGGATCCTTAACATTATGCATTCGGTCATTGATCAATACCTTATTTCTCTTGATCTCCGATTGAAGAATGATTCGGAGATAGATATCGCTGAGGATATGATGGAATTGGCTTTTTTGTTGGTTGCTCGATCTTTGTTTAATACCAGTGTAGGTCCTGGACAATTGAAAGACTTAGCCCTTAAAATTACGCTTTTGCAGGAATTTCTGGTCAAGCAGATTCGGCTTCCCTTTTTAAATCCTTGGTTTAAATTCAGTGGCCTGCAAAGAAAACATGAGCGAATCAGTTATGAAGCAGAGCAAATAATCCGGGAAGTCATTGAAGCGCGCCAAAAGTCGGATGCTGAGCAGGATGATCTTCTACAAATGCTCATCGATGCACGATATGAAGATACAGGTAAAACTATGAGTTACCGACAATTGCTGGACGAAACCAAAATTCTCTTCGTAGCTGGGCATGAGACCACCGCTAATGCCCTGGCCTGGACCTGGTATTTACTTGCTCAGCATCCGGCGGCATTGCAAAAAATCCGAGAAGAAGTGACCCAAATCAACTCAGATGGAGTACTACAATTTGAAGACTTACGAAAGTTGGAGTATACCACACAGGTCATTGAAGAATCCATGCGAATTTACCCGCCTGCATGGATTACGGACCGTTTATCGATGGATGAAGATGAATGTATGGGGTATCACTATCCCAAAAATACGATGATCGGTATTTACATTTATGGAACCCATCACAATCCAAAATTGTGGGAAGAGCCCACTGCTTTTAAACCGGAGCGTTTTACCAAAGAAGAAAAGAAAAAAAGGATACCTTATTCCTACTTTCCATTCGGCGGTGGTCCCCGCCTCTGTATCGGGAATAACTTTGCGATGATGGAGATGCAACTCGTTTTGGCCAAAATGGCAATGGCTTATGATTTCGAATTAGCACCTGGACATAAAGTAAAACAATTGCCGCTTGTGACCCTAAGACCACAAAACGGCATTCGGTTACGGATTCGCTCGATCCATTAATTTCTAGATCACGGGAAATCCAGTTCTGTATTAATTGTTATGATAAGCCGCATTGTGTGCTAATGCCGCTCCGCAACTTGCACAATTTCCTGTGGTCCCGCTTCCCCCTGCACATCCATTACTACAAGTGTAATGGTAGACACCGGCAGCATTTTGGGCTGGAGATGCAGTTGGCGGAGGTACCGTGGTTGTAGTTGGTGGAGGTATCGTGGTTGTAGTTTGTGGAGCCTTTCCCTGTTGAAACATCGGGTTTGTTCCAGGAGGGATAGTGGTAGTGTTGGCAACACCGGGTTGATTGTGATAGGCGGCATTATGTACGTACTGAGAATTACAGACTGGGCAGCTACCTGCCTGAGGGCCCCCACTGCCTACGCAATTCTTGGGGCAAATGTAATGGTGTACCACACCTGCAGTAGTGGTATTAATTGGTGGTGGTGAGGTTGTTGGAGGAGTATAGATAGGTGGCTGATTGACCGCATTGTCTTGCTTATTGTCAGAGCATCCTGAAAATAGGATCGCGAATAAGGCGATGATGAGCGTATTTGAAAATTTCATGGCATTCTAATGATAATTAAAACGCTAAAAGTACGATTTTTTAAAAAACAATTTAGCATGGCCCAGACGAACCGACCAGTCTCCATAAGTGCTTGACTGGTAAAAGATCCAGAATTTTTGTAATATTAGGTAGCTACCCGTTTAATGGTACGACATGAATCCTGTTCCCAAGAATTGATTGAAAGTTTGCGAATGAGTTACGAGACTATCTACAAAAATAGTATTTCCGATCCAGTTGATTACTGGGAAAAAAATGCCCATCTCATTGATTGGTTTAGGTTTCCTCAAGAGATATTGTACCGAGATGAAGACGATCTTTATCGCTGGTATCGAGGTGGTGTACTCAATACTTCTTATCTAGCCCTCGACGTCCATATCAAGAATGGAAAAGGCGACCGGATCGCTTTAATCTATGATTCACCGGTTACTGGCACAAAGAAAAAATTTACCTATTCGGAAGTTCATTCAGCAGTAGAAAGAATCGCTGGTATGCTCACCGCTTTCGGGGTAGAAAAAGGCGACCGAGTCATCATCTACATGCCGATGATTCCTGAAACTGCTTTTGCCATGTTAGCAACTGCACGGATCGGAGCCATACATTCTGTCGTATTCGGCGGTTTTGCTGCTAATGAATTGGCTCTTCGAATCGACGATGCAAAACCCAAAGTGTTACTCACGGCATCGGGAGGTATTGAGGTTCAACGCATCGTTTCGTATAAACCCCTGGTCGACGAAAGTTTAAAACAAGCAACTCACCAAGTGGAAAATGTTGTCGTTTTTCAGCGTGAATTTCTGAAAGCTGATCTTCTTCCGGGGCGGGATCATGACTGGGCCTCCGTAGTAGCAAAAGCACAACCGACAGGGTATACAGAAGTCATGGCATCAGATCCACTTTACATCATTTACACCTCCGGAACCACCGGTAAACCTAAGGGAGTAGTGCGTGAAAACGGAGGACACGCAGTGGCGATGTATTATAGTATGAAACATGTATATGGTGCTCAAAGTGAAGATGTGTTTTGGGCTGCTTCCGACTATGGTTGGGCAGTAGGGCATTCTTATATTGTTTATGGCCCCTTGATTTATGGATGCACCTCTGTCATTTTCGAAGGAAAACCAGTTAGAACGCCGGACGCCGGTACTTTTTGGAGAATTTTGGAGGAATACCAAGTAAATATATTTTTCACGGCGCCGACAGCTTTCCGGGCCATTAGAAAGGAAGATCCTGAAGGAAGATTGAAAGTTAGATATGATACTAGTGCCTTGCGCCATCTCTTCGTAGCCGGTGAAAGGTGTGATGTGTCGACACTCAACTGGCTTCGAGAACTATTGCGGGTGCCCGTTATCGACCACTGGTGGCAAACAGAATCTGGTTGGCCGATGATTAGTCAAATGACTGCCTTGGGGTTGTATCCCGTCAAACCGGGATCGTCGGGAAAACCAGTAGCGGGATACGAATTTCGCATTGTAAATGAAAATGGCGAAGAGTGTAGGGAAAATGAAGAAGGGGTTCTGCTCATAAAATATCCCTTACCACCTGGCGCATTACCCAATCTTTGGAATGATACATCGCGGTTTAAATCCTCTTATTTAGGTTCATATCCCGGTTACTACTTTTCTGGTGACGGGGCATATCGGGATGCTGAGGGGTATTTTTTCATCACAGGCAGGATTGACGATGTCATCAATGTAGCCGGCCATCGTTTGTCTACTGCCGAAATGGAAGAGGTGATTGCTTCTCATCGTTCGGTCGCAGAGTGTGCTGTCATCGGTGTTTTCGATGAGCTCAAAGGACAGGTACCAATCGGACTAGTTGTTTTAAAAGAAAATGAATCTATTTCCGAGGACGAAATAGAGTCAGCACTCATTACTATGATCCGGAATCAGATTGGACCGGTAGCTTCCTTTAAAAAGGCGCTTGTAGTGGAGCGTTTACCGAAGACCAGATCGGGAAAAATTCTGAGAAATGTAATGCGTGCCATTGCGGATCACAAAGCTTATCGCCCCCCATCTACCATTCAGGATATTTCAGTTTTACCAGAGATTGAGGCCTTATTGAACCAAAAAGGAATCAGGAAATCCCCAAATGGTTAACCGCTGTACGCTCCTTTTAAGTATTCGCGATGGACGGCATTGCAAGCCCAGCATTGATTTAATTTATCCCCAAGGCGCTCAATGATTTTGTATTCATAAAGGCCAGTCCAAAAGAACCCCTTGGAATCATAGTTTTCGACTCTGAAAGCTTCCGCTTCGCTCAAATCGGCAAAACTTTCTTTCTCAGAATGCCAATTTACCTTGGCTTGCGAAATGTAAAATTCAATGATGGTATAGGATTTCATGCTCTATTGCTTTGGAGTTCCAGTTGGCCCAAGTTTCATCAAATGTTTGGTGAAACAAAGCTTCGAACTCTTCTGTAAGAATCAATTGGTGCTTGAGCGTAAGCAGCACTTTTCTCTTCTAAATTGACCTTTTGAGCAATGAGATCAAAAAGAATTGTGGTGAAATGGTAAACTTATGTAGTGAACTGGCCTTCTAATTGTATGCAATTGCTTCATAATTAAAAAAACGCCGAGCTAGACCTAATTGTCCAATGTGGTAAGCTTCATGATGTGCAATGAAAGTGATGAAGCCAATTAAACCTCCATTGTACTGTGACATTGGGCTTGGCACCGGAGCTTCAGCTTCCAATTCCCAATCCTTGAGATTTTCTAGTCGATCGATCAGAGGTTCAGAAATAACGGACCAATCTTTTGTCAATTCTTCGAAACTTGGATAGGTTATGTTTTCATCCAAGCCTTTTCCCCGTGCAAATAGTTGGGGGAATGGCTCACGAAGTGGCAGTCCCAGGACAGTACCCAATGCAAATCTAGTGGAGACGATATGACCTGTAATCCAGGCCATGTGATTGGTGATTTCCATGAAACGATGATGGGCGTGTGCTGGTGTGATGTCCTTCGTCGCATTCCGGAACAGAGTCGTTTGTAATCGAAACATTTGTACCAGAGGGCTGATAATTGTTTGTGTAGTCGGCATAGCACTGATTTTAGGATATAAAGCTTTGAATGAAATTACAACCACAATTTGTTTGATAAAGTTTGCATCGACGAAAAAAAAAATTTGTCGTCGGCCAGCAACTTATGCGTAAATCATTTTGTTTTATTACACCAATTGATTATGAACGGATATTAGTCTATATTTAGAAGAATACACGGAGCAAATAGGTCAGCTTATGAATTATATCAGGTATTACGGAGGAAAAGAATTACCGGAGGGCGCGGAATTTCCATTCGACATCAAGGTTAATTTCAAACCGGTTTTTGACTTTTGGAAGGAGGAAGCTAAGAGCAAACACGTAGAAACGGCAGAAAAGGCAAAGGCGGTACTGAAAAAAATGGCCAAAGCACCAGAATTAGCAGGCTCGATCGAGGATGAGCAAATTCTGGAGAAGTACGGAGAAGAGCTACAGATGTTTTTAGCTCCGTTGTTTCCTAAATTACTGGGATTGAACGAGATAAAAGCAGCGTGTATACCATTTAGTCCGTATCTATTCAATGTTTCTCCGCGTTTAGACGGGATATTGAAGGCGGCAGATACCGAGTGCATCCACATGCGGCACGTTAGTTATGAGCAAATGTACATCAGTGCCTGTGTTTTCATCCTGAATTTTAAGTATGGAGCCGGTATTAATTATGCAAAGTCTTTTTATTTCGATATACCTAATGCCGAAACGGGTGTCATTCGTCATTATCGGGTCTTTTTTAATGCAGATTTTACCACATTTACGCCAAAGAATGGTTTTAAGCCGTTGACAAAAGAGGAAATCAAAGAACTCACGGATAATTTTGGTGATTTTGAACTGTGGAAGGAAAAAATTCCGCCGGGAAGCTTTGATTATGAAGGATTTGCCATTATGAACTTCTTCGATGTTACTTCTGAAGAAGCAAAGTCTGCCCTAAAAAACGACCTACTGAAAAAAGATGCCTTACAATCACCGGATGTCGTGGAGCAAATCCGCCATAATCTTGGCAAAATGCTGAACATTAAGGATATCAAACTCGGATTTGCGGTTTTCGACGAAGAACGACAGTCCCTGAAATCACTGGGATATGGACTTTGGAACAGTGTTATTCTATCGGAGCAGGGCCAAAAAAAGGCCAGTGAAGCGTTTTGTGAGTATTCCTATCCACTAATCTTCAAGGAGCGCAAAATTTTTGCTATTTCCAAATTTGAGGAACGCTATGCGGATAACCCCGTGGTTAGTAAACTCCTTCGACACAATTTGAAGAGCTACTTGGCGGTCCCCCTAGTGTACAACGATGGTATCATTGGTATGTTGGAATTGGGCTCACAGGAGGAAAATGCTGTAAACTCTGTTATCGCACGAACATTAGAAGAAGTGATTCCTTTGTTTACTACTGCCCTGCAACGGTCTTTAGATGAATTGGAGACTAAGCTGGAGGCCATAATTCAAGAAAAATGTACCGCCATCCACCCAACTGTTAGTTGGCGGTTCTTCGAAGCAGCAGAAAACTTATACAAACGGCAGCGCTTCTATGATACCAATACGATGGAGGAAATAGTCTTTAACGATGTAGTACCACTGTACGGTCAATCCGATATTAAGAGCTCTTCTACGCTCAGAAACAATGCCATTCAAGCGGACTTGATTGAACAATTTAATCTGGCGAAAGGCGTATTGGATTTGACCATGGACCGAATGAATTACCCCGTCTATGACAATCTTCGGTTTCGCATCGACCAATACATCAACAAGACAAGAGAACGCCTGGGAGCAGGGGATGAACTTAAAGCTTTGGAATTTCTTAAACGGGAGATCTATCCAGTTTTCGACCATGTTAAAAGGTTGGACAGCGATATCAACGAGGCCGTCGTAGACTATCAGAACGCATTGGATACTGAACTGGAGGTAGTATACAAAGAAAGAAAGGCTTATGAAGATAGTGTAACGGCCTTAAATAATAAGATTGCAGATTATTTAGAGAAAGCACAGGAAGAAGCACAAGAAATGTTTCCGCACTACTTTGAAAGGTATAAAACAGATGGTGTCGAATACAACATGTACATTGGGCAGTCTCTCGTCAATCATCGTGATTATAATAACATTTATCTACATAATCTGAGACTCTGGCAGTTAAAGACAATGATTGAGGTCGAAAACGCAGTACACCGTCTCCGACCACAAATGCCGATGCCTTTGGAAGTATGCTCCTTGATTTTGGTACATAGCAATCCGATGAGTATTCGCTTTCGGCAGGATGAGAAGCAATTTGATGTGGATGGAGCTTACAATGTTCGTTATGAGATTGTGAAGAAACGCATTGATAAAGCTTACATTAAAGGAACCGAAGAACGACTTACACAGCCGCGTAAGATCGCTATTGTTTATTCTCGAGATGAGGAATTGCAAGAATATCAGAATTATCTTGAATACCTTAGATCGATCGATTACATCAAAAAAGGAGTCGAAATTTTGGATTTGGAGAATATGCCCGGTGTAAATGGTTTAAAGGCCATTAGGGTCGAAGTGAATTACAAGGTCAAGCGGAAAAAACCCATTCCAAAGGTATTGAGTAAAAAAGTCGCAGAGATTGTGGAAGCCGACAAAAACTAACTCTGAAACCGGATGATACATTTTCCTGTTTCGGACCTGCATTGCGATCTGTTAAGTTACTTGGCGACGGTACCAGGTGCCAGCATTCACAAAACAGAAGATATAGGAGTCGCCCTGCCTTATATGCTAGCTGGGAACGTGAAACATCAGGTACTGGCCATTTACACGCCCACTCAGGTGGGTAGTGCGTCACTGTTTCAACGACAATTAGCTGCTTACCAATTATTGATAGATCAAAAGACCTTTTATCCGGTTACAGACTATAGTACTGCCCAAGATATTGTGACTTCTCGTCATATTGGCGTGACCTTGGCGATTGAAAACGCCAGCGGCTTATGTGAAGAAGAGGAGGACTTAACAGTGGCGTTCAAACGTTTGGATGGGGTTCTGGATTCTTGTGAACACCTGTTTTATATTGGTTTAACCCACCATCCCGAAAATCGATTCGGGGGAGGCAATTACAGCGAAAATGTGGGTTTGAAGGAAGATGGTAAGAGGTTATTGGATTATTTGTCAGGCCGCGGCATAGCCGTCGATTTGGCTCATACCAGTGATCGACTAGCACACGATATCTTAAATTATTTGGATGCCCAGTCACTCCAAGTTCCCGTTATTGCCAGCCACTCTAATTTTCGCTTTCTCTGGGATCATGTTCGAAATCTTCCTACTGAATTGATTAAAGAATTGATAAGGCGAAAGGGACTGATTGGTATGAATTTTTTGCGCGCATACATCCACCCATCAAAACCGGAGCAATTACTTGAACACATCCTTTGGGGTCTTAAACCGGAATTCGCGGCCGACTACCTCGCGTTTGGTGCGGATTTCTTTTACCGGTATGCAATTACCAGGCCAGACCGCATTCCACTATTTTTCGCCGAACATGAAAATGCTTCTAAGTATCCAGAGATTTTAGCGGAATTGTCAGGCCGCGGAGTGGATCAAGCGGCACTCGCCAAATTATCCTATAAGAACGTTTTGTCCTATATTAAAAGAAATTGGAGATCAGCCACTCAATGAATCTCGCTATTAAATCACTATTTTTGTCAGGAAAAGCCTTCAAACAACATTAAATATCCATACGTGAATGAATGTTGATGAACTAATTGCCCTAAGTCGAGACTTGGCATATTCTGGAAAAGAATATTTGGAAATCAAGCGAGAAATAGCTGCTAATGGTGCTAGTGAAGAGGAGATGAAAGCGATACTTCGCAAGGCGGATGAATTTATTGTAAACTACGAATTGGCCAGTCAAAAAAGAGCTGGTATTCTCAATCAAATGATTATTGGTGGTGCCTTCCTTGTCGTTGGCTTATTTGCATTTGCTTATACTTACTTATCTGGAAGTACTTATACGGTTCCGATAGCAGTAATACTTGGTGGGGCATGGATACTCAGATCGAACTACCGGAAGTACCGGCAACCGATTGAGCGACTACTGCCAAAACCTAAAGAAACCTTCAAGTCAAAGTTTCAACGTTTCTAAAGGTGAATACTATTTGTTTTTTCTGAATATTCTCGACCCCATTTGCACGCTTTCTACCTTTCCGAATGGCCCTATTTCAAATTTGACTAATGCTGGAGGCCACCAATCCATCTCAAATTGACCCAGGAAAGTGTCGTAATGCCAGTGTTTCAAAGTTGCCTTCATTTTTGAACTCAATTTCAAGACCAAAACGCTGTTATCATATTCGATAGATGCCTTACCATAATACCGATCAAAATAAGAACCTGTATATTCTTCAATAGCTAGCGAGGGAGAAGTCCCCGGTACCTTTCGGTCAAGAATTCGTTTTTGATCAGCCTCCGCTTCCGCACGAATACGCTGATACAAATCATACATTTCTGAACTCCAGTCTCTACCGGAACTCTTGTGCCCAAAAGTGTCGAAGGCTTTGTACATTAAGGCATGGCGTACTTCTGCATGGTCGAGGTTCCCGAGAACATAGACACCTATTTTTTCGTCAGGCATTAACCCAATGATAGCAATGGTTCCGCCGAGACTTCCGGTGTGGAAACTAACGAAACGGCCATCGTAATCGTGTTGAAACCATCCTAGCGCATAGGTTGTCCAATGCGGCTTGGTTAGGGCAATGGTCGGATAAAAACTCCCCGACGGTACCAATACCTGAGGTGTAAGTAATTCTGCAAATGTCTCTTTAGAAATTAACCTTTTGTTATCTACCCGTGCAGAGTCCAACATGAATGTCATCCATTTAGACATATCTTCCACGGAGGACCAAATCGCACCAGCAGGTGCTATCGCATCGGCACTAGTATCCTCAATAGGTGTAATTTTGCCTTTTACAAAGTGGTGTGGAGTAGAGATGTTTTCTTGTTGTAAAGCATCCTTTAAGAGTGGAACAGACCGACTCATTCCTAAGGGGTTAAAGATGCGTTCCTTTACAAAAGTCTCCCAACTCGTTCCACTGAGTTTTTCAATGACCTTGCCCGCTGCTAGGTACATTATATTTTGATAGGTATAGCCCCCGCGAAATGGGTAAGCGGGTTTGGCAAACCTCATTTGGTACAGAATCTCGTCTGGGGTTAAATCATTATAGGCCCAGAGGAAATCAGCGTTTCCCAGCCCGGCATTGTGAGTGAAGAGGTCACGGATTCGCAGCGCCCTGGTAACGTATGGATCGTATAGTTGAAATTCAGGTAATATCTCTGTAACGACATCATCCCAATCTACTTTTCCTTCGTCGACCAACATACCCATCGCGGCTGCAGTGATAGCCTTCGTCGTAGATCCAATACAATAGAGTGTTTGAGGGGTCACTTCTGCCTTGTTCCCTAGTTTTCGTTGTCCATAACCTTTGGCAAAGATCATTTTGCCGTCTTTTACAACGGCCACAGCTAGCCCTGGTACTTGCCATTGTTGACGTGCCTTTGCAATGTAGGTATCAAAATCAGCTATCTTCTTTTCCAAAGTTTGTCCCTTGACCAGGAGAGACAAAAGAAAATAGGAGATTAAAAGCACAAATTTGCGATCCATATCCAAGTGTTTTAGATTGTTATTGTTGCTGCCATCCCGGGCCCTTCACGAAGCGCCCCGGGGTTGCCCCGGTATGTTCGCCATTTCTTAAGACATGTCCGCCATTAACAAATACGTGGATTACTCCGTCTGCATACTGATGAGGTTTTTGATAGGTTGCATTGTCTTTGATCGTATCCGGATTGAAAATGACAATATCCGCATAATAGCCGGGCTGGAGCAACCCTCGCTTCTCAATCTTTAAATTGGATGCCGGTAGAGAAGTTAACTTTCGGATGGCTTCTTTTAGTGGAATGACTTTCTCTTCCCTAACGTATTTGCCCAGCAAACGCGCGAAGTTGCCATACGCTCGAGGATGAGTCATTGTCTTTAGAAAATCTCCTTCCGCCGCAGGTGCTCCAGCATCTGATCCGAAGCTTAGATAAGGTAATTTCAGTTGCTTTTTGATGTTGTCTTCCGACATGAGGAAGTATACTACTTGCACCCTTGATCCATCTTCAATAACTAAATCCATGGCAGTTTCTTCTGTATCTGTACCCCTTATGGCTGCTACCTCTGCTACCGTTTTTCCCGTGTATTGCTTTCTTAGTTCCTCATTTTTGAAGCCAACCAAAAGTACATTTTCAGGACCCGCATGATAATAAAGGTTCTCCCAGTCTTGTGCATTGGTTTTCATCGCTTCTTTGATCCTGGGTCGTTGTTTGGGGTCCTTGAGTCGTTTGACCCAAGCTTCATAACCACCTTCCTGAATGGCTGGAGGCATTGCTGCATCCAATCCAGTAGAACCAGCTGTATAGGTGTACATGTCGGTAGTGATGGTCAATCCATCCTTTCGAGCTTCGTTGATTTTGTCAATGGCCAGATCCATTTTATGCCAGTTTTCTTTACCACCCGCCTTTAGGTGATAAATCTCCGCAGGAATGTCGGCGCCAATGGCGATCTCTATGACTTCATCAATGGCTTCCAAGAATTTATTGGCTTCACTTCTCAGGTGAGTGATGTACATTCCATCATATTTACTGGCTTCCTTACAAATCTCAATCAATTCCCGGGTGTCTGCGTAAAAGGCAGGGGCATAGATCAGGGAGGAACCAATGCCCATGGCACCTTCTTCCATAGCCTGCCTTGTCAATTTCTTCATATTTTCAAGTTCTGTTGAGGTGGGAGAGCGGTTTTCATAGCCCATTTCATGCATTCTAAGTGTAGTTGCACCTACGAAAGAGGCCACATTTGGCGATACTCCTTTTTGTTCCAGATATTGCAGATATTCCCCTAAAGTCGTCCAGGGAATTTCTAGGCCATCCAAGAGCGAGCTCATCTGTGCTTTCATATCGTCATTCAAAGGGCCCATGGATGTTCCTTCGCCCATTACTTCTAAAGTTACACCTTGTTTGATGTCGCTCATACCCCGCCCATCCTGAATTAGACTTCTTGTCGCCCAACTGAGCATGTTTATAAATCCGGGACTGACCGCCATCCCTTGTGCATCTATCTCTAACTTCCCGGAAGCATTCTTAAACGATCCAACAGCAGCGATGGTATCGGCGTTGATCCCTAACATTCCATCAAAAGAATCCTCGCCAGATCCATCATAAATCGTGGCATTCCGGATCAAAATATCATATTGGATAAGTTCTTTGTTAGAACATTGAAGGAGCAGCAGGAGAGAAGCAATATAAAGGGAAATTCTGCTTAGCATGTTGACTGTTTTAAAATTGGTTCACTATGCAATAGCCAAAGATAGGGCTTTCGCAGACTCTTGCTGGTCATACTGCATCAGTTTGCAAATTAGAAGAGATTGTTTATGTGCGTAATTCCCGTTTACTCATTAGGGGCCCATTCTGGTAAATTCATGCCTGAGATCCAGCTGATCTGTGCTTTTTTCAATTCCTCCTGAAATTTCGGCCAAGTATCCTTTTCGACAGTTTTTAGGCGATGGTAGAGAGACTCAAATGCCTCGACGGCATATTTGTAATTCTGCTGCTGTGTTTTGGTTGGCATTGCAGAATGCATCTGACCTCTAATTACTCTTTGAATTCGCCCGAGAATTCCGGGCAAGACGAATTCTGCTCTTTGCTTTTTTGTTAAATCGCCTAATAATTCGAGTTGAAATTCTTGGAGTTGAAGTTCGATTGCCCGTGCTTGCGTTAATGTATTTAAAGATGGTGCACTATTGATAATGGCCTTTTTTACCTCCTTTAAGAACTGTAAGTGATCGTCGATATATCTGTTGCTGGCAAGAGCAGCTCGCTGAAGCATACCAGCTCGCCTTTGAAATGCCAGAGCTGCCGATTTGTCACTTGCTTCCAGCGTGGCCAATCCCAAGGATTGAACTTGAAAGGTCTGGGATTCTCCCAATACCTTCCATTGACCGTCCATGTATTGTGAAAGCGAAGCAATATAGGTTCCTGGGATCACCATTGGCCCTGAACGATGTCCTCCATTGATGAGACTGGCATGACGAAGGTCCCATGAAATGCGGTGATAACCTTCAGAAGTTGGCCCCTTTAGCCTCCTGACTACAGCACCGTTCTCATCAGTTATGGTGATGTATATGGTTGGCTTTTCCTCAATATCTTCTGTTCGAAGTGTGTTCCAATTAGGAAATTCAAGTGGTTTATTTTCTCTTAATAGGTCCTTTTCCATCTTCCTTCTTTGCTGATATTTGCTGAGTAAAGGGTCTCTTAAAAAGTAGGTTACTACGGCTCCAAATGGAGGGTTGGGTGCTGTAAAATAACTGTCACCCATCGACCCTTTTACACCGGAGAGCTTCCTGGCTTCAATGAATTGCCAGGCATTCTTAACTGGAAATAGCATGGCTTCCTGCTTCAAAATGGAGGGGGAGGTATGGCGTAAAGGGGTATAGTCATCTAGGATGAAGAAACCGCGGCCAAAGGAAGCGCAAACTAGATCGTTTTCCCGCTTCTGGATTTCGAGATCTCGGAACGCTACGGTCGGTACTCCGTTTTTAAATTGGACCCAATCCTGCCCACCATCGATTGAAAAAAATAGACCAAACTCTGTTCCAAGAAATAGCAATTTTGGATTTA
>JANQRV010000489.1 GCA_028284395.1 Saprospiraceae bacterium
CACAAGATCGGCGAGTCATGCAAGGCTTCGGTAATAACGGAGGAGAAGAATTTCTCAGTTTTTTGCAAACCGGCGAATCCATGATCATCAATAAAGATGTTGCCTGGAAACAGTGGTTTGACAATGTTTCCGGTCAGCTCTTGCACATCCAAAATAATGATGGAAGCTGGAATGGTCATCACTGCATTACCAGTCCGGTTTTTTGCACCGCTATTTGCGTACTAACCCTGTCCATCAACAATGACATCGAAGAACTGGTCGCCCTGGGAAATGATCAATAAGACATTCTCCTGCCGATCTCCTCACTGAGCTCTGACTGTATCAACTGGAGTGCATCGCTCTTCGGGATCACGGCATCGGAATAGGTCCAATTGAATTCCTCGGCGCTAAAACGGGGGAAAACGTGCAGGTGGAAATGGTGGATGTCGTTAAAGGCACCGCCATTTTGCATCATGGAATAGCCCTTTGGGTGCAGCATCTCCTTCAGAAGACCGACGTATTCCTTGGCAAACCCCATTAAATGTGTAATGACCGCAATGGGCATTTCATCGAGATCCAGGTAATGGTCGTTGGGCAATATAATGGTATGGCCGGTCGAGATCGGATCCCAGTCAAATAGGGCCGTGATAACGTCGTCGCGATAGAGGGGATTCTCGAAATTGCGAATGGTATGGCAGAAATTACAGGACATGGGGATGCTTTTGATGCGGTGGTTACTGTGGTTACTGTGGCTGCTATGGTTTCTGTGGTTTCTATGGCTGCTATAGTTGCTACAGAAGCCATAGCAACCATAGCAACCATAGCAGCAATAGCAACTATAGCAGCCATAGCAACACTTCACTAATTTTTTTAAGTTCTCTAAAGTTTGGATGATCAATGTCTATTTCCACTTGCTCATGCGCCCAGGTCGTGTGATAGGGAACGTGGAATCCATAACCTCCGATGTTCAGCACCGGTATGATGTCCGATTTGAGGGAGTTGCCGATCATGAGAAATTCACTGGGGTTGATGTCCAGGTGACGGACCAACTTTCGGTATTCCGGTTCCTTTTTTTCGGAGACGATCTCCGTGTGGTGGAAATAGTGTTCAAGGCCGGATTTTTGGAGTTTCTTTTCCTGGTCCAGGAGGTCTCCCTTGGTCGCGACCACCAACCGGAATTTTCCTTGTAGGGCTTTGAGGACTTCTTCTACGCCATCGATGACGATGACGGGAGCAGAAAGTAGTTCTTTTCCAATGGCGATGATGCGGTCGATCACCTCCACTTTGATGGCGCCGCCAGACACCCTAATGGCAGTTTCTACCATCGATAGCATGAACGACTTGACACCATATCCGTAGACGGGTAGATTGGCAATCTCGGTAGTGAGCAATTCCCGATTGACCGTATGGTGGGGAAGAAAATCTTCCAGTAATTCACAAAACCTTTGTTCTGTCTTCTGGAAGAGCGGTTCATTGATCCACAAGGTGTCATCTGCGTCGAAGGCAATTACTTTGATATTGTTCATCGCTTTTTTCTATTTGACAAATCCGCGAACGGTTCGCTTTTCAAGCCAAATTAAGGATTCATTGGCAAACATCCGCCAAACGGAAACATCAAACATTGCTTTAGTGTCAGGAAGGTCAAGCATGCCGACCTCTTAATTCAATTTTGCCCGATGGCTTTAAACCATTAGATTTGGAATAACAATATTTAGAAAAACCAACACACCACTGCATTCATGAAAATTGGTCTGTTCATACCCTGTTACATCAACCAGTTTTATCCACAAGTAGGGATCGCAACCTTGGAACTACTTGAAAAAATGGGCATCAATGTACATTACAACCCGGAGCAAACTTGCTGTGGTCAGCCTCTGGCCAATAGCGGCATGGAAAAAGAAGCGCTTCCTATTTACCACCACTTTATCAAAGTTTTCGGAGATTATGATTATGTTGTTGCACCCTCCGCAAGCTGTGCCTACCACGTCCGCAAACACTACGACATTGTTGAACAGTCCACCAAAGTCGTCCATCTCAGGCAGCGAACTTACGACTTAGTGGCTTTTTTGACCGATGTTTTGAAGGTCGAAAAAATCGAAGCCAAATTTCCCTACCGGGTCGGTTTGCACCAGAGTTGCCATGGATTGAGAGGATTGCGCATGGCGCAGTCTTCCGAGCGGGTCTTGCCTCATTTCTCCAAGTGGGAGCAGTTATTGACCCAAGTAGAGGGGCTAGAGTTGGTCGATCTGGATTTTCCGGATGAGTGTTGTGGCTTTGGCGGGACCTTTGCCATCCAGGAGCCGGCCGTTTCGGCAAAGATGGGCCGCGATAAAGTTAGAGACCATTTGAAAAATAAAGCGCAGTTCATTACTTCTGGCGATATGTCTTGCCTGATGCACTTGGACGGCATTGCAAAGAGACAGAAGTCGCCCATTAAAACCATTCACATTGCTGAAATCCTGAACCACAGCGCATGAAAAAACATCCTCAGGCATCGAAAGAATTCATTGCCGACGAAGAACGTACGGACTGGCACAATACCGCGGTACTCAACTTTAGGAAAAAACGGGATTTGACCGTCAAGACCATTGATGAATGGGAAGAGTTGCGCGAATTGGCTTCGGCGATCAAAGAAAATGTGCTCGCCAATCTGGATGAGTACCTGCTACAATTTGAAGCAAAGGCCACAGCTAATGGGGTCAAAGTCCACTGGGCATTGGACGGGGCAGAACACAATCGGATCGTGCATGACATCCTGCGGCGTCATGACATTACCCGGGTGGTCAAGAGTAAATCGATGTTGACGGAGGAATGTCATTTGAACGAATACCTCGAAAAACAAGGTGTTGAAGTGATCGATACAGATTTAGGAGAACGAATCATTCAACTTAAAGAAGAACCACCCAGCCACATCATTGCGCCGGCCGTCCATCTGAAACGAGAAGAGATCAGTGAATTATTTAACGAGAAACTGGATACTGAGTCCGGCAACACCGATCCGACCTACCTGACTCGTGCTGCCAGAAGACATTTGCGAGAAAAATTTCTGCATGCGCAGGCGGGCATTACCGGCGTAAATTTTGCCGTAGCCGAAACCGGAGGTATTGTGATCGTGACCAATGAAGGGAATGCTGATTTTGGTGTCAATTTGCCGCCGGTGCAAATCCATTGTGTAGGCATTGAAAAGATCATTCCGAAATGGGAGCATCTTGGCATTTTTACTCGATTGATCTCTCCGAGTGCAGCCGGCCAGCGTATTTCGATTTATAATTCTCATTACTTCAAACCGAAACCCGGAGGTGAAATGCACATCGTACTGGTCGACAATGGACGCAGTACGCACTTGGGTAAAGAGGATTTTCGGAGTAGCCTCAAGTGCATCCGTTGTTCAGCATGTTTCAATACTTGTCCGGTCTACCGCAGAAGTGGTGGACATAGTTACCACACTCCGATTGCCGGGCCGATCGGTTCGATTTTGATGCCCGGCCGAAACCTGGAAGCGCATTCTGATCTTCCATTTGCCTCTTCCCTGTGTGGATCTTGCTCCGATGTATGTCCGGTTAAGATCAATATTCACGAGCAACTCTATCAGTGGCGGCAAGTGATTGCTGAAAACGGCTTCATTCCAGGATTCAAGAAACGGGCAATGAAAGTTACAGCGGGAGTATTGGCCAACCCCCAAAAGATGCACCGGGCTGGGAAATGGGCCAATACTGCATTGCGCCTTTTACCCCGTTGGGTCGTATACAATCCATTGAATACCTGGGGGCAGGAGCGGGAATTACCGGAGCCACCCAGGGAGACCTTTTCCGAATGGTACCAAAAGAATCGAACGTCATCATGAGTAGATCCACTATCATAGAGCGCATTCGAGCCAATAAGCCCCAATGGAATATCGATTTGCCGATTGTTCCCGGCTTTTTACAAGAAGGAATGGACATGGCAGCTTCATTTGAGAGCAGGCTAAAGGCCAATAGGGCAGATGTGATACGATTGCCTACCGGCGAAAGTCTGGCGGAATGCATTAACCAACGTTATCCGGAGCTGCAGCATTCCATTTCATTCGTATCCGACTATAAGGGGAGTCGCCGTATCGAACAGGTGGCTGCTCCGGAAGACCTGGCCGGTTTGGAGTTAGCGGTGGTCAAGGGTGAAATCGGGGTTGCCGACAACGGTGCGGTGTGGGTAAGCAACCTCCACACCTCCATCAGAGTGGCTCCTTTCATTACCCAATACCTGGTTTTAGTGGTTCATGAATCGGACCTGGTACAAAAAATGCACCAAGCTTATGATCGGATAAAATACAAAGATCTAGGCTTTGGTGTCTTCATCTCCGGCCCGTCGAAAACAGCTGACATCGAGCAAGCTTTGGTTGTTGGTGCCCATGGACCGCTGGGGCTAACCGTTATCTTGCGGTCTTGATGCATTGACTTACTTCATCGTGCGGTGATCAATTGGCATTGAGGTGTGAGTCATCACAAAACGGCCCCGCCTTTGTTTTTTTGCAATTGCATAACCGCACTTCTCCGGTTTTTGAGGCTACAAAGAACATCGGTTTGAACTTACTGCCGTGGTGACTACTATCACAAAAGGGCTGATTCTTACTCATGCCGCACTGACACCATAGGTATTTTTCTCCTTTGACCAACGATACCGTTGACGGTTCTGGTTTGATCGTAGATACCTTCTTATACCCCCTGGAAATTTCACTTTTAGGGTCACTCGCAGCTACTGCCGGATAGAGATAAGCCGCTGTCCAAGGTTCTTTCGGGTCGTTTTCCAGGCCGTATTGGGTAGGAAACTGGCGTGTAAACTTTGCCGTACCGAACATCTGATCCCAAATCGAAAACATATTGCCATAGTTGCCATTGGGGTCGCTGATGCCATCGACGCGCGACTTTCCATGGTGTGCATGGTGAAAGGCCGGTGTTATGAAGATGCGCTCCCAGAGGGTAGCCAACGGATGTAGCACTTTATATTTGTAGAGAATCTTGTCGTAGGCCAGTGTACTGTGAGAACTTATGATGATCAATTGTTTCAAGACGAGTCCGAGCGCCACTGCCTTGGCGCCTCCCAGAAAGGTGAAAATGCCGATCCACCAGATATTTGGCATCATTAGGTAATAGAGTGCCGCATTGCGATAGGAAACAAAAAAACCCATCTCTTCTGCTTGGTGATGCGGCCGGTGTAGTTTCCAAAGGAAGGGATATTCATGAGCAGACCGGTGATACCAGTATTGCAAGAAATCATCTGCGAACAAATAGATCACCAGAGCCAATCCGAAACTGTACCCGGCAACAGCGTATTGGAATTGTGGCAAAAAGGTATTACCGACAAAAAGGGCAGCCAGTACGATTCCGGGTTTGATCAACAAAGCCAGTACAAAATAAGAGCCCATTTCTTGAATCCAGTCACTGGAAGTCCGTTGTGTCCGGTGCCAGTAGCCGCCAATGATTTCAATGATGATGAAAAATGCCAGTATCCCAAGGACGAGATAGACATCTAAATTGGGAATGCCGAATAACGCCTTTTCCATAGTGAGTGTATTTGAATGGGAATAATTATACCATGTTAAATATAAAAATAAATAAAAACTTACCTTAGCGCCCACGAAAAGTCAATTCAATGCTTTCACCTAAAGTAGCTCGATCGATATTTAAGTTTCATGGCTGGAGCCTTGTCGGTAAACCAATTCCCGAAGAAGTACAACGTTGCGTCTTCGTTTTCGCGCCCCATACTTCCAACTGGGATTTTTACCATGGTCTTATGTGCATGAGAGGTTGGAATGTGCCGGTGAAGGTGGCGATTAAGAAGTATTGGATGCGATGGCCGTTTCGATGGATCATCAAACCAATGGGCGGCATTGGTATCGACCGCAATGAGACCAAGGATGGGAAACGACTGAATCAAGTGGATCTCCTGGCTTCGGTTTTCAAGCAATACCAAAGGATTGCCCTGATCATCACTCCCGAAGGTTCTCGTTCGGCCCGAAATGAATGGAAAACCGGTTTTTATCATATTGCCAGGAAAGCCGGCGTGCCGATTGTCACCCTTACGGGAAATTTTGACCAGCGTACCATCGAATTCGGACCGGTGTTTACGGGCGAAGAACAGCTCGATGACATCATGCGTAAGATGATGGAATTCTTTAAAAAGGGAGTGGGCAAATATCCCCAAAATTTTGCCGTAGATCACCGTTACGCATGAATAGTAGATGCCCCAAGGGCCTTAACCATCTACTAGTGCTTGTTCTTCTGATGATGTTCTTTCAATAGATCCCGACCGAAATCATCTTCAGTGTCCCGCCACACGATATGAGCATGATTACCGTTGTTTTGGGCATTGTCGTATTCTATGATGGTGGCCGGCCCGTGAATCCGGTAGTAGTGTTTTTGTCCTTTTTCCAACCCTCCTGCCCAGGCGAAATAGAGATTTTCTAGTCCCCGGTCTACAATCTTGTTCCATTGTTCTTCAAAGACTTCCGGTTTCATGATGTTCAGGTGCAGTTGAATCAAATCGGTAAGTTTTGCCTGTTGTTGTTCGGTCATGTCGCGATAGGAGAGACCTTCAAATTTCTCCAACTTGGCGTAGCTTTCCGTGCCGGTGACAATTTCTGGATACGCTTCCTGACTGACCAATGCCTTTTGTTGTTGATCCTGATCCAGATTCTTCATGAAAGTCCGACCTTCGTCTTCCCGGTGGCCCAAGACTCTCTTCCCTTTCATCGCATGCTCAATGTCGACCTCGGCGGGATTGGAACCGAGAAAGGCTGGGGTAACGGATAGTTTACCGGAAATGGAAGAGTAGTTCAACGACAGGTGGTGCCCTTCGTATTTCCACCCCCACGGCTCGGTATCCGAAGGTGTGCCAAAGACGGACAAAAAGTATTTGGTTGGATTGCGGTAATCACTACCCGGTTTTTGCTTTTCCTTAATGACCAGGATGTTTTCCAGGTCCATGATCTCCCGAGCGATGGTATAGCCTTTTTCGCTTAAACCGGTTTTTAGAAATTCAAAGGCGAGTTTTTGTTGGGCATCATCCAGGTGACCAACCCTGATCCCCTTGCGATCGTCGAGCGGAACAAAATTCCACTCCTCTCGGTGTTGTATAAAGTCGAAGTCAAAGGTGGCTTTTTGCTTCAATTCGGGCGTCAATCCATCGAGAAAGGCGACGGCAGCGCTAGTCATCGGACTGGTTGCTGTTGGTTTTTCCAGCGTGGCGGTGGCACCCTGATCGGACTTGGAAGAAGAGCAGGAGCACAGGTATGCCAGCGACATACAAATGAGTACTAGTTGATTTTTCATAATAACAATTTACAAAATGAGCTCAATTATACAAAAGTACCTCGTCATTCAAAAGTAATGTAACCTTTAGGAGTACGCAGTCCAAAGCGTAGAAGACGACCAGTGATGGCCCCCTGTTGGTAATTCGGTTCCTGATCGAATTTCAGCTCTCGAAGAAGTCGATCCAATGGTTCACCACTTTGTCGTCCAACGGTAAAATCCTGGAGGGTACAACCACCAGGGGTGGCTCTTGAAGGATGAAGTTCATGATTTTCCCAACGGATGAAGAATGGATTGATGCCAAATGCCGATTCCGTTAGGATGAAAGTAGTCGACCATTTCAAGAGTTGACCATCCGGGGTTGCCCTTGACCCTGGAACGGACCCAGAATGTTTGATGTGATGATTTTCCAGGGACGTTTGTAAGGACTCCAACTCATTGGCACAGATTGACCAGCCAAAGACGGACAGGCTTTCCCGTTTGTCAAACCCACCGAAGGGCCCCTGAATTGATTTTGACGGATCTTGCGGAGCGATGATTTCCAGGTATCGGCCTTCGCCTAATGAAACCAGGGCATTATGGGTGCCAATATGTGGATGAACTCCACCGAAAACCGGCTGGATACCAGTAAGGGATTCAAATTGTTCCATACCACTGTCCAGGTCAGTGATGGCTAGTAATAGATGGTCGATGTCTACGCGCAACATTATTTTCTGATTGTATTTGAAAAATCAGCTTGCCTTCCTTTTTCAATTGGTTGAAGCAGCGGCATTGGATTGGTTGTTGAAAATCAATTCCAGTCCGCCGTCGATCAAAGCGGCAATATCCGGAGTCTGTTGCCTTAACGTCAAAAGCCGGTGGCGGATTTTGTCGATTGATGCCTTGTCGCCATGTCGTTGGGCCCATTCCAATAATTCCAGTTGAAGCAACCATTCTTCCGAATAAGTCTCCTGGAGGCGCAGGAAATCTTCAGCTGTCTCCCCGGGACTTTTTTTCCCGTCTCTCCAATTTCTGACCTGCTGGTATGCACTTTCCAATCGCTGCCTTTGGGGTGTTTTATCGATGATTTTTTCAGTGGTGGATAATTCATGAGTTACAAGATCGAACGAATTGCAATCGGCGGGACCGGCAAAGGCCGCTACGACTTCCTTACCCACCGCGAGGTGATAAATGCCTCGACCGGGTTCAAAAATAACTTCGCCCCGGTGGCTGACCAGGCAATTTCTAAATGCTACGAGAATGATCTTTCCTTTGAGGTTTCGGGTGCCGGTCACTACCTGTCCCTGTAGCTGAACATCGCCTTCAAAATCAAGGGTTACGGTTCTGCCTTCGTAAATGTTGTAAGCTTCAAGGTCGCGAGGCGACATGTCCTCGATCGCCAGATTGATGCCTTTCAACCTCCCCAATGGTGAACCAAAACCATCGATGTGCTGATCGGTTCCATGGCCAATCAACTCCGTTTCATGATAGGCTAGAGCTGCGGGACCGGAAGCTTGAATAAAGGCCACTTTGCCCGATTCGGAGGCGATTACTTTGGTGAAAACGCCGGAAATCTGTAGCCCGGTGCTCAATTCAATGGTTCCCAGGGATTGAGATTCGATCAGTTGCCGCACTCCCAGTAAACCACCTTTTCGCAATGCCATGGTGTTGGCAAATTCCTCAAGGACCAGACTTAGGTGAGCAAAATCCGGTGTGACGTACAATTGTGGTTGAGGCTTGGTTATGTCAAAGCTCTGATCGGCAGCTGCCAGAGAATACCGTTCCTTTTTTACTTGATCCGACATACACCATTGGCTCTCTCCGATCGAGGATAAAAGTCCAGCACCATAAATGCGACAGTTGGTGGGTGTACCGATCAAGCCATACTCGACCGTCCACCAATGCAGGTTGCGGATTCGGGCCATTTCTGAAGGAGTACTGATCCTGTTTTGTAGCTCATCCACTTTTTCTTCTGCAGCCTCGATGACGCTACTGGCAACCCCTTCCTGTTCTTTTAACTGCGATAGCAGGCGCACTGCTTCATAGATATCCCAGTCGTGAGCAGATGCGATGGCTTTGCTTCCAATTTCGCCAAAGCGGCGCAAATACTCGGCGTATTCGCGATTGGCAATAATCGGTGCGTGGCCGGCCGCTTCATGGATGATGTCCGGCGCAGGGGTATAGGCGATGTTTTCCAATTTGCGAATGTCGGAAGCAATCACTAAAACATTGTAGGCCTGAAACTCCATGAATGCTGCAGGTGGAATGAAACCATCTACAGCAACCGCAGCCCAACCGATTTCCCGTAGGATGCGGTTCATCCCATACATGTTCGGGATCTGATCGATGGAGATGCCGGTTTGTTTCAGGCCCTGGAGGTAAGAATCGTGAGCAACCTTACTTAAATAGGCTACATTCCTGCGCATGACGTATCGCCAGACGGCCTGATTGACCGGTGTATATTGCTCGTAGTGCTGTGGCTTGATGTACTGGTGCAAATGGGCGGGCAGCCGGTCTATGACGGGGTTGGAAATGATGTTTGGTTTCATATTATTTGGTTAAGTCTTATTGATGTAAAACAATCAATCAAATTTTGCGGTTCACTACATGCCGTGCTTCTTCCAATTGTACGGTTGCTTCTTCCAAATGCCTCCATCGATGGCGCGCGGAAAATTCATGCTCCTTACCTTCTACCACATCGGCCGCCATTTCACCCAGGATCGGGCCCATCTTCATGCCGTGACCGCTCCCTCCGGTACTCACGGACAATCCTTTGATTTCGGGATGGTTGTCGATCCAGAAGTGCCCATCTAATGTATCGGTATATAGGCAACGTCTGGTATATACAAGTGGAGCATCTTGTAATTCAGGAAAAGAATTGGCTAGGAAAGTACGAAGTTCTGCGATCTCTGCATCGTTAATTCGGCGGTCGTCCTGGTCGGGATGAAGCCGAATGCCATTGGAGTGTTTGGCCACTTTGACGATGCCCTGTTTGGGAAGGAATGGGAATCCGTACCAACCCGTATTTGAAATGTCGGCTGTGAAGACAGAAAGACGAGGAGGAGTGTAATTGGTTGGGTCTTTCGGTCGGAGCCAGAAGACCGGGTGGCCGGTAGTCTTCATGTAAGGCTGAAGTTCGGGCAAAAGATAAGGCGTATGAGCTCCGGCTGCTACGAGTGCATGGCCGCACGAGAAGGTGCTACCTTCTTTGGTCTTTACTTCTTGTAAAACGCCGTTTCTAACGACGAATTCTGCCGCAGTTTGACCTTCATGAATGACAACCCCTATGGTACGCGCGTAATCGGCCAATCTTTCCACTGCCCGCCCCGAAGCTACGTAACCGGCCTTAGGGTTATAATTGGCCTGGACGAAAGTATCGGTGTTAATGGCGGGAAATCGCGCCTTTAGATCACCGATATCGAGTCGGTCTGGAGCATAACCGTGGGCAACCAGGTTTTCCAGGCTGGCCTTTTCGTAGGTATGAGGGGCGCTTTCCATCGGTTGTTGACACAACATCAAAAAGCCCACCTCGTGGTAAATCACTTCCCGAAATAGAGCATTCCATTCGTGCCAGCGATCGATGCATATTTCGGCCATGCGAAAATACTCCTGGTCCGAACCATACTCCATTCTTACGGCTTTTGTAACATCCGTGGATGCTGCTAAGTGATGCGGGATCGAGTCCGGATTCACAAGACCGACTTTGTAGCATCGTTGGGCTAATTCGATGGCGGCAGTTATTCCAAAAATTCCGCCGCCGATAACCAGGATATCGTATCTTTTCATGATCGTTTAGCTGTTTGATCCAACCTGAGAATTAGGAGTACTGCACCATTACTTTAGGTAATCGTCGGTTCCGGTAAGCCAATCTTGGCGCGGTGGAGCAAAGATGTCAATTTCTTCCACGTCCCCGATCATCAGGGCTTTGTGGGGCAGATTCCCGGGTATGACAACGGACTCGCCCGCGTGCACGTCCAATTGCTGTTCTCCGTTTGCTCCAAACCAGAAGCGAATCGTTCCTTGGACTACTTCCGTAATTTGTTCGTTTTCGTGGCTGTGAAGCGGCACTACAAAACCGTCTTTGAGTTTGATTTTGGCGATCATGACTTGCTCGCCGTAAATCATTTTTCTTTTCATGGACGGGTTGACCTGTTCGGCAGGGACTTCATTCCAATTGATTTTTTTAATCATCTTGTGCAATTAAGCTTGTATTTAGAAATTGATAACTGTTCCAATTTGTTTTTCACGGGCTGCCTCCAATATAGTGGCGGCTGCCCAAAGATCCTGTGAAATAATTCCCAGTGACTTGTATAGGGTGATTTGTTCCGGAGTTTGACGTCCGCGGATCTCACCGCCAATCAATTGTCCGATCTCTCCCTCGATCTGCTCTTTTTCAATAGCTCCCTCCTCCAGAGGTATCAATATGTCTCCACTTTCGTTGAAAAGGGAAACCAATGAGTCGCAGTAAATGGTCGACTTTGCCAGCAGCTGGGAATCTGCTTCCCGGGTGGCTTTGTTGTGAGCGCCGATAAGGTTTACATGGGCGCCTTCGGTGACCCATTCACCCAGTAAAATAGGCTGGATGGCTGCCGTTACCGTATTGACGATGTCACAGTTAGCTGCCGCTCTGATGTCTTCGGTAGCGAACACTTTAATTCCGGGTCTTTGGCACCGTTGGGCCACATGTTTGGCCTTTTCATAGGATCGACCCCAAATCCGTACCTCTTCAATGTCCCGAACACAACAGATGGCTTCGATATGAGTTACCGCCTGGATGCCTGTTCCTAGAATTCCACAGGTCGCAGCCTCAGGATTGGCCAATAATTGGGTGGCCAGCCCCGATGCCGCCGCCGTTCTTATTGCCGTAATCTCTGCCCCATCAATGAGTGCGACCGGACTTCCGGTTTTTCGGTCAAATAAAGCAACAAACCCTTGAATGGCCGGTAATCCATTGTCTGGATTGGCCGGATGCTGTCCGATGATCTTTGTGCCGTAAAAAGGCAGCTCCGTCGTCGAACCCGGCATCAGGAAGAAATAGCCACTTCCGTCGATCAGCGGATTACCTAACCGTGGCGGAATGTCTACCTTGTCCTGACTGGTGGCGTGCATAGCTGCATGCATTGCTTTAATGCAGACACGCATGGGTAGTAGTTGTCTTACTTGCTCGCCGTTGATGATCGTAATTTCCATTCGTTTGTATTTTAGATCTGCCAGATGGTCCTGAAGTTAAGCCATTGTGATCATGCCTGATAGAGAATAGCGAAAAATTCTTATTTTGGACAACTTCAATTAGAATTCACAAATTATGAAACGACGAGAAATATTGAAATACACCGCTTTGGCGACAGGTGCGGCAGTGAGTGCTCCACTGGCTAGCGTCATTCTTTCCGGGTGTCAGTCGGAAGCAGTGGTAGATTCAGACCAAGCGGGAACGGGGCTTTTTACCGAGTCGGAGTTCTCGCTCCTTCAGCAACTGGTAGATGTTATCCTTCCCAAAACCGACAGCCCCTCCGCTTCCGAAGTGGGCGTGCATACGATGATTGATCATATGGTCGGCAAGGTATATTCAGCAGAAGACAGGTCGGTTTTCAAGAAGGGTTTCCTGGTATTATCGGAATTGTTGCAACAGTCGGAGTTTATGGGAATGGATGCAACGGGCCAGTTGAATTTCCTCAAAGAATTGCAGTCTTCGACAGAAGAGGGCCGAAAGATCGGCCAGAAAGCATTTCTCGATTTGAAACAACAAACCATTGCTTATTATCTGAATACGGAGGAGATCGGCAAGAATTATTTAAATTATCTACCTGTTCCAGGGGCTTATGATGCTTGCATTACACTGGAGGAAGTGGATGGCAAAGCCTGGGCATTATGAATTTTAACTCGCAAGGAAAAGAAGAAGTAACTTACGATGCCATCGTCGTAGGGTCCGGAATAAGCGGTGGCTATGCCGCTATGGAATTGTGTAAAAAAGGATACAAAACTCTGATGTTGGAACGCGGTAGAATGGTCAGACACGGAGATTATCCAACTGCAGGTATGGATCCCTGGGATCTACCCAATCAAAATGTGGTAGCTGCCGAGGAAATTGCCGCCCATTATTTCAAACAAAACCGACTGTCTTGGTGGGTCAAGGAAGATCACAAACACTTCATCAATAAAGATAGCGATTATCCCTATGATGAGAAGAGTGGCCGTTTCGATTGGATTCGGGGTCACCACGTCGGAGGGCGCTCGATCATGTGGGGGCGTCAATGCTACCGTTGGAGTGATATTGATTTTGAGGCTAATTTGAAGGATGGCATTGCAGTCGATTGGCCGATTCGATATAAAGACATTGCACCCTGGTACGACTACGTAGAGACTTTCGTAGGCGTATCGGGTCAAAAGGAAGGCTTGAAGCAGATTCCCGATGGTAAATTCCTGCCCCCATGGCCATTGAATTGTGCCGAACAACATCTTCGGGAATCCATCTCTAAAGCTTTTCCCGGCCGCTTGGTGACTCCCGCTCGTCTTGCTAACCTTTCACAATACGATCCGGACGTGCACCTTGGAACCAGAGGTCAGTGCCAAAATCGAGCCCGCTGTGTAAGAGGATGTCCCTTCGGTGCCTACTTCAGTAGCCTATCCGCAACTATTCCCGTGGCGGAACAGACGGGTAATCTAACCATTCGCGCCGATAGTATTGTCAGTGAAATCGTTTTTGACCGCGAATCCGGGAAAGCAAGTGGCGTCCGTTTAAAAGATGCCCAAACCGGCGAAACCCTTGAGTTTTTTGCCCGCATTATTTTTTGTAATGCCAGTACGGTGGGCACCACGGCTATTCTACTCAATAGCCGTTCGGAGGCTTTCCCGGATGGCCTTGGTAACGGCAGCGGAGAATTGGGACACAACATGATGGATCACCATTATGGAATGGGAGCGGCCGGTACGCTACCTGGACTCGAAGAAACCTATTACAAGGGACGAAAGCCCAACGGCTTCTATATTCCACGATTTACCAACATCGATGAGGCCAGCCGCCGCAAGGATTACGTTCGGGGCTTTGGCTATCAGGGGACAGCTCTGAGAGGTCACCTGGTGCCGGATGGAGCTTTAGGGGCAGAACTAAAAGACAGCATTTTTCAACCCGGCCCTTACCAGATCAGAATGACGTGTTTTGGAGAACTGCTTCCGTATCATGAGAATCGCATGTTCCTGAATTTCGAAAAGCAAGATAAACACGGAATGCCCATCATCACCTTTGAGGCCGAGTTGAGAGAAAATGAGCGTGCCCTCCGTAAAGACGGTGTAAATTGTGCCGTTGAAATGCTGGAGGCTGCCGGTTGTAAAGACATTACTTTTTACAATCAGGAAACGGCCGTCGGGGCCTGTATCCACGAAATGGGAACGGCCCGGATGGGGCGAGATCCCAAGACGAGTGTGCTCAACAAGTGGAATCAACTACATGAAGTACCCAACGTCTTTGTGACCGATGGCTCTTGTATGACCAGCTCCGGAACCCAGAATCCAAGTATTACCTACATGGCTTTGACGGCAAGAGCAGTCGACTACGCCGATAAACAGGTCAATGCTGGTGCATTGTGATACCTTGACGAGGATTTTATTGCTACCATCAGGTGCGTGGCCAGATCCGCCGTACCCATCAGGGGAAAAGTGATTCAAGAGCCACTTCATCTTGACCGATATGGGCGTGGGGCAAGGAGGAAATAAGCCGTAAGAGCAGTCCTGATGGCGATCCCGGGATGAAAATCTGGTAAAAGAGAAGGGGGGCCTCTTGATGAAAAACACCCGGTTCAAAGTTTTTCAAGACTCTGGATGTGAGCCCTGGTCTGCACTCGGATTCTGTCGCCAATTTTCAATGCACTGGTCATCGATGGCGGAACAAAGATCTGCAAATGGTTGTCGCCATTGGATACCGAAATCTCCAATTGGTCATCGAGCCGTTGGATGCGCTCGATTTGACCAGTGAATGTTAGCATCGGCGCCAATTTGTTCCGAAGTACTCGCTCGGGTTCACCCACCTCTACCACGCGTCCATTTTCCAGCAAAACAACTTGATTGGACATTTTTAGGATTTCCGAAACGTCGTGACTGACGAGCAGTGTTGTCAGCCCAAACTGTTGGTGCATATCCAAAATATAATGCTGAAGGGTTGCGCGCATTTTTTCATCGAGTGCCGACAGGGGTTCATCCAACATCAATAAATCCGGATTTTGCACCAGTGCCCGGGCCAAGGCAACTCTCTGTTGTTGCCCCCCCGACAGCGTTTTGGGTTTCTGGTGTTGCAGACCACTTAGTTCTGCCACTTCAATCAACTCGGAAACGATTTTCCGATCCTGCTTTTTGGCCAATGCAAAGTTGAGGTTTTCTTTTACGGTCATATGGGGAAAGAGGGCGTAATCCTGGAATAAGAAGCCTGCTTTTCGTTGCTGGGGACTAAGGTTAATCCCCTGTGCTGTGTCCAGCCAGACCCTTTCATTGATGACGATGCGACCTTCTTCCGGAGTGAGTAAGCCCGCAAGAATCCGCAACAGGGAGGTCTTGCCGGCACCGGATTGGCCGTACAGGGTTGTGAAGTTTCCCTTTTCGATGCGTAGGTCGGTCTCCAACCAACCGGCGCCATCTGCGAAATTCAATTTTTTCCGTACGGCAATTTCAATCATCACTTAGAGGCTATTTGAGTTTTCCTGCCCAATCTGACGCTTTTGGTCGGTCAGACTGGTTTCTACCGGATGAGACTTGTTGTTGGGGGCATACCCCAAGGTACGTTCCCAAAAATAGCGGAAATATGGTGGAAGAAGGGTCATAATAAAACTGAAGGATAAAATTCAAATAGCCTCTCTTAAGGTCTCGGCCTCCGAATCTTGCCGGAGAAACGGTAAAGATAACCTCCATTGACCAGATATACCATGAGTAGGATGCTAAATGTGATGATAAAAAGCACCATGGAGTAAATGTTGGCCGCCGCATAATTAAGCGATTCGACTTCGTCGTAAATGGCAATGGAGGCCACCCGTGTCTGACCTGGAATGTTGCCGCCGATCATTAGTACAACCCCGAACTCTCCAATGGTATGCGCAAAAGCCAGAACGATGCCGGTCAGCAAGGACGGACGAATATTGGGCAACAATACTCGAAACAGAGTGGTTATGCGCGATTTTCCCAAAACGTAGGAGGCCTCCCGCAGTGAAGGAGACAAATGTGCAAAGCCGGATTGAATCGGTTGCACCATAAATGGAAGGCTGTAGATCATCGAGGCAAAAACCAAGCCGCCAAATGAAAAGACAAGCCGAAGCCCCAACCATTCATCCAACCAATTGCCGAAAGAACCGGAAGGACTGAAAGCAAGCAGAAGATAAAACCCGAGTACCGTCGGAGGAAGCACCAAGGGCATACTCACCAGGGTTTCCATTACGGGTTTCATTTTACTCCGGGAATGAGCCAGCCAGTACGCTAGCGGAATGGCGATGACCAGTAGTAGGGCAGTGGTAATCGCTGCCAATTGGAAGGTCAGAATCAATGGTTGCCAATCGATCATACTCGGTTGAAAATTATTCTTTTTCGCTTCAATAAACGCACCTGCGGTTCCGAAAGGTTCTGCCCTGAGGTCACCCTGAAAATGGTAGCCAAAATAGTAGATTGATCCGGATCATGACAGCGGGCAGATATTCGGCAAATTAAACAGTTTATCAGAAGGAACGGAAATTCCGTTGCACAATTTCGTGAGCGACAAGGGAATTCACCAGCTTTGAAAACTTCAGAATTCATCAGATTATCTACGAATTAGAGAATTTCTTAGACCAAAAGAAAGTTTACGAATTGACAATAATTTACAAAAATCGTAAGTTTGTACAAAAAATGTAATTAATGTCGATGGCTGAAAAGAGTCCAAAATTGATCGCATTGATGGATTCGGCAAAAATGCTTTTTTACAAATATGGGATCCGCAAGGTGACCGTAGAAGAGATTTGCCGGGAAGCGGGGGTGAGTAAGATGACTTTTTACAAGCACTATGCGAACAAGGTCGAACTGGCAAAGGCCTTTCTCTTGGAATCACACGAAGAAGGAATGGCTGATTATCGGGCCATTATGGAGCGGCAAATTCCGTTTGGTGAAAAAGTCAAGTTATTGATCCAGAGAAAACTGCGACAAACGGAAGGCATCAGCCAAGAGTTTGTGTCAGATATTTTCCGGTACCGCGATCTGGGGTTACTAGAGTTTATGGAAAATCATGGAAAGCAGGCATTGGAAGAAATGATTGCAGATTTTGAAAAGGCGGGTAAGACTGGCGAGATCAGAGGTGTGATCAACTACCGTTTCATTGCTTACTTCCTGGAAAAAATGCGGGAAATGGTGGCCGACGAGCAATTGATGGCCCTTTACGATACGGAACAAGATTTAATCATGGAATTGACAAATTTTTTCTTTTACGGATTAGGAATAAAACACGATGGTTAAGCAGTTGTTGTGCTCAATTTTGCTGGGTTTTCTCTTAATCCAAATGGGGTATACCCAAGAGGATTCACTGAAGATGAGCGCCAGGTGGGAAGGGCAGGCTTCGGCATTTACATTATTCAATCCGGATAACAATTTGGACTTCTACTTTGGAGGGCGTTACCTACCAGCTTTTAGCTGGGAGGCACAAATGAGTAGGGAACGGCTGGTAGACCTCGAAGTTTCCGCCAATATTTTTGGGACGGCGGGTATCCGCCCATTTGATTCGGCCATTACGTCGGGAGACATCAGGCCCTACCGGGCTTGGATGCGCTTTTCGGGACCACAAGCGGAATTGAGAATTGGTTTACAAAAGATAAATTTCGGATCGGCCTCCATCCTTAGACCATTGATGTGGTTCGATCAGATTGATCCCCGAGATCCCCTTCAGTTGACCGATGGCGTATGGGGTATGCTCGGCCGCTACTATTTCCTGAATAATGCCAATATCTGGTTATGGGGACTGTATGGCAACAAAAACCGGAGGGGATTCGATTTCGCACCTACTGCACGTCGGACGCCGGAATTCGGAGGCCGATTCCAGTTTCCAACGCCAGGTGGAGAAGCGGCCGTGACTTATCACCACCGCACGGCGGGCATCAGCACTTTGGGCAACTTTGAATTTGCCGATACACCCGAACACCGAATGGGCCTCGATGGGAAATGGGATTTGAAGATCGGGCTGTGGGTCGAAGCTACCTGGGTACACAAAACCAGGAATCTGGGCATCTTCACGAATCAGAACCTGATCAATGTCGGCATGGATTATACCTTTGGCATCGGTAATGGTGTAAATGTAATTGTGGAACAGCTGGTGCTGACTTTTGATGAAAAGGCATTTGCTTTTGAGAATACGTTTACATTATCGGCCCTTTCTGCCTCTTATCCACTGGGTTTATTTGATAACCTCAGTGCGATTACCTACTACGATTGGACCAACAAGAATTTGTATAATACTTTACGCTGGCAACATTCCTTTAGTGCCTGGACGCTGAATGTCCTTGCATTTTGGAATCCCAAAGATGCTCAATTACCTCAGCAACAGTTTACCGAAAATTTATTTGGAGGAAGGGGCCTGCAGGTGCTAGCGGTTTTTAATCATTAGGGCGCTGCGAGTAGTCAGTGCAACTCAATTTACAAAAAATGAAAGGAACGCCAGTTATTTCCATACAACATGTCACGAAGCGCTTCCCCGTCGGCAGTGGCGAATTTACGGCCCTCCGCGATATCAATCTCAATTTTGGGGTAGGAGAATTTACGGGATTCGTTGGTCCAAGTGGATCGGGCAAAACGACTTTACTCAACATCATCGGCTCCCTCGATACGCCCACAGAAGGGAAAGCCTTTGTCATGGGGAAAGACATTGCTACCCTCAGCCATAAGCAATCCGCTCTGTTGCGAAACGAACACATTGGCTTCATTTTCCAGTCGTACAATTTACTGCCGGTGTATACTGTTTTCGAAAATGTCGAATTCGCCTTGTTGTTGCAGAGTCATTCGGCTACAACTCGCAAAAAAGCGGTGATGGAGGCCCTGGAATGGGTGGGATTAACGGACAAAGCCAAATCGCGACCAGCCATGTTATCCGGAGGCGAGAGCCAGCGTGTGGCCATTGCCCGGGCCATGGTCAAGAAACCAAAGATCTTGCTTGCGGATGAGCCTTCGGCCAACCTGGATGCTGCCAATTCGCACCAGATCTTGAAGACAATGAAGCAATTGAACCAAGAATTGAAGACAACCTTTTTGTTCTCTACTCATGATGAAAAAGTAATGCAATACCTCGATCGCATTATTTCTTTGGCGGACGGAAAAGTTGTAAAAGATGAAAACCAATAAAATCCAGGTCCTATGTTAGCATTAAGATTGGCATTTAAAAACCTGTTCGGAGCCGGGCTAAAGACCTGGTTGAATGTATTAGTACTGTCGTTCTCCTTCATCCTGATCATTTTCTACAATGGCATGATGGACGGCTGGAACAAACAAGCGATTACCGATACGAAGGCCTGGGAAATTGGTGCGGGACAGCTTTGGGAAAAAGATTATGATCCATATGATCCCTACACTTTGATCGATGCGCACGCTGTAATCCCTTCGGCAATGCAACAACAGATGGAGGAAGGAAAAGCCTTGCCGGTCTTGGTCGCGCAGGCTGCGATCTATCCGCAAGGCAGATTGCAAAATGTAATGTTGAAAGGCATACCAAAGGATCAGAAAATGTTGGAATTGCCGACCGAGGCACTACAAAACTCAAGAGCGACAACGCCGGCGATGATCGGTCGACGAATGGCCGGATCTGCAAAGTTGACAACGGGCGATGAAGTGCTCTTACGCTGGCGTGATAAAAACGGAACCTTCGATGCGAGAGAGATCACCATCGCCAAAATATTTGACAGCAATGTGCCCAGCATTGACAACGGCCAGGTCTGGATCCCACTCGATATCATGTATGAGATGACGGGTATGGAAGGGGAAGCCACCCTGCTGGTGACGAACGAAGATTATCAACCAATGGCCGACGAAAACTGGGTTTTCAAGAGCCCCAAGGAATTGTTATCCGATGTGACGGCCATCATAGAAGCAAAGAAGGGATCCGCAGCCATCATGTACATCCTGCTTTTGGGTATTGCTTTATTGGCGATTTTTGACACCCAGGTACTTTCCATTTTTCGCCGGCAAAAGGAAATTGGCACTTACATTGCACTGGGCATGACCCGTGCCCAAGTGGTCAGACTTTTTACCGTCGAAGGCGGAGCTCACAGCTTGTTGGCCGCCGGATTAGCCGCACTCTACGGAACGCCCCTGTTTTACTATCTGAAAAAGGTTGGCATCCCACTTCCGCCGGGATCCGATTCAGCCGGATTACCAATTTCCAGCGAAATCATCCCCGTTTTTGGACTGGGACTCATTCTGGGGACTACCTTATTGGTAGTCATTTCGGCCACCATTGTCAGCTACCTGCCGGCCCGCAAGATTGCCAGAATGAAACCAACGGAAGCCCTGAAAGGAAAAATTCAATAACGATCTGAACCAATCCCAATGATACAATTTTTGCTAAAAGGCATACTGCGCGATCGCCGTCGAAGTTTACTCCCCATCCTAGTGGTGGCCGCCGGCGTCTTCCTGACGGTACTATTGTCCTGTTGGATGAAAGGAGTGTTCGGCGATGTCATAGATTTAAGCGCCAATTTCGATACCGGCCACGTTAAAGTAATGACCAGAGCCTATGCCGAAAACGTCAACCAACTGCCCAATGATCTGGCGCTGATCGATGTGGCCGAATTGCGCTCGAAGTTAGAGCGAGATTTTCCCGCTATGGAGTTTGTCGAGCGCATTCGTTTTGGCGGACTGATCGACGTGCCGGATGCCAATGGAGAAACCCGATCGCAGGGACCTGCCGCCGGGCAAGCCATTGATTTCCTGTCGCCGCGAACGAATGAGCCGGACAGATTGAACATTCCAAATTCCATTCGTCGGGGCCGAATGCCACAAGCCTCCGGTGAAGCACTTCTGAGTGAGGATTTTGCTCAGAAGTTGAAAGTAGATTTAAACGAACAAGTGACACTTTTCGGATCGACCATGGAAGGTAGTATGGCTTTCATGAATTTTCAGGTGGTTGGAACGGTTTCCTTTGGAGCTACCGTGCTGGATCGAGGAGCAATCTTGGTCGACATAGGAGATGCGCGAACCGCCTTGGACATGGAGGATGCCGCTGGTGAAGTACTCGGGTTTTTTAAAGACAATGTGTATGATGATACACAGGCACAGGCCATTGCAGCCGCTTTTAACCGGGATTATCTCGATGATGAAGATGAATTTGCACCCGTGATGAAGCGACTGAAAGAACAGGGAGATCTGGGTTCGATGATCGACACGGCAGAAAACATGAGCTTTATTCTCATTAGTGTATTTGTATTTACCATGTCCCTGGTACTCTGGAATGCGGGCTTGCTGGGCGGGCTTCGTCGCTATGCTGAATTTGGCGTTCGGCTGGCAATGGGAGAAGAAAAGCGACACATCTACATGACCTTGATTTACGAGGCCATTTTGATTGGTGTCATTGGATCGGTAGTGGGCACCGTCTTAGGTTTATCGGCCGCCTATTATCTGCAGGAATACGGCATCGACTTCAGTTCGATGATGAAAAGCTCTTCTTTGTCGATGATGGTGCCACAAGTATACCGGGCCGAGATCACTCCGGAGTCCTTCTATCTGGGTTTTATTCCCGGATTGATTTCGATGGTATTGGGGGCGGCGTTGTCCGGCATGGGAATTTATCGCCGGCAGACGGCGCAGTTGTTTAAAGAATTGGAAGTTTGATGCTGTGATGCTGCGACCGCCAAGGCCTCCGAAGTTTCCTAGCCTCCAAATTTTATTAAAATCTAAAATTCTAACAATGAAACATACAATCTATCCATTATCAATCGCAATATTACTGCTTCCTTTGCTTCTTGACGGAAGCTCGATTTCCAACGATCTCACGGGAAAAGAAATCATGGAAAAGGTAGATGAGAACATGTCTTCAAAAAACCGAGTGGTCGAGTCCTCCATGATCATTCATGGAAAACGACGCGACCGCACCATTACCTCTAAAACCTGGTCGGTAGGCACGACGCAGTCTTTTTCGGAATACCTCTCGCCCGCTCGTGAAGCGGGTACCAAGATGCTTAAGGTCGACGGCAAGCTGTGGATTTATACGCCTCAGACCGACCGCATTATCCAAATCTCCGGTCACCTTCTCCGCCAGTCCGTTATGGGATCTGACATGTCTTACGAGGATATGATGGACGATCGAAAATTACTGGACGTCTATGAAGCCAAGCGGGTAGGCCAGGAGGAGTTCAATGGTCGGCAATGTTACTTGGTAGAACTCAATGCCATTGTAGAAGACGTCGCCTATTACTCGCAAAAAATGTGGGTAGATACCGAACGTTTTGTCCCGCTCAAGCAGGAGCTCTACGCAAAAAGTGGAAAGTTGCTTAAGCGGATGGAGTTGAAAGATGTCCAAAAAGTAGGAGAACGCTGGTATCCGATGACCGCCATTTATAAGGACATGTTGAAGGATGGAAAGGGAACGGAATATCGAATTGCTCAATTGGCCTTTGATCAGGACATTCCTTCGCACGTATTTACCAAGGGGGCCTTGAAAAAGTAAACGTCATTTGATGCCAACCTGGAAACCAAAAACAAATGATTTGGTCGGTAAGTAGAGGGTTCGGTGTTCGTACCCAGGTGCAAAAACATGACTGCCCGAAACCAAGCGATACTCTGGGTCCCAACCCTGATAACCGCTGAAAGTCAAGAGGTTTTGACCGGCCACATACAATCGAAGTGATGACAATGCGGCTACTTTTTCCGTGTCGAAGGTGTAGCCCACGGAGAGGTTTTCCAACCTCAGGTAAGAGGCTTTTTGCACGTATCGATCCGACTCCTGGGCGAAATCCCACAATCTTGCCAATTCTCCACTTCTGGCGGAAGTAAGCGCATTGTGCTGGGCATAAAGTGCGGAAGGTATTCCGCTGATCTTTTGGGTGATGTTAAAATTGGAATGGCCAAATGCGCCCCGGAAAAGGAACTGTAAGTCAAAGTTTCGCCAACTAACGTTGTTGTTCCAGCCAAGTGTCCAGTTGGGCAATCCATTGCCGGCATTATAGACATCTTCGGTGTCTTCCGTAATGCCATTTCGGTTCAGGTCGGCAAAGATCCAACGTCCATCGCTGTCAATGCCTTCATTCTTCAGAACCCATATGCCGCCAATCTCTTCACCGTGTTCCAATTTGACGGTTGGTCTTTTACAACAGCCGCTGAACGGGACTCCCGTTCTTTCAAAGGGACTGAAGTAAGGTTGCCCGTAATCATTCGGGTGGAAGTATTGCTCTAAAGTCGTTTTATTGGCCGAAATCAAAAGGTTGCTGCTCCAGGTGAGTCGATGATTATTGACGGGAGTATAGTTCAAATAGACCTCCACTCCGTTGTTGCGCAGACCACCTAAATTTAGCCATTCTGTAGCGAGGAAGTTGAGATTAACATCCCGCAAAATATCCTGGATCCTATTGCTGTACACAGTTAATCCGGCCTCATACGGGCGATCAAAAATCTGACCTTTGACATCGGCGCCAAAGCTCCAAGCTACTTTTTCTTCCCATTTCAAGTCGGGGTTCGGAGTGTTCACCAGAGTGTAAGAAGGCAGAAACTCACCGGATTGTAGGAAAGCGGTGCTTTCGCCAAAAATCCGCTGGGAGAGAAGGGATTGGCTGGGCAAATTGCCGGTAATGCCGAAACTCGACCTCAATTGTAAATTGCTGCTTCGAACGAAGCCTCCCAATTGCTGATGGGCATGCCATTGGAGCGAAACAAATGGAAAGTTACCCCAGAGGTTGTTTTTGCCAAGGCGCGAGGAGCCTTCGTATCGCCATCCGGCTTGGACAAAGATGATCTCGTCCCAATTGGCTTCCAGCCGAGCGAAGTAAGAAGCCACCTGGTATTTGGACTGAAAGCTTTGGGCCTGACCATTCCCCCGTTGAAAATCGTTGGCTGCTGCAAGGTTGTGAAAGGAAAAGGCATCCGTCAGAAAGTCGCCTCCGGCGGCAAATAGGTTTTCAAAAGAGATGGACTGGTATTGATGTCCCAGTTGCAATCGGCTTTCCAGTCTGCCCATCCGTTTTTGGTAGGTTAATCGTACGCCATACATCTGCAGATCGCGTTGATCCGATTTTTGTTCGGCATAACCATTGTACCAATCTCCTGATCGCCAGGAGGTGTTGCGGCTAACATAGGCTCCTTCATCCGCAACATTGTGCAGAGAACTGTAGTTGCCGGTAATGGAAAGGCCTTCGGTCAGCTCGTAGCGCAAGCTTAAATTTGTAAGGAGATCCTTGTTGGTACCGACATGCTCGGTCAAGTCGATCATTTCTACCGGATTGTAGTAGTCATAAAGATTCGGTGAGAAGTAACCGGATCGACGCTCAGGTTCAAAAATGGGAGCAGTCGGATTAATGGTCTGGGCATAGCGCATGGCAAAGGGATTGCTGAAATCATTTTCTTGTTCCCGGAACAGGAGTTGGCCATTTATTTCCAACTTGTCTCTGAGTGCCTTTTGAGAAAGGTGGGCATTGAGTTGCACACGCTGAAAGCCTTGATTCTTCAGGATGCCATTTGCTTCGCGAAAATTACCTGAAATTTTGTAACGAGTATTTGGCCCAAGCTCACTCGTTAAGGATAAATGATGAGCATGACTGATGGCATCATCCGTGATTGCTTCAAACCAATTGGTCTGGTGGCCTAAATCCGGATCTCCGCCAGCGTCAATGAAACCTTGGGCATCGAAAAAATCCATGGTCAAATGAAGCCGGTCGATGCCGGCATAAGCTTCATATCGAATGCCGGAGAAGTGATCCTTAGTATTTTTCGTGCTAATTTCAATGACACCGTTAGCACCTTGAATGCCATAGAGCCCAGCACTCCCGTCGCGGAGCACGCGAATGGACTCGATCTCGAGCGGATCGATCAGTTTCGCAGTTGCATTGGGAATGCCATCTACGACGATCAGAGGCCCTCGATCATCAAAGGTGGCTAGCCCGTGTAAACGGACCGAGTGGACACCAAAGGGATTATTGCCTCCTCCCATGCTGATCATCGTTCCGGGAACTCTACCCTGTATCAATTCCAGCGGATGATGAAGGTTGCCCACATTGAAATCTTTTCTTTCCAACAGGGTTTGGTTTCCAAATACGACTCGATCCCAGTCCTGTCCATCCAGATCGATGTTAAAGATGCGTTCACCTCCTTTCTCAATCGTATACTCCGGATTGGGGCCGAAGCAATTGAGGGGCATCAAAATGGTAGCACCGCGATTCAGTTCCAATTCAAAGCGCCCTTCCAGGTCGGTTACCGTACTATTGGTAGTGCCCTTTTCAATGACGGAAGCACCAATTAGGGCTTCCCCCTCCGGTTCGACCAATATCTGTCCCTTTAACACGATTTTGTCGGCCGAGGGTATTTTCTCTTCCAATTGGAAAACCTGTTCCAAAGACAAACCCTCCGTGATTTTCAGGCTCTTGCTTTTATAGCCCTTTTTTTTGAGAACAAGCAATTGTCGCAAGGGCGCAAAAATGGTAAACTCACCTTGTTCATTACTGGTGACAGGAACTACTCTGACGCCTTTGACAATGACCTGTACATCGGAAATGGGATGACCGTTGCTGTCGAGCACTTTCCCGTGCATATCGCGTTGGGAGAGGCCTGTTTGCGGCCAATAAAAAACCAACAGCAGCAAAGTGAGCATACATTTTTGATACATACCAACCTATTTTGAACAACCTTCTATTCTACAATTGCCTGGTAGACCATGGTCTGAAATTTTTCTCTGGCTTGCAAATGGCTATACGGCATCAATTGGATCATCATCACGTAGATTAATTCTTCTTTGGGGTCGATGCGGAAAAAAGTACCCGCTGCTCCACCCCAGCCGAAAGTTCCTTCGGAACCGGTTCTGGCTGTTCCTGCCAGATCGGTGACTACCGAAAAACCGAGGCCGAAATGATTTCCGTCGCCCGGCAGCGCAATCGGGCCTCCAGCGTGTGAAATACCATTCGTATGGCTTTTGGTCATCAATTCGATCGTTTTGGGGCTCAGGAGGCGGTGGCCGTTCAATTCGCCGCCATTCAACAACATCTGACTGAAAAGTAGATAGTCATTGGTGGTCGATACCAGTCCACCCCCTCCCGAAAACATAGTTACGGTTTTCGTATAGCGACTCTTGGCCGGGTGGTCGATCAGTTTTAATGTCCCGTCTTTGGTTGTAGTATAGTTACTGACAAACCGGTCGACTTTTTCTGCCGGCACCTCGAAATGAGTATCCGTCATCTGCAATGGTTCGAAAATGCGTTCTTTCAGAAATTCATCCAGCGGCTGACCGGAAAGCACTTCCACCAAATAGCCGCAAACATCCGTCGATACACTGTAGCGCCAACCCGTTCCGGGCTCGTAGTATAAGGGCAGTTCGCTGAGGCTTTTTACAAATTCGGCATTGTTTTTCAATGCCCATCGATTGACAGACTTGTACAGTGAATCAACGTAGGTATCGGGCCCCCATCCATAACCAAATCCACTGCTGTGACGAAGAATGTCGACCACTCGGATGGGGTTCTTAGCTGGTGCGGTAGTCCGGCCTCCGGTGTGTACCTTCATGTCTTTCAGCTCAGGAATGTATTGGTATAGTGGGTCGTTTAACTGAAATTTTCCTTCTTCATAGAGCATCATCAGTCCTACGGAAACAATGGGTTTGGTCATGGAGTAAATGCGCCAGATGGAGTTCTCCTGGATCTTTTTCTTACTGTCTATATCCTGATGGCCATAGCTGTTGAAATGGACCAATTTGCCCCGACGCATAATGGCAGTTTGAACCGCGGAGATTTGACCGTTGTCCACAAAGGCATGCATTTGTTCATCCAGTCTTTTCAGTCGATCGGGGGCAATACCAACGGATTCCGGTGCGGCTTTTTCGAGAACGCTCTTACTTCCGTTGATGGGGCCTGCGTACTGACTGAATAAAGGTGAAGCAAGGAATGCCGTTAGCAGAACGATTGTGATTGATTTGTAGAACATTTTGTCTTGATTTTGTAAGATCCGGTTGTGAATGGTTTGGTCTTGCCTTGTCTAAACAAGGTCTATGGGGTGAGTAAGGGCTAAAATACGATATTAATTGAGAAATATCAGATTTTAGCGGAGCGATCAATCCGGTAAAAGGAGGTCGACTTCCCATCTTCTAATCTTTCCTCAGCAAAATGCATACCTAATCGCAGCGCTACTTTCTGGGACGCTTGGTGACCTTCGTCAGTCGCGGCTACTAAATACTGGAAGCCCAACGTCCGGAAGCAATAGTCGACGATCAGTTGAGCTCCTTCCGTAGCAAAGCCTTGCCCGCTATAGGGCTTCAGGAGGGCATACAATAGCTGGGGTTGAACCTCGTCAAAGAAATACCACAGACCGGTATAGCCAATACAAATGCCCGACTCGGACAAGACCATTTTCCAAAGGCCGTAATCAGATTCTTTGAAGTGCTGTTCATTTTTTTGAAGGACTTCCCGTGCTGTTTGTAATGAGATGCTTACGTCATCCCAAAGGAATCGCCTCACAAAAGGATCGGTATTAATTTGGTGAAAAAGTGCATGCTCTTCCGTGCGGAAGGGAATTAAGGTCAGTCGATCGGATTGAAGGATGATTGGTTTCACCAAATAACATTGAATTTCTGACTTGGTAACAAAAGATTAAGAGGATTAAGTTCATTTTTTGATCAATCGTTTAGGAAAAACACTTGCTCGCCGCGCATTTTTTTTGTCTTTTTATGACGAATCACTCAAAACTCAATTGAGCATGCCAGATCAAAACCAATTGTTGTCGATGGCTCAGTCGGTTTGCCGAAAATACTATCGAGAGCCTTTAAAAGTCGAGGTACTTCCCGGAGAATTGGACCACAATTTTGCCATTACATTTTCAGATGGAGTACAGGCCATTCTGAAAGTGATGCATGCAGGAGCAACGTGGGAACAAATCGACTTTCAGGTACAATTACTTGCACATTTGAATTGTCAACAGCTGGACTTCAAAATGCCTTCGGTAATACCGAACCGAAACGGGAAATTGATCGATTCAGTCCGCTTGGATGGAGAAGAAGGAATGCGCCAGGTTTGGATGTTGGACTGGATTCCCGGCCGTCTGTGGGCAGATGTAACGCCGAAAAGTAAAGAGTTGAGAGCAAGTCTGGGTCAGCAATTGGGTATCTTGAGCAACGGTTTAGACGGTTTCGACCATCCTTTTGGGCATCGTTTTCTGAAATGGGATCCCCGGCAAACCAGTTGGGTAAGAGATCAATTGGCATTGCTGACCGATCCCCGCCAGTTGGAGACAGCCAACTATTTTTTGTCTTTGTTTGAAGAGCGAGTCGTTCCGCTGGAGAAACAGCTGCCAAAGTCCATTACCTATGGCGATGCTAATGACTACAATATCCTGGTGGATGAACTGCTGGACCAGCCAAGGGTCCGGAGTTTCATCGACTATGGCGATGCCGTGTACACCTATACGGCCAATGAACTGGCGATTGCCTGTGCCTATGCGGCCATGGATCTAGAGGATCCGCTAAAGGCCGTTCTGCAAATCTCCGGTGCTTATCACGCCAGGCATCCGTTAACGGACGAAGAATTAAGCAGCCTATTCCCATTAATTGGAGCCCGGCTGCTCATCAGTGTCATTTGCTCGGCCATCAATAAAGTAGAACATCCGGACAATGAATATCTCCATATCAGTGAAAAGCCCGCTTGGGACCTCCTGTACCGGTTGAAAAAGGTCAACCCCAATTTAGCATACTATAGTTTGCGACACGCTTGCGGATTAGAAGCCTGTCCGCAGGCATTGCCTTTTCAGCAATGGGCCCGGCACCAGAAAGCTACATTCAGACCCGTGGTAATTCCGCAGACTCCCTACCGGGTCTTGGATCTATCCGTTGGTAGCCTCGATTTGGGAAACAATGAGCACTTTGAAGACAATGATCGATTTGAGCGAAAGATCGAGGCATTACTCGAGGGGCAGACCGGTATTGGCGGCTATGGGGAAGCAAGGCCATTTTATACGACGACCGATTATCAGACGATCAGTGACGACGGGCCGGTTTGGAGAACAGTACATTTAGGCATCGACATTTGGTCGCCTTCCGGCACCGCCGTTTATGCTCCTTTTGCCGGCGTGGTGCACAGCATCCGGGATAACGTGGGAGACCGCAACTACGGACCGACGATCATTCTGGAACATCAACCGGAAGACGCCCCGAAATTCTATACCTTGTACGGCCATCTGAGTCGCTCCTCGCTAAGGCGATTACAGCCGGGACAATTTGTATTGGCCGGCCAGGAAATTGCTACCATCGGGCCGCGACCGGAAAATGGCAATTGGCCACCGCATCTGCATTTCCAGGTAATGCTGGACCTGTTAGGTGAAGAGGGCGACTTTCCGGGGGTAGCCTTTCCGGAAGAGCGGGAAGTATGGCTGAGTATTTGCCCGAATCCGCAGTGGATCCTCAATACCAATATGGAAGACAGCAGTTCTTCCCGGTCTGCAACAGACATCCTCGCGACGCGCAAAGACCACATCGGCCCGAATCTCAGCATCTCTTACCGCCAACACCTTCATATTGTCCGGGGATACAAACAATATCTATATAGCGAGGACGGTCGCCGCTACCTGGATATGGTCAATAATGTAGCACACGTCGGTCACGAGCATCCGCATGTGGTAAGGGCTACGCAACGTCAAACGGGCGTCCTTAACACGAATTCCCGCTATTTGCATCGCAATTTAATCGATTATGCCGAAGCCCTGTTGGCAAAATTCCCGGAGGAGCTCAGTGTTTGTTATTTCGTAAATTCCGGTAGTGAGGCGAATGAACTGGCACTCAGAATGGCCAGAACCATAACGGGCTACCGGGATTTGATCGCGGTTGAAGTAGGCTACCATGGCAATACGACGGGCTGCATTGATGTGAGTTCTTACAAATTCGACGGGAAGGGAGGCAGCGGCAGTCCCCGGTATACACACATTGCGCCGATCCCCGACACTTATCGTGGTCTTTATCGCCGTGCAGATGCCGCAGCCGGCGAGAAATACGCTGCTCATATTGCTCATGCCATCGACGAGTTGAAAGGGCAGGGGAGTGGAATCGCCGGTTTTATCTGCGAGAGTATTCTGTCGTGTGGTGGGCAAATCGTCTTGCCCACGGGCTACCTGGCCGCGGCGTTCGAATCGGTAAGAAACGCCGGTGGCATTTGTATTATGGACGAGGTGCAGGTTGGTTTTGGCCGGGTGGGTAGTCGGTTTTGGGGTTTTGAACTTCAGAACGTGATACCGGATATCGTAACTCTTGGCAAGCCCATCGGCAATGGGCATCCACTCGGAGCAGTGGTTACTACACGGGCGGTGGCTGATGCTTTTGCCAACGGAATGGAGTTCTTTAGTACTTTTGGTGGCAACCCGGTATCCTGTGCGGTCGGTAAAGCAGTTTTGGAGGTCATCGAACAAGAAGGTTTACAAGCGAAAGCACTCGACATCGGCCAGTATCTGATGACGGGATTGAGACAACTACAGGATCAATATCCCTTGATCGGAGATGTCCGGGGAGCGGGACTTTTTTTAGGATTCGAATTAATTGACCACCGAAAAGGACTCACACCTGCGGCACATCAGGCCAGTTATCTGACCAATCGAATGCGGCAAAAAGGAGTGTTGTTGAGTACCGATGGTCCGGACGAAAACGTAATAAAAATTAAGCCTCCTTTATGCTTTGATAAAGAAAACGTAGATTTTGTGATTGGGCAGCTCGATTTGGTATTGCGGGAGGATTTTCTGCAATTGTAGAGCCAGGGTGGTCGATATGGCCGTATTATATTGTCACATTTTTTTTAGAAATAGTTGTAAGAAATATATCCGTAATTGTCGATTAATTCTATCTTTGTCTCTGTTATATGAAAAAAAACTTCCTGAAAAACTGGAAGAAATCCCTCTAAAATCCTGCAATCCTTCTCTGCAACACGTTTTACAATTACTCCCAAAGACAAACTCGACATACGGCAAACTATTTACTACTATGGACAGCGAAAATAGCAAACAGCTTCTTTTATATACACTTCCTATACGGAATTTCAATTTATCTTTAGTTTCAGGAACCCTCTTCGGATTAATCAATGATGCCATTCTTCATCATGTTTATAACCGATCAAATTACGTCTCCATATTTTCAGAAACTGTCAAGCGTAATTCTATTATGAATTAATATCTTAGTTAGAGATAGACTCCTGGCTAAGCTACTGAGGTGAGTGGAAAACGGAAATATTGAGGAAATTTGAATATTTGAAAAAATTAAATTTATTTTAGGTTATAACTCGTAAATTTGTTTCATGTTGAAAGGTTGGAGCCACTTAGGCTCCAGCCTCTTTTTTTGTTTTTATCTTCCCGAATTCTATTCCGAAAACCTTTCTTTTACGTTGGAGATGATCCTAAATTTATCCAGTATCAGCAAAAGGAAATAGCCGGCAAAGGCAGCAAATGCTGCAATGATGATCAGTTGCAAATAGGTGCTGATCGTCCATTCCAATGCTTTGGTAAGCCGATGTATAAAAGGTGTTTTTGCCACCGTTTTACCTTCGGTCAAAGTAAAGCGGACCGTGCAAAATTCATTAACCTCGTCGAAATTGCCGAGCTGGACACCGAGGTTCTGCAATTGACCTTCGATTTCCAAAATTCGATTTTCCAATTCAATGTGTTCGCTGATCTTTCCGCCCCTGCTTTTTAGTTCGATCAGAGAATTGCGAATTTTTTGAAGCGATAGTTTTTCCGCATTGAGTTGGCGGTATTCATTGGTTTTATCAGCTTGGGTTACCTCCTTATTGAGGATGGTGCCGACGAGTTGGATCTCTTCATAAAACTTTTCGAAGTGATCCGGCTGTACACCAATGAGCAGGAACAGCTGCCTCGATCCCTTATTGCCCTTACTTTGTTGATATTGAATGATGGCGTTGTAAGCTTCGACGGTGCTTCGCACTTTCTTTTCATCTTGTTCGAAGTCATTCGGCCCCGATTTAGACTGTACGGAGGCAATCTTCTCGTACTTCTGATCGACTTTTACCGGACTCGGACTGGCGGTATTCCCCGCTCCGGCCGGAGCGCTCATCTTCCGGTCAAACTTTGCCGAAGCGTAATTCTTTTTTAATTCGCCCACCGATGTACTGCCAAAAATGCCTTGGAGTTGGTCCCTTATGGGCTGTTCAACCACGGTCGAATAACTATAAATCAATCTGAAAATTAACAGTCCAAGGAAAAGGGCTGCTAATACAAGCATAGTGTTTCGGAATCTGCGGCGAAAGGACGATTGCATGAATTGGCACGTTTGGGAATGTAACGTCCCAATCAAAAAAGATATTATTTGTACGATCGATTCCTGTCGCCTGGCCGCCCTTAAACGAAAATGGTGGCCTTCATGTAAGTGACAGCGTTGCCAATCAATTCGACTCTGTCTCCCCGAAGGTTGCAGCCCAGGTGCCCCCGGCGATCGGATACTTGTGTTGCGATGAGATCGCTTTTACCCAGTCTTTTTGCCCAATAAGGTGTCATAGTCGTGTGGGCGGAACCCGTGACGGGATCTTCGTTGATGCCTGCTGCCGGATAAAAACAGCGGGAAACAAAATCTACAGCATCTCCCGGTGCCGATACGATTACGCCGCGAGCATTGGCCAATTTGGCAATTGCGGAAAAGTCCGGCTGCAATTGTTCGACGGCACTCTGCTGGTCTAGGATGACGAGAAAGTCGTCTTTCCCTTTTAGCGTTTCGAGTGGTTGCTCAATTCCCAGTCCGTCAACAAACTCAATTGGAAACTCAGTTTGTGTCAAGTGATCCGCAGGAAAATTCATCAGGTAGCCCGATTCGGTTTTTTCTACGGTTAATTGACCGCTGCGGGTTTGAAATAAAATGTTGGGTGCTTCAAAACCGAGGTGTTCATAAAGAATGTGGGCGGCGGCCAAGGTGGCGTGGCCACAAAGGTCGACCTCCACGGCCGGCGTAAACCAACGCAAATGGTAGCCGTGCTTTTCTTTAACGAAGAAGGCGGTTTCGGATAGGTTGTTCTCGTTGGCGATTTTTTGTAAAAGATCATCATCCAACCAGTAATCCAGAGGACATATAGCAGCTGGATTGCCACCAAACACTTCCTTGGTAAAGGCATCGGCCTGATAAAGGGTTAATTCCATAGATTTATTCTGCTACGACAATGAATTTGTTCTTTTTGCCATTTTCAATCATCATGTATTTTCCGTGCAGCAGTGCCTCCTGATTGACCACTACCTCATGGCTGTTGACCTTTTCCTTGTTGACACTAATGGCATTGTTCTTAATGGCTTTACGAGCATTTCCCTTGGAGTCCAGGATTTGGGTTTGCTCTGCCAGTAAATCAATGATATTGAGCCCATTGGCCACCAGGTCTTTCCGGATGGAAAAGCGGGGAATTTCGGCAGCTACCGTTTCCAGTTCAGGACCTTCCATCGACAGTAAAGTGTCTCGGGATGCGCGGCGGTTGAAAAGCAATTCGGAGACTTTCTTTACCGATTCGAAGTCCTCCTTGGAGTGTACGCGAGTTGTTAGTTCCTCGGCGAGTTGCTGTTTCAAAGCGTTCGGATTGTCGGCATGTTCCTGCTCTGCGCTTTCGATTTCTTCCTTGCTTTTCAAAGAGAAGTAACGGGTAAAAGAGGGCAGGTCCGCATCATCGGCTTTCAACCAGAATTGGTAAAACTTATAGGGAGAAGTCATTTCAGGGTCCAGCCAAATGTTTCCTTCTTCCGATTTTCCAAATTTTTTGCCATCGGATTTGGTCAGAAGAGGAGTCGTAATGGCGTAGGCTTTGCCACCCAGGTTTCGCCGGATGAACTCCGTCCCGGAAGTGATATTCCCCCATTGGTCAGAGCCTCCCATCTGTAATAGACAGTTGTGCTGCCTAAATAGGCATTGAAAATCATAGGCTTGCAGCATCTGATAGCTGAATTCCGTAAAGGAAATCCCCGTCTCAATACGCTTTTTGACCGATTCTTTGGACATCATATAGTTGACAGTCAACGTTTTTCCCGCTTCACGCAGGAAATCGAGCACATTCATATCCTTGTAAAAATCGAGGTTGTTGACCATCAAGGCCTTGTTCTCCAATTCGTCGAAGTCCAGAAATTTTTTGAATTGTTCGGCTTGTCTGGCGAGGTTGGCATCGAGTTCCGCTTCGCTTTTGAGTTCGCGCTCCTTATCTTTGCCGGAGGGGTCGCCGATCCGGCCGGTGGCACCGCCCATCAAAACGATCGGTCGATGTCCGGAGAGCTGGAAAAACTTGAGGATCATGATCTGGACAAAATTCCCGATGGTCAGGGATTTGGCAGTGGGGTCAAAACCAATGTAAGCGGTCTGTATACCGCTGTTTAAGACTTCTTCGATGCCGGGCGTGGAATCCTGTAACATGCCCCGCCACCTTAGTTCTTCGATGAAATTCATAAGGACTTCGATTGTTTGGCGCCAAAAATAACGAACTTCTTTAATAAGTTTTCGGCGAATAAAAATTATTTATCTCAGTTAACGAGGATGGATTAAATAGAGTTCCTATTTTTGCAAAATGAATTTTCCGTTTTACATGGCCTGGAATGTTGCCCGAAAAGGAGATAAGTCCTTTTCCCGCCTGATCATTCGGGTGGCTATTCTAGCAGTGGCCATCAGCGTGGCGGTCATGATCATTTCGACTGCTTTGATTGCCGGGTTTAAGAATCAAATAACGGATAAGGTCTTTGGTTTTTGGGGGCACATCCACATTACCGAAACGGACTTGGATCGGATGATGCTCGAGATGTATCCCATCAGTAAAAACCAACCTTTTTATCCCGACCTGGATACGGTGAGTCAGATTGATTATTTGGCCACAGAAAAGTGGTTGGGCATGGAGGTAGAACGCATCAGGAAAACAAATGGAGGGATAAAGCACATTCAGGTTTTCGCTTTGAAACCCGGAATCATCCAAGTTGGAAGTGTACTCGAAGCCATCATCCTCAAAGGAATTGATGAAGATTTCGATTGGTCCTTTATGGCGGAATTCATGGTAGACGGCAATGCCATTGATCTTAAACCGGGAGAAGTGTCGAGCGATATTCTGATTTCGCAGCAGACGGCCGATCGGCTGGAGGTGGGGGTTGACGATGCTTTTGTGGTTAATTTTGTACACGAAGGAGCGCAACTCAAGAGAAAGTTCAATATTGCCGGCATCTACAAGACCGGTTTGGAAGAATACGACCGTAATTTTGCGCTGATTGACATCGGACAAATTCAAAAGTTGTTGCGGTGGTCGGAAAACGAAGTCACCGGTTTTGAAGTATTCGTGGATGACATCGCCGACCTCGATGTTTTTGATGAATACATCTATTACGAACAGCTGCCCAATAATTTGCGATCCGAGACCATCCGAAGTAAGCACCCCGAGATCTTTGAGTGGCTGGAACTACAAGACATCAATGAAGTTGTCATCCTCGGTCTGATGATCGTCGTAGCCATCATCAATATGGTAACTGCTTTGTTGATACTCATCCTCGAACGGACGAATATGATCGGAACCCTCAAGGCATTGGGAAGTAGTAATTGGAAAATTCAAAAGATTTTTCTCCATTATGCTGGCTACATCATCCTTGTAGGATTATTATGGGGGAATTTCCTTGGCATTGGTCTATCGTTGATTCAAGATCATTTCGGACTGATCAAACTCTCAGAAGAAAACTACTACTTACCGGTGGCACCGATCGAATTACAGTTCTGGCCTATTTTTCTGATTAACCTCGGAACATTGGTTATTACACTTTTGTTTCTCGTACTACCTACCTATCTGATCACGACGATCAGCCCGGTGAAAGCGATTAGATTTAAGTGAGGAACAGGGGCTGAAACAGTTGCCCTTAAGCAGCAGAAATTGTATGTTTGTGCCTTCGCAATACATTTCGGATATTCTAAATCGCGGGGCTATGGTCAGGTATTACACGAAAGAAGACGGACGTCTGAAAGAATTGGAAACTCCGGAAGTTTCTTGCTGGATCAATATTTCTCCTCCCTACTCCCACGAGGAGCTTGAGAAGATTGCGAATGAATTTGATTTCCCTTTAGATTTTTTGACGGATTCACTGGACATCGATGAGCGGTCCCGGTATGAACGCGAGGAAGACATCAGGTTGATTGTGGTAAATACGCCGGTTTTAAACGAAATTGAAGAGATCAATTCGGCAATTTACGTCACTGTTCCCATTGGAATTATCCTGACACTCGATTGCATCATCACAATTACGGCGTATCAAAACCCGGTACTCGAAAGATTTCTGGAAGACAAGGTGAAGAACTTCGATCCAAGCAATGAGTCTCAATTTGTGTTGCAAATATTCGAACAGAATGTATTCCGGTTCCTTAACTGTCTTAAAAAACTCAACCGGAAGCGCAATCTAATCGAACAAGAACTGTATGATTCCAGTCGAAATAAAGAGCTCAAACAGTTGCTCGGCATCGAAAAAAGCTTGGTGTATTTTGTAAACTCATTGAGTGCCAATGAATTGTTAAAGATGAAGATGAAGCGGACCGATTTTTTAAACATCGGACACAATGAGGATCAGAAAGACCTCTTTGAAGACATTATCATTGATAACAGTCAGGCGTTGGAAATGGCCAATGTCTATACCAATATCCTGAACGGAACAATGGACGCCTACGGCTCGATTATTTCCAATAACCTGAATATCACCATCCGCAGATTAACCCTGATTACGATCATCCTCATGGTTCCAACCTTAGTAGCCAGTTTCTATGGAATGAATATTGAAATGCCGTTCCAACAACACGATTACGCATTTGTTTACATCTCTGTTATCTCGGTTGCCCTCAGTTTGGCAGTTGTACTCTACTTTCAACGCAAGCGACTTTTTTAAGCTCCGACCACCGCTAAAACACTTTCTTTTTCCCGTTTTTCACAAAGTTGAATTTTGCCTGAAATATATTTGAGAAAAAATATAAAAGTTATCCACATTGTTGATAACTTTTGTGTTGGGTTTTAGGGTTTGTTTTTCAGGTGATTATGTCAATTACTAACATTTTGTGGAAAACTTATCCACCTGTACTAACCCAATCTATTTAATTTGCCATTGCATTCGGGAAAGAAAAAAGACAGAAACGCAACTGATCAAATAAAACAAATAGAATTAGCCATCGTTTTCCTAAATGCATTCTTTTGCAAGGAAAAGTTTTTTGAATTATTTTTGTAACCAAAATGTTTAAAGGAGCTGTTAAAAGATCGATACTATGAGTGAAGTAGCTAAGCGTGAACCTATTCTAGCGGAAAATCCCAACCGGTTCGTATTATTTCCGATAGAGCATGATGATATATGGTCTTTTTATAAAAAATCGGAGGCGAGTTTTTGGACGGCAGAAGAGATTGATCTGTCGGCGGATTTGACAGATTGGAATAAGAAGCTAAACGACAACGAGCGTCATTTCATCAAACACGTATTAGCTTTTTTTGCGGCGAGTGATGGAATTGTAAATGAAAACCTGGCCGAGAATTTTGTAAGCGAAGTTCAGTATACGGAAGCAAAGTTCTTTTATGGTTTTCAGATAATGATGGAGAACATTCATTCTGAGACCTATTCTCTCTTGATCGATACCTACATCAGCGATCCAAAGGAGAAAGACTTCCTTTTTAACGCCATTGAAAACTTACCCTGCGTCAAGAAAAAGGCGGATTGGGCTTTGCGTTGGATCGAGAATGGTTCTTTCGCCGAGCGACTGATTGCTTTTGCAGCGGTGGAGGGCATCTTTTTCTCCGGTTCGTTTTGTTCCATTTTTTGGTTGAAGAAGCGGGGGTTGATGCCGGGATTGTCGTTTTCCAATGAACTCATCTCAAGGGATGAAGGAATGCATTGTGATTTTGCCTGTCTTTTGTACAATGACCACATCGTACACAAATTGGCACCAGAAACCATACGCAGGATGATCACGGATGCGGTCAGTATTGAACAGGAGTTCGTTTCGGAGTCATTGCCAGTCAATCTCATTGGTATGAATGCCGACCTCATGCGTCAATACATCGAATTTGTGGCCGATCGATTACTGGTAGCACTTAAACAGGATAAAGTATATGGTGTCGAAAATCCCTTCCCCTGGATGGACCTGATTTCACTGCAGGGAAAAACTAATTTCTTTGAAAAACGGGTGGCCGATTACCAAAAGGCGGGAGTGATGACCGAACGGGAAAAACAAGTTTTCAGCCTCGATGAGGAATTTTAGAGTTGCATAAAAAGCTTTCAACTTACTGATACTATTCAAAAATTTTAAAATCCCACACATTATGCAAGTCATCAAAAGAAGCGGCAAACTCGAGGATGTCAGTTTCGATAAAATTACCGCCAGGATCAAGAGGCTTTGTTACGGTTTGGAAACCGACTACGTCGATTACATCGAGATTTCCAAAAAAGTGATCCAGGGGTTATACGACGGCGTCACCACTACCGAACTGGATAATCTTGCTGCTGAAACGGCAGCCACTATGGCTACGGATCATCCAGACTACGCACTACTGGCAGCACGGATTGCGATTTCCAACTTACACAAGAACACGAAAAAGTCTTTTACGCAGACCATCAAAGCACTGTATAAGTACATTGATCCAAAGACGGGAGAAAAGGCCGGTTTAATTGGTGAAGATACCTACAACATCATTCTCAACCACAAGGATGAATTGGATTCGGCCATCATCTACGACCGCGATTACAACTTTGATTACTTTGGATTTAAGACCCTGGAAAGATCTTATCTCCTGAGAATGGACGGCAATGTCGTAGAACGGCCACAACACATGTTGATGCGGGTAGCCGTTGGGATCCATGGAGAAGACATTGGATCGGCAGTAGAAACCTACAACTACATGTCTGAAAAGTGGTTTGTCCACGCCACACCGACTTTGTTTAATGCGGGTACTCCAAAGCCCCAATTGTCATCCTGCTTTTTATTGTCGATGACGGACGACAGCATCTCCGGTATTTTTGAGACTTTATCGCGTTGTGCCAAAATTTCACAGTCTGCCGGAGGCATCGGGGTTAGCATTCACAACATTCGAGCCAAGGGCAGTTATATCAAAGGTACCGGCGGCACATCAAATGGTATTATTCCGATGCTAAGGGTATATAATGATACCGCTCGGTATGTTGATCAGGGAGGTGGAAAGAGGAAAGGGGCCTTCGCTGTATACTTGGAGCCTTGGCATGCAGATGTATTTGATTTCCTGGAGCTTAAGAAAAATCATGGCAAAGAAGAATTAAGGGCCAGAGACTTGTTTTACGCCATGTGGATTCCGGATTTGTTCATGGAGCGAGTCAAACAAGACGGTGATTGGTCTTTGTTTTGTCCCAATGAGTCGCCCGGTCTCTACGACAGCTATGGAGGAGAATTTGAAGCTTTGTACCACAAATACGAAGAAGAGGGGAGAGCCCGGAAAGTGGTAAAGGCCCAGGAGTTGTGGTTTGCCATACTCGAGTCTCAGATCGAAACCGGTACGCCTTATATACTTTATAAGGATGCGGCCAACCGAAAGTCGAATCAGAAGAACCTCGGAACCATCCGTTCCAGTAATTTGTGCACTGAGATCATGGAGTACACCTCACCGGATGAGGTAGCGGTCTGTAATTTGGCTTCGATCTCTCTACCGAAGTTTGTCAAAGAAGACAGGACCTTCGACTTCGAAAAGTTGTATGAAATAACCCGGGTAGTTACCCGGAATTTGAATAAGATCATCGATGTCAATTACTACCCGATCGAAGAGGCACGAAATTCCAACATGCGGCACCGTCCCATTGGGATTGGGGTACAGGGCTTGGCCGATGCTTACATTTTAATGCGGTTTGCCTTTGACAGCAAGGAAGCGAAGAGACTGAATAAGGAAATCTTCGAAACGATGTACTTCGCGGCATTGACGGAATCCTGCGAATTGGCTGGTCGAGATGGGCATTATGAAAGTTATAAAGGGTCGCCGGTCAGCAAAGGGGAATTACAGTATGACATGTGGGGAGTAACCCCGAGTGATCGTTGGAATTGGAGCGATCTGAAGAAGAAAATCAAAAAACAGGGCGTTCGCAATAGTCTATTGCTGGCACCGATGCCTACGGCTTCTACTTCACAGATTCTCGGGAATAACGAGTGTTTCGAACCGTATACCTCGAATATTTACTCCCGACGTACGTTATCGGGCGAGTACATTGTACTGAATAAACATCTTTTGAAGGACCTCATTGGCTTGGGACTCTGGAATAATGAGATGAAACAGAAATTGATGGCGGCAAATGGTTCGATCCAGAATTTCCCGGAGATCCCGGATGACCTGAAGCAAATGTATAAGACCGTCTGGGAAATCAGCCAGAAAGTGATTATTGACCAAGCAGCGGACCGTGGGGCCTACATTTGCCAGAGCCAAAGTATGAACCTCTTCGTCGAGAATCCAAACTTTGGCAAGCTATCTTCCATGCATTTCTACGCCTGGGAAAGAGGTTTGAAAACGGGGATGTACTACCTCAGGTCAAAAGCAGCCACGGACCCAATCAAGTTTACGGTCAGCCAAAAAGCGCAACAAGAGGTGATCAAAGGTAGAAATGGAAGCGGAACACAAATCAACACTATGAATGATACTTCATCCAACGATACAGACGTCCAGGGAGCAGTATGTGATCTGGATGATCCTGATTGCTTAATGTGTGGGAGCTAAGCATTGAATATTAAGTCTTAATTCAACTTGCTGATGCTTATTCTGGTGGACTGTTGCGATACAGTTCACCTTTTTTTTTGATTTTGTTACCTTTATTGAAAGTTGTTCATAGCTTTCTTGTCGGACAAAAAATGCTGTTTTTTGGCATCAGGAGAAAACTTTGGACAACTTCATAAAATAAAATTCAATCTTTTGCATTATTAGTTGTAGATCACGTCTATCCAATCAAGTTCACTGAAGGGAAACCATTTTTCAGCAAACGCTGCCAGTCGGCATATTATGCCTGTGTCTACCTATCTCTTAGATTGTGATGTATTGAATTTGGCAGCTAGGTAAGTATTCCCATTTCCAGAAAAGCTATTTGTTTAAATAGATAACACACACACTATGAAGGCTAAAGCGCCATTTTAAAAAAATGAGCCACGGCAACTGTGTCGAGGCAAAATTTAGAGGCTATGAGGATACAAATCACAAAGGTCGCTGTGGTTTTATGGGCAATAATGACACCGATAACAGTGTTTTGCCAATCCAAATTGCAGAGTGGTATTTTTCTTGGGGGCGCCAACTATCAAGGCGATTTGGTAGAGACGTTACCGCCCTACCCGGGGGAAACCCGATTTGGAATTGGCATTACCAATCATTATAGTTTGAGTCCGTATTTTAAGTTGCGTGGCCAATTATTTTTCGGAAAAATTGGAGGCACTGATCTAAATTCAAGCGAAGAGGGAGGTCGACGCAGGAGGAATTTCAGCTTTGAGTCCTCCATTGGCGAATTGGCATTGATGTTGGAATGGTCGCCATTTGCCATGACACGGGACAGTTTATCCGTTGCTCGCCCCAGAAGTATTTCTCCCTACCTGGTCGCCGGCCTGGGGGTCGCCCGCTTCAATGCCAAGAATTCATTCGATACCACGGTCGGTAACGGTTTCATTCAAAAGATAGAAAAAGATAAAAGTGCAATGGCAGAGCAGGGAGCCAACCTCGTCATTCCCATTACCGGAGGTCTGCTGTTCAATATTAGTAAGTCATTGGAGTTGGGATTGGAAGGAGGTGCGCGGATGACCTTTACGGACTACGTTGATGGGGTCAGTGTTTCCGGAAATCCGGATGTCAATGACTGGTATTGGTTTGCCGGGGCAAATCTGAGAATCCGATTTCAGCCTAAGGACTCTGATCGGGACGGAATCATAGATAAGGAAGACAATTGTCCGAAGGAGGAAGGAGGACTCGAAACCAATGGCTGTCCGGATACGGACGGTGATGGCATCGGTGATACTGCCGATTTATGTCCCAACATCTTTGGTCTCCCCGCATTTAACGGCTGCCCGGATACGGATGGTGACGGCGTCGAAGATGTACTGGATGACTGTCCAGAATTGGCTGGTGTTGCTTCTACTGGCGGCTGTCCGGATCAAGATTTGGACGCCATTCCCGATTTAGCGGACGACTGTCCAAAACTCGCCGGAACCCTCCTGGGCAACGGCTGTCCGTTGTTTGATTTGAATGGCAATGGCACCATCGAGGACGAAATGGAAATTCAATATTCTAAATACTCTAAATTTTCACAACAGCTGAAGAAGCAACGGTCCAAATACCAATGGTTGAAATCAACCCGGATTTGGTCCCTAATAAAATGGTAAAGGCCGAACCCTTTTAGGTTTGTTCACCGTATAAGTTTACCAATTGCCAGCCCCGGTATTTTGCTCCTCAAGCTTTATCCCAGTAAAAGTCTTTTGTTGTAGGTCTATTGTTATCACATTTAATGTGTTAAGGTTTTTGATTCTGTATTTTATGAATTAAAAAATTTTTAAATTTGTGGTATTGACCTCTCACATGATCTATCAATCGCCTCCCTATATAGATCGTTGTAATCGATTTTCATCATAGTCCCTTAATCTAACATCGTCATGAAAAATTTGCTATTAACAATTCTTCTAATCTTCACCTTTTTGTCATGTATTGAAGCTCAGAAAAAACCCAAGGCCACTTCCTACTGGGAAGCCGGTGTATTTCTGGGGTTGGCCACTTACCAGGGAGATTTAGCTTCGCAGCAATTTCCCCTTTCCGAATCTAATTTTGCACTGGCACTTTCTGCCCGTTCCAGCCTGGCGGAGAATTTTGCTTTGAGAGGCAATCTTACGTTTACCCGCTTAAGCGACGAAGATGTTCACGAAGGCCGCGGTTATAGCTTTCGTACTTCCATCATGGAATTATCCGCACTGGGAGAGTGGGAACCTCTAGAAATGGCCCGTCATAGAATGGGCGGCAAGAAGAAGTTCTTTGTTTCTCCATTTGGTTACGTTGGAGCAGCCATTGCCTTTGTCAATCCACAAGCATTGTTTCCCGAAGGTTTTAAAGCTGGAGACCGTTCACCGGTTGAGCAAGATCGCATTAACGGCGAAGGCCAAGCCAAATTGGCGATTCCAATGGGGCTTGGGGTAAAATTTGACTTCGGTCAGAATTTCATTCTGCAGGGAGAAACAAGCGTGCGATTGCCATTTGATGATTACCTGGACGGCATCAGTATGTCTGCAAATCCAGATAAGAACGACGTCTACTGGTTTTCCGGAGTTTCTCTGATGTTTACAATGAAGTAAGCAATTCATCTACTACTTTGCGAACTCCGGTCGAGGCCACTTCTTCCACAATGGTGAGGTTCTTTGAACTACTTAATTCATAATTGATGGAAGGCTTTGGATCGATGTAATAGACCTGGGCATAAGGTGGAGCATAACCCACCAGGCCGGCGGCCGGATACACTTGCATGGAGGTGCCAATGATGAGAATAACATCGGCTTGAGAGGTCACAATGGCCGCTTTTTCCAGCATTGGCACCATTTCTCCAAACCAGACAATATGAGGTCTCAACTGACTTCCCAGGCGACAATGATCGCCTTCCACCAGGTCTCCTTTCCAATCCAGTACGATGGTTTCGTCGACAGTGCTTCTCACCTTAAATAGTTCACCGTGGAGGTGTATGATATCGGTACTTCCCGCCCTTTCGTGCAGATCGTCGATGTTTTGAGTAACAATGGTTACGTTGTATTTAGCCTCCAATTCAGTGAGTGCTATATGCCCGGCGTTGGGGTTGACTTCGTGTAGTTGACGTCGCCTTTGATTGTAGAAATCCAGTACAAGTGGCCGGTTCCTGCGCCAACCCTCGGGTGAAGCGACGTCCTGTATGTCGTGATTTTCCCATAGACCATCAGCATCCCGGAAGGTTTTGATGCCACTTTCTGCACTGATTCCTGCACCCGATAGTACCACGATTTTTTTCATGTATTTGGAATTTTGTATTGAAATTTATATCCACCTGAATGAACGACCAATTGGTTTATAAGGTTCCAACTGGAACTCGCTGCAAAAGCCTTTTCAGCTCACCATGATATTCCGGAAAATCGCTCAAATTCCGGTGCTTGCCTCCGGGAATAATGATAAAATTTTCTGATTTCGGAACCAGTGACTTGAGTCTCATCGCTGATGAAAGCGGTACTACCCGGTCTTTGGTGCCGTGGAAAAGTGCGATTTCGCAGTTTGTCGCTTCCAGGTGTTCGTTGACCGGGAAGTGTTGTTTTGGCGGAATGGGGAAGATCGAAAGAAATGGATTTTTTTTGCTAAGGTCCCTAAAGCTGTAAAATGGTGTCTCGAGGATCAGCAGTCGAGCATCCACCCGGGCCGCTAAATGAGAAGCAGGCCCCGAGCCAATGGAGCGGCCGTAGATCACAATATCGGATGGCTTGTATTTTGCTGCCGCCCACTCATAAGCCAGCCGGGCACTTGCGTAAAACCCTTCCTCGGAAGGTTTACCCGAACTTTTGCCGTAGCCCGGATAATCGATGGCCAGAAAATCATAGTGAAGACTGGTGAAATCGGACGCATACTGCCCCCAACGCTTCAAGTTACCGCTGTTGCCGTGGAAATAGAGAATGATACCATTGGAAGATTCCTTAGCCGGAAAGAACAGGGAATGGATTTTGAGATTTTCCTCCCTGTCTTCTAGGTAAACTTCCTTGTGGAGTGCCTGAAATTCAAATGCGGCTTCTGGTCTCATCTTTACGGTTTGAAACGTCAACCGGTTTTGAAAAAGAATAAGCCCTACCATGGCTAATAGGTAGATGCCGGCGGTTATACCCAAAATACTCAGTAGAAGTTTCATTCTTTGGTGTTTTGTGTTGCTGATGGTCGTGGTGTTGCTTTGGTTACTGTTGTTTCTATTGTTACTGTTGTTACTATTGCTGCTATTGCTGCTGTTGCTGCTTTGGCAAAGATAGTTGATGGGGAATAAACTTTGGATTTAGAAGATATTCTTTATTTTTAAAGCTAGTAAAACCAACTCTGTGCTAAAGATCATTTTCATTCTTGCTATTATTTATGTTGCCCTGGTTGTTCTGGTCTACGTCTTTCAGCACTACTTCTTTTTTCGACCCGAGATCCTTCCTTCCTATTTTTCTTTTCAATACCCTTTTGATTTTGAAGAAAAGACCTTTGAGATGGAAGATGGTGGAAGCATCAACAGCATCCACTTTCGGGTACCCAACAGTCGCGGACTGATCTATTATTTTAAAGGTAATTCCCGTAGTATTAAAGGTTGGGCGAAATTTGCCAAAGATTTTATCAGCAATGGCTACGATTTTTTCATGATGGATTATCGAGGTTTTGGTAAGAGTCGTGGTAAACGGACGGAAAGTAAGTTGTACAACGATTCGCAACACATTTACCGCTGGTTGGAAAAGCAATACCCGGAAGACCAGATCATTATTTACGGAAGATCCTTGGGTTCCGGCATTGCCACACGGATTGCTTCCTGGAACGATCCGAAAATGTTGATTCTGGACTCTCCCTATTACAGCTTTTACCACAATGCCAGAAGGTGGGCCTTTATCCTTCCCCTTAAGTGGATTTTGCGCTATCAGATCCGAACCGACCAGTTTATCAAGCAAGTCAATGCACCGGTCTTCATTATTCACGGTGACAAGGACCGCTTAATTCCCATTACGGATTCAAGAAAGTTGAAGGATCTAAAACCCGAAAATATTGAATTGATCGAGATCGAGGGTGGTGGACACAACAACCTTCCTTCTTTCCCGGAATACCACGAACACATTTACGATTTGCTACAACAGGCAGCGGATTAGAGGTTGATTCAGATACCAAGATTGTAAGGACCATGAGTTTTACCAAAACCTTTGAAATACCAACTCTTCAGGAACTTAAAAGTTACAATGAAAGAGCCATTGTGTCGAAGTATAAAGGCCAATGGAAGGCCTATTCCAGTTCGGAAGTGCTGGAGCAAATACGTCACTACGCGGGAATGCTACAGGAATTGGGGGTGCAAAGAGGCGATTTGGTGGTTCTGATACCAGAAATGGGAACTGCCGAATGGTTATTTTTAGATTTGGCGGCACAACACATTGGCATTGTGGTGGTTTTGGTACACAGTACTTCTTCCCGACAACAGTTTGAATATGTACTCGAAGAGACTGAACCTCGATTGTGTTTTGTTCGGGATTACCTGGGGCGAGAACGTTTTTTCGACCAGGATGATCAACGCCAAAATCAGGTCATCGAAATCTATGGAAACGGGGAAAATAATCTGGAGGAGTTATTGGCTAAAAGCCGACCGTTGGCAAGTTCAACCCTGGAAGACATCGGGATGAGCATTAAAGCCCATGACTTGTCGACGATCATCTACACTTCCGGGACGACCGGTAGGCCAAAGGGGGTAATGCTTTCTCATCACAACATCGTCAGTAATCTAAGTGCAACCGTACCCATGCTTCCCTTAGATAATCAAAGCCGGGTACTTAGTTTTCTGCCCTACAGCCACATATTCGAGCGCACAACGATCTACAGTTATCTGGCAGTAGGAGCATCGATTTATTTCCCCGGCAAACGCAGTTACATCCAACAAAGCTATGCGGAAGCAAAACCCCACCTCTTTACCTCGGTGCCCAGGATCATTGAGAAGCTGTATCAGGAGGCCCTATTGTACCAATCTAGACAAAACTGGTTGGGACGGAAGCTGATCGATTGGGCGGTCAAGTCTGGCGTTAAGTACTACAATCAAAAGCAATTCAATCTCATTTCCTGGTTTAAACTCTTGCTGACCCGTATGCTCATTTTTCGCCGCTTTCGCAAGGCTTTGGGAAATAACCTTGTGGGTATCATCGTCGGTGCGGCACACTTAAAACCGGAATTGGGAAAGATCTTTGCTGCCGCTGGCATCAAACTCCGAGAAGGGTATGGAATGACGGAGGCTTCGCCCGCCATTGCCGTAAATCGATTTGCGCCCGGTCTTAATTCTTTCGGAACGGTAGGATTACCGTTGCCAAATGTGCAAGTCAAAATTGATGATCCCGACGAAAACGGGGAAGGCGAAATCCTTGTCAAAGGACCAAACGTCATGCAAGGTTATTTCAAGCAGGAAGCCGAAACCCGCAAGGTCCTTTCGTCCGACGGCTGGCTGCGGACCGGAGATGTCGGAAAATTTGTACGCAAACGGTTCCTGGCCATCACCGATCGGAAGAAAGATATTTTTAAGACTTCTGCCGGCAAATACATTGCCCCGCAGGTATTGGAAAATATCTTTCGGGAGTCGGAATTGATCGATCAATTGTTGATCATCGGTTTTCAGCGCCCGTACCTTACCGCCCTCATTTATCCAGAGTTTAGCCTGCTGGAGGAGTTCGCCGAAGCCCATAATATCCACTGGACCAGTCCTCAGTACATGGCCTTAAACATCAAGATTCGGGAGCGGATCCAACGAGAGATAGATCTCGTTAATCAGCAGCTTCCGAATCATCAGAGAGTGCGGGCATTTCACCTCGTTCACGAAGAGTGGAGCGTCGAGAAAGGACAGTTGTCCAACACCCTGAAGATCATCCGATCGAAGGTGATGGCCGACTTTGCCAAAGAGATCGACGCTATGTATGCGACCGATAACTAGTTTTTGTTCTTTTTGCCATACCGGTTGGCATCGCTGATTACCTGCTGTGGATAATCGATGTAATCGACCTGTTTGATAATTTTCCCCATTTCATTGTAAAAGATCTCGCTTCTGAATTTCCAGTTGGATAAGTAACCCCGATTCCACTCTATGCCTTGCATTTCACCCTTTACGGTCACTTTGTAATCGTCTTGTTCCATTCCGAAGACTTTGAAACGTAAGTTTTTGTATACCGGACTGGGACCATTGAAGGCCTCGGTAGCAACGCGGCGAAATTCTTTCGGTCCTTGTAGACTGTGGTCCAAAGTCTTGTCAATCAGTACGGCGCTGTCGTCGTAAAACAGCAACATCCGATCGATGTTGTGATCATTGTAAGCCATAAAATAACTGTTGGTAATGGCCTTTAGTTTGTCTTTGAAGTCGATGGTTTTGGCAGCCTGTGCATCGGCTAATGTGGGTAAACAGAACAAGAACGTGTACAGCAGAATGTGCTTCATTAGGTAAAGGATTTGTCGAGAAATATTGTTAGTTGGAACTTGTTTTAGGGAATTCATATTGCCTGGGTGCAAAATAATAAGAAAGTTTTAAGACAGTTCTTAAGAACTGGCAAATCTTAAGATTTGCCAGTTATGTACTTCTTGGGATTCTAAGGAGTAACTTCAAGCATTATTGTACGGGGCCGGAATGGTGTTTCCGAATTACCAAACCAATGGCAAGGATGATCAATAAGGTGCACAAAAGAGATCCTTCAAACCCGAACGCTCCACCGCTGATGAGGTCATTTCCCATTGGCCTGGCTTTGACTACCGATTCCATGGCTTCGCCACTGACCGAATAACCAAGCACTGACCCCTGTAAGTAATTCCAGAAGAGATGCAGACTGATCGGGTACCATAGGCTACGGGTGTAAATGTAGGTGGACCCCAAAAGAATGCCGGCCAGCAACAAATTGACGACTGCCACGGCCGATAAGTTCGCATTGAACAGGTGAAAGGCCATGAAGATCAGGGCACTGATCAACAAGGCCCAGTACTTACCCATGGATTTCAAAAGGTTATTCAGGATATAACCTCGTATCAAAATTTCTTCGTTCAAGGACACCATCGTGAAAAGCAAAAAGCCAAGCACTAAGGTGGGCAGATCCAGTTGAAAGTTGGTAAAATCCATCAGGCCGGCTAAATATAGGATGAAAGAGCCCATGCCCAGGATGACCAGGGCGGTCACAAACCCGTGCCACCACTCCGATAGCCGATTCTGCTTGACAAATCCCAACGATGCAATGGATTCCCGATCGACAAACCTGCGGAAAAAAGAGACGGTCAGGATCAACGCGATTAAGCCAAATCCCTGAACGATGAGGTGTTGAGTAAGGTCCATATCGGTTGCTGTATCCAGTTCCGTTAATGGAATCCCGGCTATTACTGTTCCAATCAGTTGGAAGATGATGGTCAGTATGATGTAGACCAGAATGACCAGTAGGATCCTGGCCCATACGGGAAGTCCTTTCTTTCTCATGGTGGTTTCTGATTTGAGTTGATCCATGGTTTTTTCTTTGAGTGTTCACACTTTCATTTTGCTTAACCAATGGCGGCCAGTACCTGGTGTATTCTTTGTAAGGATTCGGGACTCACGCCGCTGTCCCTAGCGTGGCTTTTCCAATTGCTGACGGTTTCCCGGACTTCCGAGATGATGACTTTGGCATTTTTGATGGAAAAGATTTTGGCCAGTTCAAGTAAGTGTTTCTCAGTTGGATTTTTGCCTTCACCGGCAAATGTTAGACTGTGGAAGCCATGGGAGGAGTTGGAAAAAGTAAGATCATAAGCCGGAGCAAGAGACCAGGTACCCAACCCCGTCATCAGAAAGGAAACGTTCTTGCTGTGATCATCTCGGTTATGGGCGAAAAGGTTGAAGGCGGCCAGGCGGAAGACCTTTTCGTGGACCGGGGCTTGTTTTTCCAGACGAAAGGCACAATCGAGCAGATGACCATAGTCCATGTTACTGAGCCGGAAATTGTCGTGCATAATACCGCTGGCTGAGTGAAGATGAATGCGTCGATTTCCTTCGCGATCAAATCGTTTAGTGCCGAAGTACGCTCTTCCGGAGTTGCCGTAAAAGATTTTGCTAGGGCTCATTTGGAGACCGGCAGCCACGGCCATTTTGTAATAGGCATGTTCTATTTGGGCAATATCTTGGGGGTCATTAGAGGCGGGAAATTTGATAATCCAGTGTTCATATCCCTCGGGAAGGTTGCCCGGGTCGTGCATGATTTTACCAGTACCCGGGTGGTAACCAACAAAGATCTTTGGGCGGGCGCCGCCGGAAGAACCCCCGAGTGAAAAAAGAAGATCAATGATGTCGGAAGCGGTGCCCGATAGCACCTTTTGGGATTCACTTGCCAGATCGTCCAGGTATAAAGCGTCGGTACCAGTGGTGTCGAGTAGATGAGTGGGTTGGTAGGAGAGGGCTCCGAGGCTATTAGGGCTGAGTGAAGCGAGCCGGTCCAATGGTGTGATTTGGCTGTAAGAACCGGTTTGTCGAAGCAGTTTTCGATCTAGAAGCAGACGGCCCCAGCCATCGGGTAGAGAGTCGTTGAAAACCCCGAACAAACCATCAAATATATTGGTGTCGGGAGTGAGAATCCGATCGGAAAGTGGAAGTTTCAATGGTGATATCTCTATCCCCAGATCCATAAAGCGAGGATAGTATTTGAAGTATATCTTTCGGCCACTGTGCGCCAGCTCTCCAACTTCATGAAGTTCACCATCCGATTCGAGAGATACCGTCAGACGTGATATATGTTTCATGAAGTCCGGGTTTTAGAACTAAATAGGGACTCGATCTTTTCGGGGTCATCGATCGGAGCCAGGAGGTTTTCGAAATCGGTTAGGCGGTCTAGGACGTGAGC
>JANQRV010000491.1 GCA_028284395.1 Saprospiraceae bacterium
CAGAGTTATGCCAGAGCATAATGAGGATTTTTGTAACACCGTCAAAGGAAAAAAGAGCCCATCAGAATCAGGCAAATTAAATTGATGACTTACTTAACATCCATATTTCCCAAGAAGACACCCCGAACCTTCATTCACCAATTGATCATTTACTGTTTTTGCGGCCGATGGAGAAACCTGGAACAACTTCTTTATATTTGAATGGAAAAAAAGGCAATTTGTGAAACCGGTATTTGAACAAGTTGATCTTGGAAAAAACAAATCCATTCTGGCTTTTAACTATGCCCAGGAGCACTTTGATGCCCCCTGGCATTTTCACCCTCAGTATGAACTGACCTATATTTGGGAAAGCGTTGGGACAAAGTTTATTGGCGATTACGTAGGGGCTTACGAACCGGGCGAACTGGTGCTGCTGAGTTCCAATTTGCCACATTGCTGGAAAAACCACGCCGGACAAATTGCTCCCTCCCGCTCCACCGTTATCCAATGGAATGCCGGCATCTTTGCCCGGGCCCCGGAATTAAATCCATTGCGAAAAATGTTGCAATCCTCCTCGCGAGGTATCCTCTTCGATGCGGCAGACGTTTTGCTTTATTCCGAGTCAATGGAAAGGCTAACGACCTTGAAAGGGCAAAACCTGTACGTCCAACTATTGTCCCTGCTGGTACAATTATCGCAATGCCGGTATCAGACCTTGTCGGAAGCCGACTTCAAAGACGATCTACCCGCCGAATACACCAGCAGAATGGCCAAAATTCACGACTTTGTCAGGGTTTCTTATCAGCGCAAAATTTACCTTCGCGAACCTGCGGCCCTGGTCAATATGACCGAACAATCCTTTTCCCGTTTTTTTAGCAAGGTAATGGGGCGGCCTTTTTTCAGATTTCTCAATGAATACCGGATCAGTATGGCCGAAAGAATGTTGATCGATACCGATTGGCCGATCGCTCAGATCGGTTTTGCCTGTGGCTACGAATCGCTGCCGTTCTTTCACAAACAATTCAATAAATTCAATACCGTATCACCTTCGAGGTATCGAAAGAAACATGGATTACATCAAAAAAACAGCATGCATGAAATTAATAAATAAGGTCGCCGTCATTACTGGTGGCGCCCAGGGCATCGGAGCCGGTTGTGCCCGCAGATTCGCCCGGGAAGGCGCACACCTCGTCATTGCCGACATCAATCGTGAAAAGGCTCAAAAAGTAGTAGCCGACATCATTGCGGCGGGAGGACAGGCGATCTTTGTGCCAACCGATGTTGCCGTTCAAGCCGAGGTCGATCGATTGTTTTCGAAGACACTGGAAGTATTTGGCAGAGTAGACATTTTGATCAACAACGCCGCACTCGTTCACTATCCCCCGGCCAACGTCAATTTTCTGGAATTGAGTGATGAGGTCTGGCTGAAAAACATCGATATCAGCCTGAACGGAGCTTTCTATTGCGCCAGTCGCGCCGCCAGGATGATGGTCCGTCAGGTCGAAAACGGGGTGGCCGACGGTGGTTCCATCATTAACATCGGCTCCGGTGGCGGCACCCGCTCTCATCGGCACCTGGCTTCCTACGACGCCAGTAAAGGAGGAATTGCGGCTCTGACCCGATCCTGCGCTTTGGATCTCGCTCCCTGGAACATCCGAACCAATACGATTATTCCGGGCAATACCGCGGTTGAGAACCTCATGGGAGGAGCCTTTGGAGGTGATGCGGCTAAAAAAACCATTCCACTGGGACGCCCGGGCACACCGGAAGATATGGCCGGTGCTGCCACTTATCTGGCTTCCGAAGACGCCAATTACGTCACCGGGATCGAATTGGTAGTCGACGGTGGCATGGACATTCAATTGCGTTCTCCGGGCGTAGACCGAAGCATCGACAAAGAGGAAATTTTCAAGCGGGTTTTTGGATAAATTTTAATGCCTTGCCTATCTTGTTGAAAAAACAATGAGCAATCAAATCTGGGAACTACCTCCCTACGCAAAACCGGATATGGTTTTCGACGCCATTCCGGACGATGAAAGAGTATGGGTCCCGCAAGCTCCCAACATCTGGTTCCGACCCTTACTACTGGATACCGTAGGTGGTCGATGGTTCAACCTGCTTAGGGTTCGACGATCCGGAGTGCTGAGTCGCCACCGGCACCCCGCTCCCGTTTTTGGATACGTGATCAAGGGACACTGGCACTACCTGGAGCACGACTTCGTCGCCAGTCCCGGAAAATTTTTGTTTGAACCACCCGGAGAAACCCACACCTTAGTGGTGGATAGCGACGATGAAATGATCACAATGTTTAACGTCAACGGTGCCATGATCTATGTCGATGAAGCCGGAAAGGCCATCGGTTACGAGGATGTTTTTACAAAGATCGAAATGTGTATGAAACACTACGAAAAAGCGGGCCTTGGTGAAAGTTTTGTCGAACAATTCATTCGTTGATCATGAGCATCCTACAAACTTTTGACCTTCAGGGTAAGGTGGCTTTGGTCACCGGTGCAGCCCGTGGATTAGGACGAGCCATCGCCTCCGGATTGGCCGATGCCGGAGCCGATCTCTTTCTATTGGACCGTGTTCCCTGTACGGATACGCGCGCTGCGATTCTGCAGTTCGGGAGAAATTGTCATGCTAAGGAAGTAGATCTTTCCGGCTTGACTCCCGCCGGGGCGGACCTCATCATACGGGAATGTTGCGAAAAATTGGATCGGATCGACATTCTGGTGAACAATGCCGGTATCATTCGTCGCGGCGCAGCCCTTGAATTTCGGGAAGAAGATTGGCGGTCCGTTCTTGACATCAACCTAAACAGTGTGTTTTTCCTTTCGCAAGCTGCTGCCCGGCGCTTTGTAGAGCACGGCGAGGGAGGTAAGATCATCAACCTGGCTTCTATGTTATCTTTCCAAGGCGGACTCACCGTACCCTCCTACACTGCTGCCAAGAGTGCGGTGATGGGATTGACCAAAGCTTTGGCCAACGAATGGGCGGCCCGTGGTATCAACGTAAACGCCATTGCCCCGGGCTATCTGATAACGGAAGTAACTGCCGGCATTAGAGCCGATCCTCGGCGCAACCAATCTATATTGGATCGCATTCCGGCCGGTCGCTGGGGCCACCCCAAAGACATCCAAGGAACGGTGGTCTTCCTGGCGTCTTCTGCCGCCGATTATCTACATGGATCGATCATACCCATCGATGGAGGATGGCTGGCCCGTTAGTCTTATTCACCCAACTTTAGGTAGGGGTGATAGGATTCGAAGTAGGGTAGTTCTGTCATATCCCTACCCCATACTTTTACCCCTTTAAGATCGTACTGTTGGTCTTTTTCCTTGATGTCGACCCGGAAGCCATTGGCGTTGCGCGGGATACCAAAGGATACCACGAACCGCTTGCTCCCCGGTTCGAAATCTTTCCGCAGATTAGATTGATCAGAAAGAGTGATGATGACGGAAGAGGGAGCGGAAAGTCCATCCTGTTGCATACCGAAATCCATTTCAATCCGATCAATCATCGCCGTTCTTCCGAGGTTGAGCTCCCAGGTATTATCCGCAGTTCGCGCAAATTCCCCTTCCAGGATTCGATATCGGGTATCTAATTCATCGTCTTCTTTTCTGATTTGCCACGGCTGTAGTTTCCCCCCGTTATTTTTTGCCATCATCCATTCCCGGATATTCCTCAATTCCTCTTCCGCATGTTGTTCTCTCTTGTATTGATAGTAATTGTAGTAGGCGAGTTCATCTGAAGACCAATCGTTGGCTTCCCGATAATCGCCGACAAAGGGCACTAACAAATCCAACCACGCCGCCAGTTTATGGTATTCTTCAGCAGTTAAAGCAACGCCGTGATGTCCCGCTTCCAACATATCCATCAGTTGGCTTTTCGCCGCCCCGAAGGAATAGGGCTCCAACTCCGTCGGTCTGGACATTTTGTTGATCCAATTGACGATTTTATTCTCGGATTGCCCAATGTAGTAGGCAGCCTGATTTCTTGGATCTTCGATTAAATTGGCGTGTGTCAAATTGAGATAGGCGTCGCTCCACAGTCGTTTTTCAATGGTGTTGCGCGCTTTTAATTCTCCCCTTAAACTCAAGACACCTGACTGTTCTCCATTGTGGCAGGAAATGCATTTTTGGTCCAGAATAGGCTGGATTTCCTTCACAAAGCTAAATCCGCGCGAGGGTCCGTAGAAGGGGGTAAGCTCTTGAACTCCATTTTTCCAGGCCAACGTATTTTCTTCCTGGAACGCATAGTAATTAGCTTCTTCCTTGACGTGACAACCCTGACAGGCTTTGCGCTCTCCGGGCCGTACCGTATCCCAGGAGCGGGAGGTCTGGATAACGCGCTTTTTCTCATCCAGGACTTGCAGATAGATCGAAGCCATGGCCGGTACTTCAAAGAGTGCCGATCCGTCCTCGTAGATGTCGGCTTCACCCAAGATCTCTTTTACATCCCAGCTTCCATTGCCAATGGCTACCGGTGTACTGTTGATCGCTCCCCCACCCTCTCCTCGGTTCCTGCTCATTCCCACTCCTGCGGCCCGAAAAGCCAGTTTCACAACCCGTATCTTCTTGGCCGTACCTCTTTCAATACCCTTCAAGCCCGTTCCCTGGTATACATCTTTCACGTAATAGACGCCCTTACTTTGGGCGTAATCAACAGTATCCGGTTTTACCATCGGTTGAATCGCCTTCACCAGCGGCACTGGTCGTCCGACCGATAGTTTTCCGTCGCTGTACAGCAATTCTCGATTGCCGTCCAGGTCCATCCAATACAATCCATAAATTCCATCATCGCCGTACTGCGGATATTTTGCCCCCGGTTTTTCCGGCAAATAACTAACTATAAACTCGTTTTCATTCACCGGATAGGGATATTGAAACTGGTCACCGTTCTGCTGAGCGACATCGACGCGTTCGTAGGGCACTTCCCGTTTTGGCGCCACGAACTGCATGCCTTTACCTTCGTCACGGCCTTCACGCACATCCAGTACCACCACCTTGCCGTGCTGCCGGGTATGGTGTCCGGCAACAATGGCCATTACTTGCTCTGTTCCCGGAATTGCTCTGGCGTGTAGCAGTGCATTGGGAAACCACGAACTGCCTCCGTAAAAGACCCTTTGGTCCGTACCATCCGGATTCATCTCAAACAAGGGATGAGGAAAATTCTGGCCCCGGTCATTGTACTCCCAGCGGGTGTATAAAACCCGGCCGTTCTCCATGACCTGTGGATATAAGGTATGTACCTGATCAATCGCCAGACGCCTCAAAAACTGCCCCTCGGCATTCATGCGATAAAGGTTGCTGGTTTCCGTCCACCAGCACGGAACACTTTGCTCCGGCCGGGTAGAAGTAAAGAGGATATCTCCATCCGGAAGGTAGACCGGTTCGTAATCGGCTCTCCCCAATCCGGTTGTCAATTGTTGGACCTCCCTGGTATCGAGATTGTATTCATATATGTGATAATCATCCAATCGATCTGATTTCTTCCAGGCAAAAACCAATCGTCGACCATCATCGGAAACGTCTACATCCCGGATGAGTCCGTAAGCATCCTCAATCAGGTGCTCCACCTCTCCTTTCGTACCATTGAAAGTCAATAAAGACAGCTTTGCCCCCGGTTTGAAAAACCTTTCCTTTCTGGCGTCAGATAACCCTTCTGTATAACCAATTGAAGACATTTTAAAATTGGCGTGCTGAGCAAAAACAATGGGTGTTTCCCGCGCCAACAGGTTTTTCAATCGCCCTTTTCGCCGCCGTTCACAAGAACGTACATAGAGGCTCAACAACTGCTTGCCACCTACAACCTCTTCCTGTGATCGGCAATAAGCCAGTTCGGCCCACAGGTCCTCCGTTTGCAAACGCATCAGATCCAATTCCCGCAAAACGCCTTCAATTAAAGCAATATCCTGCGATGGGCCAAAATCCGGCTGTAAGAATACCTCCCACTCTCCCTCCTGATCCTGCATCAGCCAATCGGTCAACAGGGGGTATTCCCGTCTAAATTGGTCAACAAAAGCATCCATTTGTTCCAAAGGTGCCCCATTGGCCCGCAAGCTTCGATAGGATGCTCTTTTCTCCATCAAGTTTTCGCCCCAGGTGGCGATGCGATTTTCAGAACCCACTGGCTTCGAACTGTGAAACAAAAAGATGAAAAACACAGGTAATAATAAGGTGAGAATACGGAAACCGTACGTGGCAGCGTTCGAATTCATAAATGATCAGATTGTAAGAAAACAGGTAGACAATAATAAGGGACGACGATAGAATAGGGGCCAAATTAAGCATTGACCCGGAATTAGGCAAAATTATAATAAGTTAATTTCCTAAAGCATTCTACACACCAATTGAAAGCGTTATTCTTTATTTTTACAGAAAAAAAATGCACTCAAATCCATCTTCGCTTTGGCAATTTTATCATTATTTTATTAGATTTACACCAACGAAATGCAAACACGACTTTCTTTCCTGAAAAAACCTAATGCCAATTCGAATTACGAGTATCAATCAGTATCCCCAGTAAAAGAATAATTGTCGATATCCTCCGGGTTTGGAAAATAGTTGGTAATTCTCGACTGGAAAACGAGTGATATTCCATCGGTCTAAGCTGTTGGCTTTAACCGTTATTGGTTTTGTATCCTAAAAATCGAATAATGTCTGTATTCTGCAATCGAGAATTGTTAACACTCTTTCTGTTGTGTGTATTGACCGGTTCCATCTCCGCTCAATCCCAAAAGAATGAGTCGCGCATCGACCTCAACGACCTGCGTTCCCGACTAACCAAAACGCAGCCTAATTCACCCTCTTTTGATGACCGGCAAAACGTCCATCGGATTACGCTCCCTTTGCCTGGTGGCCAAAATGCTGAATTCGAAGTCTTCGAAGCTCCGGTTTTAGCTCCCGAATTAGGTCCCAAATATCCCGAAATCAGATCCTTCACCGGAAGAAGCGTCCAGGACCCCACTTGCCTCATTCGGCTCAATCTAAACTTCGGCGAGCTCTACGCCATCATCAGCGACCGAAATGGCTTGACAAGAATTGAACCCAGTGATCGCAAAACGCCGCAGGGCAACTACAAAAGTCATCGACTGGAAAAAAGCCAACAAATTACTTGTGATGGCGGAATACTCCCATCTGGCGAAGTTGATCTGCGCAGCGCCCCCCCTACCGATATCATTGCCAATTCCTGTTTTCAAGTGGGTAGCGAACTTCGAATTTATCGCCTGGCAATGGCAGTAACTCCGGGATTCGCCGATCTCAATCGGGACATAAATGACAACATTACGCTGGCCTCGGTTAATGCCGCCATTGCCAATCGTCTGGCAGATCTCAATTTAGTCTATGAAAGGGAAGCCGCCATTCGCCTGGTTTTAATTGGCGACAATGACGACCTCATCACACCCATTGTCAACAATACGGAAAATCCATTTCCCAACCCCACCAGTACCACCGCCAGCATCGATGATGGTGCCATATACATCAATTCAAAGATTGACGTTGCCGACTTCGACATCGGACACAGCATGCACGAAACCAATGCCTTTTCAGCCGCCGGGCGGGCACAACTATATTCGGTATGCGATAACGATACGGGAGCTGATGGAATAGACAAAGCACGTGGATATTCCATACTTTTTAATTTCTCCAGTTCAGTTTCCTTGATGTTACATGAATTCGGCCACCAGTTCAGTTGTCGCCACACCAACTATGGCTGCTCTACCGGTGGAAATTGCGAGAGATACGAGCCGGGACAGGGAAGTACCATTATGAGTACTAGTGCCGGTTGTGATGAAAATATCGACGAATTTCAATCCAGTAGAGACGACTACTTTCACGTAGAAAGCCTTGCCTCCATCAACCGATTCATTGGCAGTGGGATGACCACCGGAAGTTCTTGTCAATCTATCTCTACTGACGGCAACCTTTGCGGCACGACCATGTCGACCGGTAATACACCGCCGACCGCCAATGCCAATCCATCGAATACGACCTACAACATCCCAAAGGGTACGCCTTTCATGCTGACCGGTTTTGCCATCGACCCGGACCAACAGGATGTACTGACCTATAGTTGGGAACAAATTGATAAGAACAACGGCGGCTCCGCCTCACCGGAAAATGCCGCGGATGATCCTTTGGCGCCGCTCTTCAGAACTTTTCCGCCCGTTTCCTCCCCAACCCGGATCTTTCCGGCGATGGCCAATATCTTAGCGGGTAATGTTCCAAACAATACGGGAGAGGCGCTTTCCAATGTTGCCCGGACCATGAATTTTAGTTTTCTGGTCAGGGATAACTGTCCGGGAGGTGGCGGATCAGCCTGCGACGCAGTAAGCGTAAATGTTACCGGCGACGGGCCGTTTGCCCTCACCTCTCAAAACAGTAGCGCTACGCTGAGTGGCGGCACTGACATTACCGTAAGCTGGTTGGTAGCGGGAACGGATCAGGGGGTCATCGATTGCGCAAATGTAGACATCCGCCTATCGTTGGATTGCGGAGAGACTTTTTCTACCGTGCTGATCGCCAATACTCCCAACGACGGCGAGCAAACCGTGACACTTCCGAACATTAACAGCGACGGCGTCCGAATCCAGGTCAAATGTTCCGACAACATCTTCTTCGACGTAAACGACGCTGATCTGACCATTACTACTTCCAATAACTGTTTGGCCGGCAGAAGCCTGGTCGGTCCCGGCACGGCGATGCAGGTCAATGTCGGAGATCCGGCTTTAGACCTTGGACTATCCGCTGCATTTACCTCCGGCAAAGGCACCATTTCCTTGTCCTACGACGCTTCGTCGCCATTCATCAGATCACTCCGGCGTGACCTATCCGGTGACTGCGAACTGAGAGGCTTTTTCTCGGATTATGATTTTGCGGTTTTCATGGTCGACAAAGGGGGAACCTATACCCTGTCAGCCGAAGGTGCCCAAATCTTTCGTATCATTTCGGTTTTTCAGGAAAGTAATTTCTCCGTTTTAAATGGATGCCCCTCCCTGGTAGAAACCAATGCTAGTGAAACGCCCGGTAATCCTGCTTCAACCACTATTTCCTTTTCATTCGATGTCCAGTTGGAAGCCGGTGTTCAATACCGGGTGGCCACCTACGGCCGAGATTCCGATGCTTACAATTTGCGGGTAGACGGTCCGGGTACGGTCTACTTATCCACTACTGGTCCCGGTAGCGATTACGCCTACATCTATGCGGCAGTAGACGAAGCATCCGGAGTCGTCAAGATGCTGTCCCCAACCGCGGATTTTCAAACGCTTTCCGTTGGTAAATACTGCATCTATGGCATTTCCTACAAATCCGCTGCTGGGAGCCCTCCCGCAGTCGACGCCAATAATTTTGCCGGACGAACGCTCCAAGACATTGTTTCCAACGACGGCTGTGTCATTGTCTCCATAAACAAAAAACAATTGGTGATCGATTGCCCCAATGCCAAAAGATTCGAAATAACTGTCAACCTCCAGGGCGCCTACAATTCGGTTGCTTCCAACCTGGATGATCAGCTTCGTACACTTAGTAATTTCCCAGTCATCGAACCTTATACTGCTTTAGGATACACCGTCAATGAAAATGCCTCTGCATGTCTCAACCCACTTCTACTAACAGCCGTTTCCCCATCTGCAGAGAGCATGATTGACTACATTTACGTGGAACTCCGCAGCGATCTCACCACCTTTGTTACTTCGAAAGTTGGTTTGTTGCGAAAAAATGGCAGCATTGCAAATTTAGATGGCACTCCGTTCACCATTTGTGTCAATTCCGGCGACTACTACGTAGTGCTCAAACACCGGAATCATTTGGGAACAATGTCGGCCGAGGCAATCAATGTACCTTAAAAGACATTGGAATGCTGCACTATTTTTCCTAACTTTCTAAAATGGATCGCAGAACATTTCTTTCCACAGCGGGCATGGGCAGTGCAACCTACTTTTTGGGCACTGCCTATCCCCAGCTTTTTGACGACTTATCGGTGGGCATCATCGGATTAGACACTTCTCATTCGCCGGCATTCACCAAGATCATCAATCAAAACACCTTTCCCGGAATCCGGGTCACTCATGCCTATCCGCACGGGAGCAGGACCATCGAGTCCAGTTACAGTCGAATTCCCAGGTATACGGAGGAAGTAAAGAATCTCGGGGTCACCGTAGTTTCATCCATCGACGAATTACTCCGATCGGTTGATGTGGTACTTTTAGAGACCAATGACGGGCGCCTCCATCTCGAACAGGCGGAGGCTGTCTTCAAAGCCGGGAAAAGAGTCTTCATTGACAAACCTTTGGCGGCAAGTTTAAAAGACGCTATCCAGATCTACCAACTGTCTGAAAAGTTTCGGGTCCCCTTTTTCTCTTGCTCTTCGCTGCGATTTTCTCCAACTACTGTTGCCGTGGCAAAAGGAGAGAAAATTGGCCAAGTTCTTCACGCCGACATCTATTCGCCGGCCAAGATTGAGCCTACTCACCCCGACCTGTTTTGGTACGGAATTCACGGCGTAGAGTCTTTGTATACGGTCATGGGAACCGGTTGCATCGAAGTAAGAAGGTTTTACGAAGAATCTACCGACGTCGTGATCGGACAGTGGCCGAACGGTCGCATTGGTACGTTTCGTGGTTTGCGTGGCGCCAAAACCGGATACGGAGGTACGGCCTACGGCACGGAAGGAGTTAGCCCTGCCGGGGTCTACGAAGGATACGAACATCTCGTAGAGGCCATTATTCAGTTTTTCCGAACCGGCATTCCGCCAGTCAAAAAAGAAGAGACCCTCGAAATTTTTGCTTTTATGGCCGCGGCTGAAGAGAGTAAACGAAAAAAAGGGCGGCCGGTGAAGATCGCTAAATTCTGGACTCCCTCTTGATACATCTATAACAACTCACCATCATGAAGAAAAACTATTCTCGTCGTGCATTCGTGACTACTGTGTCAGCAGCCGGAGCCGGCACTGTGCTGGCATCGAATCGTACGCTGCCCATTTTCACGAGCGGCTCCCCACTGCGTAAAATCACGGTTGCGGTCATGGGAATTCGCAGCCGCGGCAACGCTTTGGCCAAAGTCTTTGCCGGTCAGAAAGATTGTGAAGTGGCTTATCTATGCGAAGTCGATGATCGATATGTCGAAAAGACGTTGGCAGCGATTGTACCGTTGCAAGAACGAACACCTAAAATCGAAAAAGACATTCGCAAAGTCCTCCAGGACAAAGACCTCGATGCCGTTGTCATTGCGGCTCCGGATCACTGGCATGCTCCTGCTGCCATCATGGCCTGTCAGGCGGGTAAACACGTCTATGTGGAAAAACCCTGCAGCCACAATCCCCACGAAGGCGAACTACTGATTGCCGCTGCCCGGAAATACAACCGGGTTGTACAAATGGGAAATCAACGTCGTTCCTGGCCAAATGTAAGAGCCTGTATGCAAGACTTGCACAGCGGCATCATTGGCAATGTCTACTTTGCCAACGGCTGGTATGCCAATACCAGAAAACCGATTGGCTATGGCAAAGAAGCACCCGTACCCAAAGAACTGGATTTCGAGCTGTGGCAGGGACCGGCTCCCCGGACTGCCTACCGAGACAACATCCACCCCTATAATTGGCATTGGTTCTGGCAATGGGGCACCGGCGAAGCCCTGAATAATGGGACTCACTTCCTCGATTTGATGAGGTGGGGACTACAAGTGGATTACCCCCAAAAAGTAGTTTCCATCGGTGGGCGCTATCACTATAATGACGACTGGGAAACCCCGGACACGCAAACGATCAGTCTTTCATTCGAGAATGGTAAAGCATTCACCTGGGAGAGCAGAAGCAGCAACGGCTTCCATTTACACGGCTTTTCTGCGGGCGTCGTCTTCCACGGTGAGGGAGGTTCGGTCCTGCTAGGCAGCGGCAATGGTTATACGGTTTTCGATAACGGCCGACCACCAAAAATAATCAAGGAAGTCAAGGAGAACGACAGCTCTAGCGACCAACCGGACCAGCAAAATACCGTTGGCCCCGGAGCATACTACGATGCTCCGCATGCCCTCAATTTTCTTCAAGCCATCCGGGAAGGCGAGCAGCTTAGAAGTGAAATCGAAGGAGGACACAAATCCGTGCTGTTGTGTCAACTCGGCAATATTGCTTATCGGACCGGCCGGGCCCTGAACATTGACCAACGCAACGGACACATCGTCGGCGACCCCGAAGCCATGAAGTTGTGGCGAAGGAGTTACGAACCCGGTTGGGAACCCATTATTGACTGAGGATCTGGGGCATACCGTGGTATTCCTTGGCTTCCAATCGTTTGGCGACCGCAGAAAAAGCACTCAAAGTCAATTGTACGCATTCTTCGCTGTGGGCTGCCGTGGGAATCATGCGCAACAGCATCATTCCTTGTGGTACACCGGGATAAGTTACGATGGAACAGAAAACGCGGTGGTTTTCGCGCATATCGTGCACGAGACTGGTCGCTTCTTCCACGCTTCCACGCATAAATACCGGAGTGACATTGGTGGAAGGGTTACCGATGTCGAAGCCGTTTTCTCTCAATCCATCTCTCAACATGTAAGTGTTCTCCCATAATTTGTCCTTCAATTCCGGATGTTGGCGCATGTATTTCAAGCGATGTCTCATTCCTTCGACAATGGCCACCGGTAGTGATTTGGCAAATACCTGAGAACGCGCATTGTACTCGATGAAGTCCCGAACTTTCTTCGTCGTGGCCACAAAAGCACCGATTCCCGCCATAGATTTGGCAAAAGTTGCCAAATAGATGTCTATATCATCCTGAACGTTTTGCTCTTCTCCGGTTCCCATACCGGTCGCCCCCATCGTCCCAAATCCGTGGGCATCATCTACCATCAGGCGGAAATTGTATTTTTCTTTGAGCGCAACGATCTCTTTCAGAATTCCCTGTTCTCCACGCATGCCGAAAACTCCTTCCGTTACCACTAAAATGGCTCCTCCACTTTTATCCACCACCTCTTTTGCCCGTTCCATCTGCTTCTCAAAATCCTCGATGTCGTTATGTGCGAATTTAAAGCGCTTACCAATATGAAGCCGAATACCATCCATGAGACAGGCGTGATTATCAGAGTCGTAAACAATGGCATCTCGGCGGTCCACCATGCAATCAATTACCGACATAAATCCTTGATACCCAAAATTGAGTAGCAATACCGCCTCTTTCTGTTCAAATGCTGCCAATTCACTTTCCAATGCCTCTTGATGATCATTCCTTCCGGTCATTAATTGTGAACCCATCGGATAGGCTAGGCCCCATTTAGCAGCCATTTCTTCATCGATCTTTTTAATCTCGGGATTACTCGCCATACCCAGGTAATCATTGATACTCCACACCACCATTTCCTTACCACGAAAACGCATCCTCGGTCCAATCGGCCCCTCCAGTTTTGGGTAAATGAAGTACCCTCTAGCATAGTCGGCGTGGGCAGCAATCGGCCCCATACGCTTTTCAATCTTATCAAATAAATCCATTGTGTACGATATTTATATTTAATTTCTGATCATTCTCTAAAAGGATGCATTCTATGACCCTTCCCCCTATTAGTCCCCATAGTGCTTCAAGCATTTAGACGGACCATAAAATAGGGCTACAAATCAGTGGCAAAGAAACAAAATTAGTACTGATTGGTTTTCCAAATATGGTCTATTACCTAGAAGTTACCAAAAGTTGTGAGAGAGACGGAGCAAAGTTAAGGATATAATTTTCAATCGAAAGATAATCAGCCGGTTTAAACACCGCCGTATGCCAATCGCAATCTTAAGTAAAACTTGAATGTTGCTCAACAATAAATTTCTAAATTAATCCAATGGATTCACTTTCACAAGTAGTGCTCGGAGCGGCGGTTGGAGAAGCCGTACTGGGCAAAAAAATTGGCAGTAGAGCCATGATGTGGGGCGCCTTCGCCGGTTTTCTCCCCGATCTGGATGTCGCTTCCGGTTTTGTCATGGACGAAATCAGTGCCCTCGCTGTTCATCGGGGGATAACACACTCGATCTTTTTTGCTGTCTTTTTTTCCTTTTTCTTGGCTTGGCTGGTTCAGGGACTCTACGCCAAGGGAATCTACAAGCGGTGGAGTTTCAAAGTGGCAAGCTCCGGGATTGCCCTCGGAACGGTGATTTTTACTGCCAATTATCTGCCTTACCTGGTAACGGAGCGCTTCAATTTAAACCTCTTGCTGTGGACGCTGGGAATCGGAGCAATCATCCTCTACTTTCTGAATCGGTACTACTTCCAAAAAGAATCCGAAGATATTATAACGACGATGCGGGATTGGTACTGGCTGTTTTTCTGGGGAATTCTGACCCATCCTATCCTGGATTGTTTTACCGTATACGGTACCCAATTGCTGCTTCCATTTTCCGACTATCGCGTGGCATTCAATGTGATTTCCGTAGTCGACCCTCTTTACACCATTCCCTTTTTGATTTGTGTATTGATCGCGGCAAGACTTTCCAGGACGGGAACATCCAGGTCCATTGTCAACTGGACCGGAATTGGTCTCAGTAGTGCCTACCTGCTATTCTGCTTTTACCATAAGACGCAAGTCAATAGAATCTTCGAAACCTCCCTGGTGGAGAATGACATTTCCTACAGCCGCTACATGACAGCACCGATGATCCTTAACAATGTGCTCTGGATGGGAGTAGCCGAGACAGATACGGCCTACTATCATGGTTATTATTCCTTTATGGATGAAAAAGAGACCATCAACCGGTTTAACATTTTCCCCAAGAATCACCATCTCATAAGTGACTACTCTGACGATTCCACCATCAAAACACTGCGCTGGTTCTCCAATGACTATTACAGCCTTTCCAGAAGGAAAAAAGATGGGCAGTTGCAGTATAATGATGTTCGCTACGGCATTTTCGGTTTTCACCTAAAATCTGAAAGCGACTACGTATTCAAATTCCTCCTGGAAGAAAAAGATGGAAAAATTGAAATGCACGAATTGAACGAGGGGCCAGATATTAACGGCGATACTTTCGCCGAACTGTGGAATCGCATTATGGGGCGAGAATAAAAAACACAGGGGGCGACGTTGAGTACGAAGCCACCCTGTATATAACCCCAAAAAACCAAATGAAGGTTTTGAATTCTCCAAACCTGCATTTAGTCGTAGGCTTACCAATACCGGTGCAAAGGCTGTGCCAAATACACTCGAACCTACAATTATAACAGTCGCCACCACAACATTTGCGGGCGAATCCTAACTTAACCTGTGATTAGTGCAAAACTGAATAAAAAGAGAATCCTAATGAAGAAAATCGGATTTCTTGGGTTCTATTTAAGGCCCTATTATAAAGGCTACTTAAAGTTATAAAAATAATCCCAAGTTTCCAAAAACAGCACGATTACATATATATTTTAAGTGCAAAACCAATGCCTTCAAATCCGCGTCTGCGGTTTTTATTATTACAAAAATTTGGGATGAGGTATCGGTGCGATTACCTTTAGATAATTTATTACGCAAAAGAATTGTTCGAAGCGTAAATCGACATTGCTCGATCACAAATCGTGAACAACCCATTAGTTTACAATGGATTCGCAAATGTAATTCGGAATAATCCCGGAACTTCTAATGAGTAAATTGACTTTATCCTTTCGAGTATTACCGGACAGGACCAAAGCGGTATCGATTCCAAATTTATTGCCCCCTAGAATATCGGTGTGAAGGGTATCTCCTACCATCAAAATTTCAGAACGATCGATGGACGCAAGCTTGTTCATTCTTTCAAAAGCGTGCATGAACATTTGGGAGTCCGGTTTGCCAAAATGAATAAAGCGTTTGTTGACAATATTTTCAACGAGTTTAGCGATACTGCCGGTCGCCAATGAAACGTCGTTTTGGGATACGGGGTAAATACTGTCCGTATTGGCAACAATGGTCGGAATGTTTTTTGTCCGCAACAGGTTGAGGGTCTTGTTGATGTCTGTATTCCAGTCAAACCCTTCATCATCGAGAAAAACCATCGCTTGTACATCGTCTTCTTCTTTGACTTGACTGACCGGAACGCCCCGGAGTTTTGCCTGTAAAATGTATTGTGCAGAGTTTTCGGTTCCCAGATAGGCAACACTCCCGCCCTTCCTGATCTTGTACTCCAGGAATTGACGGGCCATCATTCCCGATGATATGATTTCATCGGCTTCTATGCCTGTCAATCCATTCTTCTGAAAATTAGCGGCCAATTGATCGGGGCTTCTTGAAGCATCATTCGTCAATACACACAAATACTGATTGTTGTCCCTGATAAATTGAAGAGTCTCCTCCACCTTTGGGATCAAGCCCATATGATTTTTCAATACTCCGTAGGAATCTAAAAAAACGGCTTTGTACCTTGTCAATATGGATCGAAAGGACGCTAATTGCATAAATTTGGATAGCATTTAATGACTCAGATCTTTAGAGCCCTAAGGATTTTTTCCGCATCAAAGCCTCGCTCGATGGAGGGAAAATAGATATCGAAAGCTTCCTTTTGTAAACGGGTCGCATAAAAATCTCGAAAGAAATATCGCCCAAATTTAATGACATAGTTTAAGATAAAGAAACGATAGGCTTCGGGCATAAACCGAATCTCCGCCTCCGTCAGGGGAAAGACCCTGTGGTAAGCCTGTAGAAATTTCAAAAACCGCTCTCCATTTAACTGCTCGATGGTATAGCTGAAAACCGTCTGATCTCCAATCTCGGAAACCACACGACTCAAAAAGTAAAAGTCTAAAACACGCGAGCAGATGCGAAACCAATCGTAATCCCACCGAGAAAAAAACCGGCAGGAAGCAGTGACCGAAAAATTGCCAATGTTCCAATCCACAAACACGGGAATTTTATCAAAATCCCGATACCGGAGTTCATGAATTTTCTCCAAAAACAAATCGCATTGACGCCGAATCACATCCAAGTTCATCCGATATTCATACTGACCTACATCGGAATTGGCAAACTCGAGCAAATGATCGACATCCGAGTTTAAGGTTTTCGAAGAAGTTGGCAGCGTATTTCTGATGCGGTGACAAGCTTTATGGAAAAGGGCAAATTGTTCAGCCAGCTTCGTCACCTGTTGATCACTCAATATTTTTGGCAATTTGTGCTTGATCCGGATCGGCCGGTAAAATACCACCCAGATGTCGGCAATCCCATCTTGAAAACGATGTACGAACAGGGTGTTGCCCTTCATAAGCGACCGTGCCAGAAAATTTTCAAAGGGCTCCGGTAGATTATTCGACAATACATTGATAATGGTGTGGTCTTCGAC
>JANQRV010000498.1 GCA_028284395.1 Saprospiraceae bacterium
TGAAGCAAAGGCGCAGCGTTCCGAAATTTGGCCCATCCTAAAACGCATTACTTCTTATGGAGGTGTTTTCGAAAATGGTCGTAAGAATTTCTATGCCCCTTATTTTACGAGCGCCGTCCCCGCGGAGGTAGACCCTTATGTAGACGGAATGATCCTTGGGCAAGGAGTGCGCTTGCGATCCGGTCCTTCGGTCGACTTCCGAATTGCCGGTGTCGTTTCCTTCGAAGTTGTCAAAATCCTGGACGATAATGCTCCCGAAGCAACGATCAAAGGAGAGACTTATCCGTGGGTGAAAATCCAATTAGCAAACGGCACCGAAGGATTTGTGTTTGGCAAATTCGTCGGGCGTCCCATCGATTTCCGAGCTGGATTTGAAAAACAGGGGGATGGTGTCTGGAGAATGGTCTTTCTTCTGGCTGGAGATTAAACCTAGAAACGGGTTTCCAGGTAGTATGGCAACATTGCCCGCCAAGTTGGCCAATCATGGGCCATATCATGTCCCCAAATGTCTAGTTCATGCGGAATTCCTTTCTCGTGCAAGATACCCGATAATCGACGAGAAGCATCCGGTGATTCATAGCGACCGGATCCGGTCAGGATATGAATGTGCCGGGACGACCGCAACATCGGCAACCAATAATCGTCATTGAGTCCAGGTAAATAGGATACGGGAGAATTAAAATATGCATCGTCGTCAAAATACCCTTTGGTATAAGTACTTAGATCGTAATCACCACTCATAGCAATGGTACCGGCAAAAAGGTCGGGGCGTTTGAAATACAGGTTGGCAGCATGTAGGGCTCCCAGTGAAGCGCCACAGGTGATGATTGGCGTTTCCCAACTGGTATGGTGGCGGATAAAAGGAACCACTTCTTCGGTCACATAGTAATTGAACTGGCGATGCCGGATGGATTTATCACGAGGATGCATGTAATTATTCAACCAGCTTTCATTATTAATGCTGTTGATCGAAAATACCTTGAGTTTGCCGGCATTGATGTGATGGCTGATGGCATCGATTAGCTGAAAACGCTCGTATTCAAGATAGTCTGCTGCCGCTGTCGGCACCATCAACAAGGCAAAACCATAGTGACCATAAACAGCAACTTCCATATTCTTGTTGAGTGACGGACTGTGCCAGTAGTGAATTTCTCTTTTCATTTTGTCTCTTACTTAACTTGTATTTACCACAAATGATGAACGTCTGGTTTGACAGCAGATTCATAAATCCCTTCAATCTGGCTCATTTGATCTTTTGTCAAAGCCGGCAAGTCAAATGTACTCAAATTGGAAGAAAGCTGGGAAGATTTTGAAGCCCCTGGAATCACACAACTGACTTCTTCGTGAGCAATGATCCATTTTAAGGCGGTAGGCGCCAGGTTTTCACGATCCGGAAAAATTGCTTTGAGCTGATCCACCGCCGCCAGACCTTTCTCATAAGGAATGCCCGAAAAGGTTTCTCCTTTATCAAAATGTTTGCCCTCGCGGTTAAAAAACCGGTGATCACCTTCCGCAAATACCGTCTTCGAGTCATATAACCCAGTCAGGAGTCCACTCGCCAGAGGAACACGTACAATGACGCCAATATTCTTTAGCTGGGCCTGTTTAAAAAACAAATCAGCTGGGCGTTGACGAAACATATTGAAAATAATCTGTACGGTCGTAACATTGGGGTATTCTAGGGCTTTCAAAGCCTCTTCTACTTTTTCCACACTTACGCCCATGTGACGAATCTTTCCTTCCGATTGCAACCGGTCAAATAATTCGAAAATCTCAGGTCGGTAATAAACCTCGGTTGGAGGGCAATGCAGTTGTATCAGATCAAGTGTTTCGACACCAATCCTTGTTAGGCTCTCTTCTACATATTTCCGCAGGGCATCAGTCGTATAGGAAGCACTGATGTGCGGATTCAATTGTCGACCACATTTAGTGGCCACGTAGATACGTTCACTGCGGTTCTTCAATAACCTTCCAACCGATTTTTCACTTTCGCCACTTTCATAGACATCCGCCGTATCGATAAAATTGATCCCACTATCAATGGCCTGATTCAAAATCCTGTCTGCATTATCGTGATCAAAACCGGAACCCCATTTGCCTCCCACCTGCCACGTACCCAGTGATATTTCAGATATCTTGAATTCAGTTTTGCCCAAGGTTCTATAATTCATATTTCCGATGTTTCTGCCGTCAAAATAGCACGATTTGAAATTAACACCTCTAACAATTTCATATTGATATTAGACGCCTTAATTTAGAAATAAATGCCCTATTTTTTCCTTAAATACCGGACCTAACTCTGCGATCTTGCTTTCTTAACATATTTTATTTAAATTGCTTGCATTAAGTTAAGGTTTACTACTAATTTTCTCGACAGAAACAAATTTGCTCCATCTTATACCATTTCGGTAAATTCTATTCTACTAGTTAAAAGGCACATCAAACAGAACCTAGGTTTCAATTAACATCTAGTGTTTCGGGTATTCTATTTTATTCATCCATTTTTCAATAATTGAGCTTCGGGCTTTCTTATTGGCTTAATTCAATTTGTCTGAACCTAATTTTTTTATGATGAAAAAAATTCTGCATACCCTTTTATGCCTGGGCATAACCCTTGGCCTTCACGCCCAAACCCCCGATCCATCTTGCGGAACAAACAATTGCGAAACAGCAATTGATATCGAATTAATAACTGGGGATCCATGGATACAGATCTGTGCTGAAAAATACGCCGGCGATGATTGCTTCAATCAACAACACACCTATTATCGTTTTGCAGCGGAGAAAGACGGCTATCTTCAGTTTTGTTATGGTGGATCTGCCTTATTTGGCAATTGCACCGACGGCAAGGTCTCCAATCAACAGGAGGGAGAATTGGTAGCTGTGGCAGACTGTAATGGTGATGAGGCTTTACAATATAAAGTCGCGGCCAATTCAATTGTATACATTAGAGTAGATCGCATCATAGGTATTGCCGGCACTGAAGAGTGTGCCCAATTCCGGTTCCTCCCAGCTTCCATAGATGGCTGTGTCTGCCGCAATTACATGTCTAGCGTTTCTACCGTGTTGAGGTGCGACAACTTTGAGAACTATCGTTCTGAAGCAGTAACGGATCAATCCCCCTTCTGGGAGCTTTGCGAACCAGATTCCGGGGATGGGTGGATCACTGAAGGGTTTTCCCAGGGCGATGGGACTCAATCATTGAACTTACAGACCACTGCTGCCAATTACTCGCATGTTGTCTACCAATTGGGAGAAATTTACCAGGGGAATTTACAATTGAGTTGGTGGATGTTTGTGCCCGATGGTCAGACTGCTTTTTACACCGTGTATTATAATCGTGAAAAAGGAATTCCGGGCTATGAAGTCAAATTCCAACAAGACGGTAGCGGAACACTTACGTATGGTCTTAATCCGCAGACTGCCTCCTTTAAATATCCTCAAGGAGAGTGGTTTGAAGTCGTCCAAACCATCGACTTAGGCAATGATCAAGCCGTGTTGAGCATTAATGGCTGGGCAGTGGATCGTTGGCGGTTTTATTCGAGTTCTCCAACGGACGATTTGCCACATCTTGGTTCCATTAATTTTTCTGCCAGAGCGGGCAGCGATTTCTACATCGATAACATTTGCTTTACGGAGGGAAATTGCATCATCACCAGCGAGTATAACCCAGTATGCTCCAACAATATAGAATTTACCAACCCCGGTGAAGCGCGCTGTTTTGGCGTTACTAATTTTACGGACGCTCCCTGTACCGACTGTGAGGATGTGATCATTTGTGATTTTGATCCGGTAACCGGGGATTATATACTTCGATTAGGAACAGCCGATATTGATTTCGAAAGAGGTGTCACCTGGATCAATGAAAGCACTGGGGAAGACATTGGCACCGACAATTCGGAAATCATTACCCTCATCCCAACTGATGAAGATTGTACAGCTTATACCATCTGCGTTCGCTACTATGACCGTCGTATTGGAGATTGGCGGACCTGCTGTAAAAAAATCTGTATCTGTCGTGATCAACAGAATTGTCAATACATCGACTATTTAGTTCAGGAAAACGGCCTTCGTTTCCAATTCAACAATGATGTTGCGGATCAAGTCAGGTGGTTCTATGAAACCGATGGCCAAATTGTTTCATTTGACCCCAACCAAGAACCTTACCTGGATTTCTTGCCTCAGACATCCAATCAGGAATGTCGTAAGGTTAAGATTTGCGCTTACTATTTCGATCCCATCACGAATTGCTGGAAATGGTGTTGTCGCTCCGTTTGCATCTGTAATCCAAATAATTGTAACCGAATCGACTTCTCAACATCCGACGAAGGACTGGTTTTCAAAATTGAAGCTACAGAAGCGGAGCAATGGCAATGGACAGTGGAATTTGACGATGGGACTTCTTTTGACCTGGAGGGCAAAGAATCAACTGAACTACTACGCTATACCGACGTTTGCCGGTGGGTAAAAGTATGTGTCCGGTATTTTGACCGGACCGATAAATGCTGGAAAGCTTGCTGTCGGAAGGTATGGCTTTGTCACCCGGTCGAATGTGAAGACATCATCAGTTGTCGTTTCGACCCCGTTTCCGGCAATTACATTTTCAGCGTAAATAATCCCAACCTGGATCAGGAAAAGGGACTCACCTGGATCAATGAGACCACGGGAGAAGAAATTGGAACTCGAGACAGTGAGACCCTTTCGCTTTCACCTACCGATGAAGAATGTACAACGTATTCGATATGCGTGCGATATTACGATCAGGCCTGCGAGTGCTGGCGGACTTGCTGCAAGAAAATCTGCGTTTGCCGCGACCAGGAAAATTGCCGTTACATCAATTACGAAATTGGTGACCGTGGCTTCCAATTTTCCTTTGCTAATGATCTTGCGCAAAGTGCCGAATGGTTCTATGAGGAAGACGGACAAATCATACCATTTGCTCCCGGCGATCTTCCCTACCTGGATTTTTCTCCACAAACAGATCCTGATTTTTGCCGTCAGGTAAAAGTCTGCGTCTACTATTTCGATGTAGCCACCGGCTGCTGGAAGTGGTGTTGCCGCAAAATTTGTCTTTGCAATCCCAACGAATGTGGGTATATCGATTTTAGGGCTAATGATGAAGGGATGGAATTCGGTTTAAATGTCGATCGTACCGCCGAATGGCAATGGACAGCAGCATTCGACAATGGTAGTCGTATTAAATTGGAAGGTGAACAAACTACAGAATTGCTACGGTATACCGGCGTATGCCGCTGGATAAACGTATGTGTCCGATACCTGGATTTGACCGATAACTGTTGGAAGGTTTGTTGTCGAAGGATCTGGCTTTGTCCTCCAATCGAGTGCGAAGATATAATTCAGAGTCGTTTTGACCCACCGTCCGGACAGTATATTTTCACCGTCAACAATCCCGACATCGAACTCGAACGGGGCATCACATGGATTAATGAAACAACGGGAGATGAATACACCACTACTGCCGCGGAAGGCTTATCCCTGGCACCGCGTGAGGGTGATTGTACTACCTACTCGATCTGCATTAAGTATTACGACCGAAATTGTGGCTGTTGGAGAACCTGTTGCAAGAAGATCTGCCTGTGCAGAGACGAGGAAACCTGCCAAAGCATTGGTTATCAAATTGAGGAGGATGGTTATGCCTTTGTACTAAATTCTGATGACGTCAGAGCTCCGCAATGGTTTTTGGAAGAAAATGGCACGATGACCAACTTTGACCCAAATGGGCAACCATTCGTGAATTTCGATCCGGATAATGACTGCCGTTTGGTCAAGATTTGTTGTTATTACTATGACAATCGAACCGGGTGTTGGAAATGGTGCTGCCGTGAAATCAAAATTTGCCGTGGAAAGTGTTGCCATGATGATCCGTTAAGTCGGTTGGACTGGCTGAAGGAACAAGCCGACAACTGCGAAGAATTGGCATGTGGGCTAAAGGTCTATTGCTGTACCTATGAGGGGCGTAAAGTGTTCAATTTACAAGATGATCCAGCCATTTGCACCGATCCACTGGGCCGTGTTTTTGAGTGTAATGGAAACGAGCTTTTCCAGTGGGGTGGCATTGGCGGTATCAATATGGATCAATTCGATCGGTTAGCAGATTGTGAATTGATCTGGAAGTGCTCCAAAGAGATTTGTGACAACGGGTTAGACGACGACAGAGATGGCAAGATCGATTGTGAAGACGAAGACTGCTGGGAACATTGCAATGGTGGTTGTACTCGCGAGCCCATTGCTGAATTCTCCTGGATGGAATCCGGCCCACAAGAGATTCAATTCAAAGATCGATCCTTATACGAAGCAGATGAATGGTGGTGGAACTTTGGTGACGGAGAAGAATCTAATGAAGCAGACCCCGTTCACCGATATCTGGAGGCCGGCACATACGAAGTTTGCCTGATAACAAGTAATGATTGTGGTACCAGCGAAAAATTTTGTCTTAAAGTAAAAGTCGATCCGGCCAATGGCCATGACGTGATCATCAATGTAGGGGAAGTGTCCGGTAAAACGGGAGACATTGTCCAATTGCCTGTTTTCCTTGAAGACTGCATGGATTGTAGTGCCATTACTTCGTTCGAAACCAAATTTGCATTTGAGAACTCAGGTATTGTAGAAGTACTCAATGTTGTTCCAATCAGATTGGAAGATGGCTTTTTTGAATGGTTACCAGAAGTGAATGGTATTGTCTTTACCGCAGATACGCCCATCGACATTCCCAATGACGATACTCTTTTCATCATTGAAATTCAACTCGTTGGTCCGGGTGACCAGGAGACGGTTGCCACGCTAAAAACTGACTTTGAGGTCGAGCTAACGGGTAAGAAAGGTGGGGATATTCCTCTGGAATACGATGTTCAATTGATCGATGGTTTGGTGAAAATAGAAGAAGTCGGCCACCGTATTTTCGGAACCATTCGAAATATTTGGGAGCAAGGAATCAGCAAGGTCTATGTACCATTATTCCGCGAAGGTGTATTTCAAGATTACTTCATGACGGATGAGACCGGGAAGTACGAATTTGTAGATAATTTAGAAGGTAAAAACTATACCGTTCAACCTGCTAAGGAGCATCTCGACCGCAGTGTAATCAACGTTATTTCATCCGCGAAAGCCTATGATTATGTCAAATATCGATTTGGAGTGCTACCGGATCCCGGACTGTCGCCCTATCAAATCATTACACTCGATGTCAATTGTAATGATAAGATCTCCACTTTAGATATTTATCTGATCAATGAAGTGATACTCGGCAATATCGATGAATTTCCGGGTTGTGCTGCCTGGTCCTTTATTCCTTCCGATTATCAGTTTCCCGATCCGCTGGACCCCTTCCCATTTCCCAATTCTGCTGAAGTACAGGATCTTGATGAAAACACCCAGCTGGATTTCATTGGAGTAATGAAGGGCGATGTTGCTTTCGAAGCAGACCCGACCTTACCCGGCCAAGCTCCAGGCGATGAGGTCTCAGCCAATGTAGTTCGGCTTGTGGCAACCGACCAGTTCTACGCCAGGGGCGATACCATACAAATGACCATCACCTCTCCCGATTTCTTTAATCTTCGGGCATACCAATTTGCATTTGGCTTTGACCCGCAGGTCCTAGAGGTGTTAGATACCCGCGCCGCAGATTTGATCGAACTGACTGAAGATAATTTCGGACAAGCAAATGAGAGCGAGGGCATTTTATCAGCACTTTGGGTAAACCCCGACGCAAAGGGAATCACCCTCTCTCCGGAAGAAGGACTTTTTACACTAACGATGCTTGCAAAAAAAGACATACACAGCCTGGCGGATCACCTCAGACTGAGTACGGACGAGATGGAACAGTTTGCCATTGACGCTAATTATAAGATGCTGGATCTAACCCTAGAGTTTGTCCATCGGGGAATTACGACCCACACCATCGATCATAAAACGGAGGAGTTCAGGCTTTATCAGAACACTCCGAATCCATTCAGCGGTATCACGACCATTGAGTTTGAGCTACCTCATGCCGCCGAGGTGAATCTGATAATTTTCAATCAGCTAGGACAGGTCATCCAATCGCATAAAGGTAGATTCGGAAAGGGCAGGAGCGCCGTTAGAGTGGACCTGGCTAATCTCGGGTTGGGTAATCAGGTCCTCTATTACCAATTCGTGGCCGACGACTATACCCAAACCAGGAAGATGCTGAACATTGAGTGATGAATCCCTTTTTTAATGAGAGGCCGCATTTTCAGCGGCCTCTCCTTTAACGATTTCCCATGAATAAAATGCTGACTTTAATCTTTTGCCTTTTGCTGGGATGGGACCTCTCCGCTCAGGTGATCGAATTAAGAATGGATTCGATGTTAGTAGGTCCACAAGACACCATTGCCTATCAAGTATATGCAGATACATCCTTCCACCAAATCAGCGGGGCTCAGTTCTCTCTCCAGTGGGATGCGGCCATGCTGAATTTTCTATCAGTAACTGCACTCGGTAGCAATCTGCAAACCAAGGAAAACCTAGTATCCATTGGAAAACTTGGATTGGTTTGGAATGCAGGAACCGACACCCTTTTTTTTTCGGAGAACACTCCCTTCCTAACACTCCATTTTCTGGTAACGGGGCAGCGAGACGACCAATCTACCATTCGCATTGTAGATCAACCGACTCCAATCTTATTCGTCGGATGCTGTTCTGATGACCAGCAAAACCCAATCTATCCGCTGCAGGTTTTTGACTTTGAAGCCAATACTGGCTGGGTCAAAATTGATGCCCCTCTCCACATTAGTGCTGCTGAAGTTTCCGCTCCTCGATGTTATGGCGAAGCTTCCGGAAAAATATCCACTAATTTCGGAGGAGGAAGCCCACCTTATCAATTTAAGTGGCAAAGCGCGGATGGCTTTAGAGCCGAAACTCAAAACGTAGAGAACCTGATTGCTGGCACTTACTATCTCACGGTTACCGACCGCCTTGGACAAGAAGTATCCGATTCCTTCCGTTTGGACGGACCGCCCCCCGTTGTCGTTGGACTGCAAAAAGAGTTCCAATTATGTGGAGACCAAATGATTACCATTGGTATAGAACCCGTCAATCTCGTTTCTTTCGCATGGTCTACCGGCGACACAACAGCAACAATTGAAGTTAAAGAACCCGGAACTTATTCACTTCTTGCCAGCGATAGAAATGGTTGCTTTGGTATGGATACCACCTTGGTCCGACAAATGAGTGCACCTGTTGCCTTTTTGGATTCGGAGAAGGATTTGCTGTGCGAAGGGGAAAGTACCATCATCCAAGCCTTTAGCAGCGATTCCTTATCCTGGATTGATACCGCCGGTGTCTTACAGTTTTGGGGTGAAGACCGGAAAAATGTGGTTGCCAAGCCTCTTTATACGACTGAGTTTGGATTGATAGCTCAGAATGAATGTGCTTCCGACACCGTTTTCCTTACCATTTCAGTAGTAGCATCGGAAGCTTCTGCCGGATCGGACACCTGTATTGGAATTGGTAGTACGGCAATGCTCCAAGCATCAGGAGGACAGGAATACCGATGGTTTGAAGCGCTTTTTCCAGTCAGCAACCCCAGCATTCCAAATCCAACGGTTAAGCCTAATAAAAATACGACATTTGTCGTAGAAATACTTGATTTGAATGGCTGTTCCATCATCGATTCTGTCTCTGTGGCCGTAGCGGATGATCCACTTCAATTCATCAAGTCCGTCAATGTAATTACGCCAAATGGAGATGGGGTTAATGACTACTTAGAATTTGACAACCTTACAAAATACGGCGCCAACACGCTACAAGTCTTCAATCGATGGGGAAACATAGTCTACAGTAGTATTGGATACCAGACTACGGGAGAAAGATGGGATGGCACCTTCCGGGGCAAACCACTTCCGTCCGGAGCCTATTTTTATCTCCTACGCATCAACGATTTTCAAATCAAGCAGACGATCACACTGATTCGGGACTAAAACTTTAACCTCCACCACTATTTTAAATTACGATTCAATGCGATGCTCATTAATATTTGTTTTCCTACTTTCTTCTCTGAATGCGATGGCCCAGCAACTTCCTTACCGAAGCGCTTTCTCGGAAACCAGCTTTGTCTGGAATCCCGCGCTCACCGGTAACCGGGACTTTCTGGAATTTGGTGCCACCTATCGAAGGCAGTGGGCTGATTATGAACAATCCCCACGAACTACCAATGCCTTCTTTCAACTCCCGATCACTAATCTGAATATGAGTTTTGGTAGCCACATTCTACATGAGGAAATCGGGCTTTTCCAAAATTCCGGCATTCACTTTTCTTATGCCTATCACATCCGACTTCATGCCAAAAAACAGGACCGACTCTCACTGGGTATTGCTGGCAATTTGTCCCAATTAGTATTCAATGGTCAGCATAGCATTGCCGGCAATCCAGACGACCCTCTACTCCTTGGAGAGAAAGTAAGCAGCCGACAGTCCAATTGGGGAGTGGGCATTCATTACACCAACGGAAACCATCGGCACCGTTATCGCAACGTGTGGTATGCAAGTTTGGCCATCAATCAATCTCTCCCTAAGGATCTGCTCTTAGCGGAGAATAACCGGGCCAACCTAAAGCGATCCCTTCATGCCAATGGTTCCGTTGGTGCTAGATTCATCAGTGGTAACAGTTACTTCGAACCACTGATTTGGGTTGATTACAGTCAGTCTAACCTTTTTCGTGTTTTTTCACAATTAAAAATGGAGTGGAGGGAGGTATTCTGGGCAAGCCTGGGATATTCTACCGACGGGGCTATGCATATGGGAGTCGGTTTCATTGTAGATGGTGGTTTTTTACAAGATGGGCAGTTGCGTCTTGGTATGAATGGGAGCTATGCTTTGGGGCAAATTGCCAGATACCAGGGGTTAGGTTATGAATTTTATATGGCTTACCGTTTCTATGTTCCATGAATGACAGACGGTCACATCCTCCGGGATGCGACCGCCGCCTTACAATCTTCCAAACTTGGTATGTCTTTTCACTAGTTTGCGTTCACGACATCCCCCGATCCGGTAATCTCGACGTTTAAAGTCGGATTTCCCTTATAAAAGACGTCACCGCTACCGGCGATCTTGACATCCAGCGTATTCAAGACATTCACTTCGGCATCGCCAGAGCCTCGAATCTCAATATAACTACTGTTGGATTCTAGATCAAATGCCTTGTAATCTCCAGAGCCAGAAATTTCAAACTTTGTATTGTCGGCAATGCCTTCTAGTTTGATGGTTCCCGAACCGGAAATCTTAGAATCGATGTCGTCCGACTCAAGTCCGAGGTCTATATCGCCCGAACCCGAGATATACAATTCAATATCGTCGGTGACCAAGAAATCTTCACTACGGATCTCACCGGAACCAGAAATCTTCAAGTATTCGATTCTGGGTAAGGTAATAAAGAATGTCAGTTGATCGACATCTCTAACACACCGACTGGTCTCGATTTCCCAAATTCTGTCTCTAACATCCAGATCCAGCCGGTCGATTATATTTTCCTTGCCCTCAACGGTTATTTTCTGATCATCCCCCTGAATAATGTAAACGGTTGCGGGGAGGTTGAGATCAATGCCTACAATCGGATCGACAAAGAGGTCCTGGGATACGATGGGACCTTCTCCATTAATGCAGCGTCCGAATAGATCACCATCATCATTGACGTCAATGAAACAACTGGAAACAGTGAACGCGATCACTGCTCCTGACAAAATTGATTTTAGCATCTTCATAATAGAGATTGTTTTTCAGCAATGAATACCCCATCCCACCATCAGGCAGTCGGGATCACACTAAATATTCTTGGGTTCAATGTTTTGCAGGAAAAATTTGCCAGGCTACGAAAAATAGCCCGGCAAACGAATTGTTATGTAGATTGTCTATGGTTTTCTTTTACCAATCCTTGTTGTTTCTTCCACCGTACCTGCTACCAAACCATCCGAAACGCAAAGCAAGGGTCGCGACTGCACCGTTAAAGTCATCTGATTTGTAACCGTTCTCCTCATCTACGCCATTCACCCAGCGGAATCCTGCGGCACCGGCAACCCGGAACCAGCGTGTCAAGTTGATCTCCACGCCAAGTTCTGGTGTCAAAACAAAGACTTTATCCAGATCGCTGTATCGCACATTGTTGTCATTGAAGTTTACATCCAACACACCCCATCCGATGCGCGCATCAGTATATAAGTGAATGACTTTGTATGGGTTAAAGGTATATCCTAGCCAAAAACCGCCGTGGCCAATTTCAAGATTCTCGATGTCGCCATCTTCAAATAATTTGTCAAAATCCACACTTCCCAAGCCGTATCCTCCCAGGAAAAAATTGTCGATTACAATTCCTCCACCTCCACCTACAGAGGTCGTCAGATCATTTCCCAGTCCATATTCGATGATGGGTGCTCCAAATCCTCCAACCACCCGAGCTTTATTGAAAAGAGTTTCGTGCTGTGCCAAAACTGGGCATGTGAATAGCAGGGCAAGTGCAATCGCTGCAATTACATTTTTCATCTTACATTAAATTTTAATTCCTATAAAAAGATTGTTTTCATTGAGCCCTGAGGCTCTCCTAAAATCTTACACCTGCATTAAATCCTACCCATACTTTCGTATTGGTTTCTCCCTGGGTAGTCTCATACAGTGTGTAAGGCATGATGTTGGACCCGTAAGTATTCGTATCTGCATCATACAAATTGGAAACCATTAAGTTGCCACTTGGTCCTGCAAAGAAACTGGTCCGCCTTCCTACTCTTAAATCAAACAGTATTTTCAGTTGAGTCAATAAATTCAAATTGGTGGTCCAAGCTTCTGTTTCATTAATGTGTGTTGCGAGAGCCTCGATGTTCATCAGTGTCCTTGGACCAATCGTAACAGCTGTGCCGATGCCATATCCAAGCCCCCAGCTTGTCAGTACTTCTTCTTGTTGTTGTCCGAGACCGTCTTCAAAAGCGGTACGGTCCCATCTTAGGCCTACATGGAAAATATTATAAAATGCCTTTGCACCTAATTTTAGAGAAAAACTGGTAAACAAAGCTTCACTGGAAGCCAACTCGACTCGATTGTAGCCGTTCTTGATGATGTTCAGAAGGCCAATCGGCGCGCCAGTTATGGTATCGGCAATATTGATCAGGGCAAACTGAAACCCTTTCACATCTTTGGCAATATTCATGATTGCGGAAACTTGGGCTCCACTTATATCGCCAGCTGTATTGAATAATCCGGCTACCTGAGTTCGCGCTCGTCCGCGGTTCGTATTGATCAAGCCCGATACCTGTACACCATCTCCTTCACCGGAAACATTAAAAAGAGAAGATACTTGTACACCACTAAACGCCTTTGGACTCATATTGAAGAGAGAGGACACCTGAACTGCTTTTGCCTCTCCTGCATAATTGAACAAACCGCTAACCTGTGCTCCCTCTAATTCTCCCCTTGCGGTATTGAAAAGGCCACTCACCTGTGTGCCAGTAACATCATTGCCTACCGAATTGCCCAAACCTGCCACTTGTACCCCCTTCACATCATTGCGAATCGAATTCACAAAACCTCCGACTTCTACTCCATCGACTCCTCCGTTCGTTCCCCAAAAAACATTCAAAGAAAGGTTGTTGGTCATTTCGTCACTCTTCAACTTATTGGTACCGACATAAGGCAAAATCGAGACCTGAGCCAATCGGGTAAAAGGTTCATCAGTCATAATATCTTCAGTCATAGAATTGATTCGCTCTGAATCCCATTCTATCACTCTTTCGCCACCTCCGGGCAAGGAGGTTAGCTCTTTTCCCTGGATCGGTGCAATGTTCTTGTACTTCTGCCGATAATAACGTGCCAACAACTCTTCCTGCCTTGGATCGCTATACAATGGTGTCTGCTGCTTTACTTTCGACGGCAATGAAGTTTCGATCTTGGTTAATTTGGTTATTCTTGCCGGTGGAGCCTTTCTTTTTTGCTTTTTTGCTTTGATTACAATTTGATCTCCAATCTCAGCGTGCGTCAAAGAATTCTCTTCAAACAGTTGGTCTAGAGCATTTCCCAATGGCGCTTCTTCTACAGCAAAGCTTACTTTGCGATAGACCGGTACCACACTACTACTGTACGTAAAGTTAACTCCGTAAGTACTGGTTATGTCGTTCAACACAAATTTCAGGGGTTTGTCCTGATACTCCATACTCACCAATTGCCCCATCTCCTGCGTATGGGCACTAACCACAAAAAACAGTACATAAACCAGTGATAAGTTTGCTTGCTTTATCATTTTTTCACTTTAAAGTGATGTATAACTATCCTTTGCAGTTCCCTTCGCGCAGAATGTACCTGCCGTCTTTCTTCTCTATTTCAACTTCGAATTGGAACTTAAATGACTCCATAAAAACTTCAAGTTCCGGCTCCGGATAATTACCATTCCACCGACAATCTAACAATGATATATTTTCAACTTTAATTTCTGTGTCAAAGTATCTTTCCAAGGCGGTCAGGACATCCCTCAATTTCGTCTCGTCAAAATTCAAAACCCGATTTTTCCAGGCCGGTGCATTGACAATGGCCTCCTCATTGATAATGAGTTCCTCGGTCCTCTTGTCGTAAGATCCGGACTTTCCTGCCACTAAAAGTATTTGCCCGGAGGCCTTTTCTTCTTCCGTTTTACGCTTGACTTCTACTTTGCCGGTTTCCACCGTTACCTCAACTTTCTCTTCTCCCGGATAAGCTCTGACATTGAATGAAGTGCCTAATACCTTGGTTTCAGTTCCTCCACTAAGAATTGAAAACGGTTGATCAGGGTTGCGTAGCACATCAAAAAATGCTTCTCCTTCCAGTTCCAATGTCCGGGGCTCAAAATCCTCTTCATAGGAAATGACCGTATTTTGATTTAACCAAACAGTGCTACCATCTGGCAATATATGCTCCGTTCGCTCTTGAGGGCCGGTCTGAAACTGTACAATTTGAGGCTCTCCTATCCCCAAACCGCTATTTGACCACCAGTACCCAACACTTGCCAACAATAATACTGCTGCTGCCACTCGCAACCATTTTTTCCTCCCTGAAATATTAACTACGCTCGCTTCTTTCTCTCTAGGTTCAAAAATCTTCGTCTCATTCGCTTCAAAAGTCTGTTCGAATCTACTCCAGGCTTGGTCGGTATCGACAACTATCTCGTCGTCATAGTCTCCGGCTTCATTCCACACCTCCAACATACTGTCAAAGAACACTTGGTTCGCGGGATCCCTTTTGATCCAGCGCATTAAATCTCCTTTATCTTGCGATGCAATATTGCCAGATAAATACTTTGCAATTAGATCTGTATATTTATCATCCACCATTTTTCCTTTCCGTTTCTGTCTATATGATGCAGTATTTTATACTACCCCCTATTCGATTTGACTTTTTTTTGATTTTTTGGTTCAGGCTCTGGAGTGAGGCGTTAAATTGCCACACACAAAGGTACCGGTTTTATTTCAACCTCGCTATCAAAAAGCTAACGCCCGAGCGTTGAACCCCGAACGTTTTTCCTTACAAATAACTTTTCAACTTACCCCGCAACAGTCGCAATGCTTTCCCCATTTGATTCTCCACCGTTTTAATAGAAATATTCAAAGCATCGGCAATTTCTCGGTAGGTCATGTCATCAAAACGGCTCATCTTAAAGATGATCTTACATTTGGGAGGCAAAGTATCGATCGCAGAAGTAATGTTGTCCTGTAGCTCATTATAAAGGTACTGTTGCTCTGCACCGGCATCCGTTTCCGTAATGGAATCGAGCGTAAATTCATCCGTACTGTGATTTTTTTTACTCCGCAGATAACCGAGTGCTTCGTTGATCGCCATACGGCGCAGGTAGGCTGGCAGTGAAGTGGTTACGTTGATTTGATGTCGCTTTGTCCAAAATCGCATGAAAACTTCCTGGGAGAGATCTTCGACCAAATTCCGGTCCTGAATAAAACGATGGATTGATTTAACTACAATAGGGTAGCACATTTGAAACACCTGTTTCAATGCGCCTTTGTCATCTGACCGAAGACGATGTAATATGTGTTCTAGCTTTTCGTCTGGCATTAGCCCTAATTAGTTAAGGGTTGTGGGTTTCCTATGAACACTTGCGCTGCAAGTATAAGGATTTCCACGACAATATGCAGGACTTGTTCGACCGAAGCATTCATTCTTTAGAAGAAAGGCTACTTTCAAGAAAATTGTGCTTCGATACTCCAAAATCAACGGAAACCGAACTAATTTTTGCCCGAAAACGTATAAAATTACACATCAAATTAATCTTTTTTCTAAATATAGACACTATTTTTGTTGCCCATAAAAACGGTGCCATGACTTCCAAGGAAATAAGAAATACATTTTTAGAGTTTTTTAAAAGCAAAGGCCATAAGATCGTCCCATCCGCACCTATGGTCAATAAGAATGACCCCACTCTGATGTTCACCAATGCCGGCATGAATCAGTTTAAGGACTTCTTCCTTGGTAATCAGGTACCGGAAAGGCGAAGAATAGCCGACACCCAAAAATGTTTGCGCGTCTCCGGAAAACACAATGACCTGGAAGAGGTAGGACGGGATAGCTACCATCAGACAATGTTTGAAATGCTCGGCAATTGGTCGTTTGGTGACTACTTTAAGGAAGAGGCAATTGCCTGGGCATGGGAATTGCTGACAGAAGTCTATCAATTGCCCAAGGACCGTCTTTACGCCAGTGTTTTCGAGGGAGATAAGAAAGAGGAATTAGAGGCGGATGAAGAGGCGGCTAATTTCTGGAAAAAGTGGATCTCTCCGGATCGCATCTTATATTTTGACAAGAAGGACAATTTTTGGGAGATGGGCGACACGGGCCCGTGTGGCCCCTGCTCGGAAATACACATCGATTTGCGGAGCGATGAGGAACGAGCTAAAGTGGATGGCAAATCACTGGTCAATGCAGATCACCCGCTTGTCGTTGAAATTTGGAACCTCGTTTTCATTCAATTCAACCGTAGAGCCGATGGCAGCCTTGAAGAATTACCTGAAAAACACATCGATACAGGGATGGGTTTTGAACGGCTGACCATGGCCATTCAGGGTAAGCAGACGAATTACGATACCGACATCTTTTCTCCATATATAGCTTTGATCGAAAAAGTTTCAGGTAAGAAGTACAGTGGAAGCTACGAGCCGGACGCCATGTCGGATATCGCGATGAGGGTAGTTGCCGATCATGTCAGGGCAGTCAGCTTTGCCATCGCCGATGGACAGCTTCCAAGTAATACCGGCGCTGGTTACGTCATTCGGCGGATTCTTCGGAGGGCTGTTCGTTATTATTATTCCTTTCTAGATATCAAAACCCCCTTTCTTCACCAGTTGGTGCCCTTGATGGCGGAGATCTTTGAAGACATCTTTCCGGAAATCAAGGCTCAACAAAATCAGATTGCCAGAGTCATAGAAGGAGAAGAAAATGCCTTTCTCAATACGCTGGAAAATGGCCTAAAACGCTTTGCAGCACTGGATGTAGAGAACAATATCATTAAGGGCAATGATGCTTTCGAACTCTATGACACCTACGGATTCCCAATTGACCTTACCAGGTTGCTCGCGGAAGAAAAAGGGTTACAAATCGACGAAGAGGGCTTCACCAGAGCACTACAAGCTCAAAAAGATCGGTCACGTGCCAGTGCATCCAAGGAAGTGGGTGATTGGAACAATTTGATTGAAGGAGAAGAAGTTTCTTTCGAAGGCTATGATCACCTGGTCATCGAGGATGCCAAAGTGTTGAAATATAGAACTGTCAAGGTCAAGAAAAAAGATCAATTCCAAGTTGTCTTAAATAGAACGCCATTCTATGCAGAGAGTGGTGGCCAACGCGGCGACACCGGCTTGCTTTGGTTTGGTGAAGAAAAAATCCCCGTGTTAGACACTCAGAAAGAAAACGACCTGATCATTCACATTGTCAAACAATTTCCAGAAGAAATGGGGGGGGCTGTCAAAGCAGAAGTCAACCAAGTGCGCAGAAGGTCAACCTCGAACAATCACACTGCTGTACACCTTATGCATGCCGCACTTCATGAGGTACTGGGCACGCATGCACTTCAGAAAGGACAAGATGTAGACGAAAGTCGTCTTCGGTTTGATTTTTCTCATTTCCAAAAATTGACCGGGGAAGAAATCTCGAAAATTGAATCGATCGTCAATCAAAGGATCCGGGAGAACATTCCCCTGGAAGAAGAACGAAATATGCCGATCGAGGAGGCGAAAGAAGCCGGGGCTACCATGCTGTTTGGTGAGAAGTATGGAGAAACGGTCCGCATGATCACTTTCGATAAAGACTTCTCGCGAGAACTTTGTGGCGGGACACACGTCCCGGCAACCGGACAAATTGGCCTTTTTAAAATCACCGTTGAAACTGCAGTAGCTGCTGGTATCCGAAGAATAGAAGCGCTCACTGCCCAGAAGGCAGAAGCTTTCATCAATCAAGAATTGGAAGAATTAAACAACATTCGCCAGTTGTTTAAAAACGCCCAAAATACGCCCAAGCAGGTCGTGTCGCTCCAGACTGAAAATAAGAGTTTGAAAAAAGAGCTGGAGAAGATGATGAACCAGCAGGCGGGCGCACTCAAAGAACAACTGTTAGGCCAAATTACCAAGCTGGGTAGTGCCAACTACTTAGCCGCTAAAGTTCCGATCAACGATTCGAATGCCTTGAAGACGCTCGCTTATCAAATTGAAAAAGAAACGGACAATGCCATCATTGTTTTCGGTGCAGAGATCAAGGGTAAACCACAATTAATGGTGGCTATCAGCAAGCGGTTAACCGAGGGAGACTCCTCCTTGCATGCCGGAAACTTGGTCCGCGAATTAGCCAAGGAGATTCGTGGCGGCGGCGGCGGACAACCCTTCTTTGCGACAGCCGGTGGTAGTGACGCTACTGGCCTTGATAAGGCCATTGCCAAATCTAAGAGTCTCATAGATGCCGCCATTGGTTGACAAACCGAAAATTTTTGTGTATTTTTGACAACCTATTTGAATTAGACTAGCTTCCACGACCACTAATGTATCATTCTTACGAACAAGCGTAGTCAGGGGCATTTCGATTTCACTTTTTATTGTCTTATATATTCCAATTATTCATTAGAAACAGCAGTTTTTAGATGAGAGATGTATTCCCATACAGATTAAAAAGTGCCCGCAAACGCGCGGGCCTTTCCATGAGGCAGTTGTCCGAAGAGCTGAACAACCAGGTTTCTTATAATGCCATTAAGAAGTATGAAGACGGCAAAATGCTCCCGGAAAAATCAACACTATTGGCGCTGGCTGAAGCATTGAAAGTGAAATTGGAATATTTCTCCCGTCCAATCAGGTTTGATCTGGGAGACATTGAATTTCGGAAAAGAGCAAGCCTGGGAATCAAGCAAATTGAGAAGATCAAAGAGAATACCCGGGATTTGCTCGAAAGATACATCGAGGTAGAAGAGCTTTGTGGTATTCAATCAGCCTTCAATAACCCGGTTTCAAAGCAGGTAATCAACCTTGAAAGCGATGTCGAAAAAGCAGCGGAAACGCTTCGTGCCTCATGGCGCATTGGAACCAACCCAATTCCAAATGTCATTGAAATGATGGAAGAGCACGAAGTGAAAGTGCTTGAAATTGAGGTCGATGAAAAGTTTGATGGTTTGTCTACCTACGTCGCTGAGATCCCCGTTACAATTCTCAACAAGAACTTTTCCGCTGATCGAAAACGCTTTACTGCCCTGCATGAATTGGGACATTTGGTTTTGTCTGTTAATGAATTGGATCACAAAGAGAAGGAAAGATTGTGCAACCGTTTTGCTGGTGCGATGTTGATCTCCAAGGATGAAATGGAACGACTCTTGGGTTTCAAAAGGACTAACGTCCCGCCCCTTGGTGAGTTAATACGAATCAAAGAAGAATATGGAATTTCGGTCCAGGCGCTGATGAGAAGAGCCTACGATCTGGACATCATAAATCGAACTGTTTACCAAAAGTTTTCTCGCATGATTGCCCGAAATCGGTCTGAAACCGAATTGGGAGAATTTAATCGAGAAGAGAAAGCCTTCCGTTTTCTTCGACTAATTTTCCGGCTTGCATCCGAAGGGGCCATTTCCATGTCAAAGGCATCAAGTTTGGCCGGAATGTCCCTTGCCGACTTTAAAAGGGAATACGATCGGACCGACGAAGAATTGGATTGGTCCAACCATCCCGAACAGACAGCATTTATAAATGCTTATGATGAGGACGAGCCTGAATACGATTATACTGATATTATTGAAATTAATCCAGACTATGACCCCAGGTGATATCATTCTTGTCGCCATGCCTACCAGAAAAGGGAAAGGCAAAAAGCGACCTGCATTGGTGCTGCAAAAAATGTTGCCCTTTGAGGACCTACTGGTCTGTGGGATATCATCTCAGCTACACTATGAAGTAAAGGGATTTGACTTGATCATTCGGGAGGAAGATCAGAATTTTCGTCAGACAGGGTTAAAACGTGATTCTCTAATAAGATTGGGTTATATAACGACCATTGCCAAGAACAGAATTCCCGGCAAAATTGGTCGTTTGCCAGCCGAACACTTCGAAACCCTGATCACCCGGCTGACAAACTTTCTTCACGAACCTCTTTAACGAGGTTTTATAGATTGAAAGCAGCTTTTACCTGATCAACCATGTCTAATTTCTCCCAGGTAAAGGTCTCCACTTCCATATCTTTTTTAGTTCCCGATCCATCGACAAACGAAACTGTTTTGACTTCAGGAGTTCTGCCCATATGGCCATATGCTGCAGTCTCAGAGTAAATTGGATTCCTCAATTTCAGTCGGGTTTCAATGGAATAAGGCCGCATATCGAAGATGTGCTCAACTTTTTCGGCAATTTCGCTGTCCGACAAATCTACGTTGGAGCTACCGTAAGTCTGAATGTAAATATTTGTCGGTTTGGCTACCCCAATTGCGTAAGAAACTTGGACTAAAACTTCATTACACACTCCAGCTGCAACCAAATTCTTAGCAATGTGACGTGTGGCGTATGCCGCGGAACGATCCACTTTTGAGGGATCTTTTCCGGAAAATGCTCCTCCGCCGTGTGCACCTTTTCCGCCGTAAGTATCCACGATGATCTTTCGGCCAGTCAGTCCGGTATCACCATGAGGGCCGCCAATTACAAATTTTCCTGTAGGATTAACGTGATAGGTAATCTGTGAATCGAACAAGGCTTGGATTTCAGGTTTCAACTTTGCCTTGACCCGCGGAATCACGATATTGATGACATCTTCCTTAATTTTGGCCAACATCACGTCATCGGAGGCGAAATCATCATGCTGGGTAGATACCACAATCGTGTCGATTCGCTGGGGAATATTATTATCGGAATATTCGATGGTAACCTGTGATTTAGAATCCGGTCGCAAATAAGTCATATCGCGATTTTCCCTGCGTATATCGGCCAATTCCTGCAGGATAATATGAGAAAGGTGAAGTGGTAACGGCATGAAGCTCTCCGTTTCATTGGAGGCATATCCAAACATCATTCCCTGATCTCCAGCTCCTTGGTCTTCAGGATTGGCTCGTTCAACACCCTGATTGATATCCGGGGATTGTTCGTGAATGGCAGACAAAACCCCACAGGATTTTGCCTCAAACATATACTCAGATTTGGTGTAGCCAATTCGCTCAATTACATCTCTAGCAATTTGTTGTACGTCTAGATAAGTATTTGATTTCACCTCACCCGCCAACACGACCTGACCGGTAGTCACCAAGGTCTCACAAGCAACCTTGGAGGTTGGGTCAAAGGCCAGAAAATGATCAACAAGTGCATCAGAAATCTGATCTGATACTTTATCGGGGTGTCCTTCAGAAACAGATTCTGAAGTAAACAAATAAGGCATAATGAAATTTTTTTTTATGAAAAAGGACCAAAGTAGATCTTGGTCGAAAATTACCTATTTTATCTCACAACTTAATAGTTGTTGTTGCTTGTCAATCAAGGAAATATATCCATCTAATCGATCGCCAATAGCAACTGGTCCGACTCCCGCTGGAGTACCCGTAAAAATCAAATCTCCCATTTGGAGTTTGAAGAACCGGGACAGATATACGATGATGTATTCGAAGTCGAAAATCAAATCCTTGGTATTCCCCGTTTGCACTCTCTCTCCGTTCTTGTCCAAATGAAACTCGATGGCATTTCGATTTACTTTATCAATGGATATAAACTCACTGATGGCAGCAGAGTTATCAAAGCCCTTCGCAATTTCCCAGGGATGTCCTTTCTTTTTGAGCTCAGCTTGTAAATCACGAGCAGTGAAATCGATGCCAAAGCCAATTTGATTAAAGTACTCCGAAGCAAACTCCTTTTGAACGTGCTTCCCGTTCTTACAAATTTTTAGGACGATCTCCGCCTCGTAATGAAGGTCTTTTGTAAATTCCGGGTAGTACAATGGTTTATTATTGACGAGAAGCGCAGAAGGGGGTTTCATGAAAATCAACGGTTTTTTGGGAACCGGATTTTTCAATTCCTTTGCGTGATCGATGTAATTACGACCAATACAAATGATCTTCATTTAATGACGGTTTTCTTCAGGTCGGTCACTTTGATAGAACTTGCTCCATATTTCTTATACAGATACTCTCTTTTGCCTGAAACAAATGAAAAGAGCGGGGCTTTCTTGTCCTCAAACTTCACGTTCAACAATCCACTTAACTCTTTGACCTCCTTGATTGTTTCTTGAGCTTTTTTACGGATTTCTGCCGAAGAAGTTTTAATTAAGTCTTTAGTGGCCCTTTTATTGCTCAGTAGATCGGCTTTTCGTTCTCTAAATCGAGCGCTGATCGCAACCAAAGCATCGGCCACTGCCTGCTTTAAATCCACATATTTCAACCGGCCGCCTTGATAATCAGTGGTGAGACTCTCATAAGCTTCCATGGCTTTAGCGGCCCGCAACAATTCAAATAAATTGGCAACACCGGCACTCATCTCTCCCTCTTTTGTCTCTCCCGTATCTGTTACCGCCGACTTCACCTGCTTGCGGATGCGTTGTTCTTCCCCAAAGACATCAATGTTATGTTTTTCACCGGCACTAGCACTCATTTTCCGCGTGGGATCTGCTGTTGACATTACTTTGGGAACTTCCGTAAACAATGGTTCGGGCAGTACAAAGAATTCTTTACGCATCTGATTGTTGAATCGTTGAGCAATATTTCGCGACAATTCGAGATGTTGTTCCTGGTCTTTGCCAACCGGTACGTAATCGGCTTTATAAATCAGGATATCTGCCGCCTGCAAGATCGGATAAGTAAATAAGCCGGTAGAGATAAATGCATCCTCACCTTTTTCTTTGTTTTGATTGCTTTTATCCTTGAATTGAGTCATCCGGGTCATTTGTCCATAAGAAGCAAAACAAGACAGGACCCAACTCAATTCTGTGTGTTCAGGACATAGTGATTGCATAAAGACATTGTGTGGATGGATGCCAGTTGCAATTAAATTAAAGGCTACATCCCAAGCATTCTCTTTAAGTTTCTTGGGAGAAAAAGGCATGGTCATGGCATGGTAATCAACCACTCCATACTTACAGTCGTATTGCCCCTGGAGGTTTACCCAATTTTCTACAGCCCCGAAGTATCTTCCAAAATGTAAATTACCGGTGGGTTGAATACAGGATAATACCGACTTCTTCTTTTTCATAATTTAGGGATTTATAAAATAGCTTAGAGTGCAGCAATTAGAGAAATCTCGATGTTGACGAATTTCGGGAGGTTCGCAACCTCTACCAATTCTCTCGCGGGGGCGGTGTCATCATTGAAATATTCTGCATATACGGCATTTATGCGGCTATAGTTGTGCATATCTGAAACAAAAACAGAACATTTCAATACATTTTCAAAAGTCGTTCCGGCATTTTCCAGGATCGCCTTGAGGTTTTCCATTACTCGTCTGGTTTCTGCTTCAATATCGCCGGTTACCAACTCTCCCGTTGATGGATCAATGGCAATCTGGCCGGAAACGTAGAGCGTATTATTGTAAGCAGTAGCTTGATTATAAGGTCCCACTGGATCGGGAGCGTACTTAGTAGTAAAGATTTCTTTCATAGGGAGTGAAATAATTACAAAGCCCCACACCGCAAAAGGACGATGGGAGCTAAGGGGATGGAATCAATGAAAATCTTGTCAAAGGAAACTTAATCCTCTTCCTCATCGATCTTAACGACCAACTTTCCGCGGTAATACATATTACCTTCCAAATCGTAATAAGCACGGTGATACAAATGCTTCTCACCCGTTGTTTGGCAAGTGGCCACTTGAGGGAGCGCTGCCTTCTTATGCGTTCTACGCTTTCTTTTCCGCTGCTTCGATATCTTACTCTTAGGATGTGCCATAATACTAATTTTTAATGGAGCCTCGGGCTCTTATGACTTATGATTATCTTTAAAATTCTTCAATGCATCCCAAATGGGATTGGAACTTTCTTCAATTGGGTCATTGGGTTCCAGAAAATCAAGCATCTCTTGATTGCAAGGAGGATTTGGTTCGCCGGTGCAATCATAGATCTTCACCATCGGAATTGCCAGACAAACAAATTCGTAAATGTATTGAGCTACATTTAACTTTTGTGTTTCCGGCGTAATATAAATAACCTCAGCCTCCTCCTTGGAATCTTCCGCTCCAAATTTCACCAGCAGTTGCTGGTCGCTTGCTATTGGCAAATCAATACCGGATAGGCAGCGATCGCATTCCGTTTTCACGGTTCCTGCTAATCGAAAATCCAGAACATAAAAATCCGGGCGTTTGTCTAATGACAGATCCACTTTGACGTCTCCGTGGTCTATCAGTGAATGCTCAAAATTCTCAAAGAACTCAGATCCTATTTGAAAGCCATATTGGTGTACTCCAGGCTTTAACCCCTTGATAGGGATGGAGAATTCGATTAAAGCTTCCATCGTTCTGATCATCCACCGGTTCAACCGGCAATTTTAAAATGGTCTGCAAAGGTAAGATAAATATTCATTAAATTCGACAGTAATTTAATTGATTTTTAGATTTTCTTTGCAATACTTTTAAAGCTTAATTTCCGTTTGCGATTATATCAGACATTATCTGATGTAACAAGAACATTGCACCCCCTTCAATACAAGAAACATTAGCAAAATTATCTCCTGGAAAAGTGATGACCTATTGTCATCAGGTGACCGATGCGTCTAACAATTTAAAACTATTAAATCTTTTATCCGAATGAAGCCATTTTCTTGGTCTTTGATGATCATAGGCCTGGCAGTGTTGAATTTATCATCTATTCCTGCCCTTTCACAGACCATATTACAACCCGGTGACCTGGCAGTAATCGGCCTGGGTGCCAATGTAGGAGGTGATTTTGCGGACTGCAACACCAATGCCGGATTATCTTCTGGACGAGATCTAGTAAGCTTCGTTTGTTTCCAGGATATCGAACCCGGTACCATTATAGACATCACGGACAATGGGTGGGAACGAGGCCAGATCGACCGCTGGGGTAATGTGGAAGGTTTCTTGCGTGTTACGAGAACCGGGGCCATTATCCCCGCTGGCACCATCATCACTTTTGAGTTTCCACCCGCCGGAGAAGACTACATTGCCCGAACCCCAGATACCGAGTGGAACTTTGAGTCGCTTGGCACCAATGCACTAAATTTCAACTCCAATGGTGATCAACTCTATTTTCTGCAGGGAGGAACCTGGGATAATGGAACGACAATGGGGTGTTGTAATGGCAGTCAGGATGCCCAGTACCTAGGAGGGCGAATCTTGTTTGGCTTCAACACCAAAACCGATTGGAATGCCTTGGCTGAAGACTCCAAAGATTCTGGTTTACATCCGGACGTCATACCATGTTTTCATATGGAACCAACGGGAGGAACGACCAATTTCATCACTTATACTGGTCCGGTAGATGCCGCAACTCAATTGGAGTGGATAGGTAGGGTTTCTGATGCCACCAACTGGTCCACGTTTAACGACTGTAATGACTTTTTAAACAGTGCGCCCCTTCCACTAATGCTTCCCATCGCCCCCAACGAAATAACCATTGAATGTGTAGTCTGTCAGGGCTGTGCTGGTTTTTCCGACACACTATCATTTCTACTTCCCAATACGGGAGGCCCCTTCCAGGTAGCATACACAGATGGTACCGACACCTTTATGATGACAGATATCACTAACGAAGCACAGCTTCCCATATCCGTGTTTAGTGATGCTCAATACGATGTGGTCAGTGTAACTGACGGCAGTGGCTGTCCCCTTTATTCAAACTTTAGAGCGGGCGCTACCGTAATGGTAACGGATGGGCTTCAATTCACGAACCTGATCATATTAGGGGCTTCCTGTCCGGAAGCGGCAGATGGTAGTGCGGAACTAGTCATTGCTGGCGGTCAAGAACCATTCGACATTCAATGGTTCGACTCCCAAGACCAGGTCATAAATCGCTTAACCGATCAAATTCTAGTGGAAGGTTTGCCTGCCGGCAATTACAGCCTTCGGGTAGAAGATGCCGATGGATGTACAATTGCCGAAGATTTTACCGTCAACTCCGGAAATTCCTTCCCCGCTGTCACGTGCGAAGTTCTAGAACAACCGTCCTTTGCTGGCGACGATGGCGAAGTGCGTTTCAATATTATTGGAAGCAGTCCCCCTTTTCTAATCAAATGGGAAGGGCCCGTGACAGATTCAATGGTCGCGGCCACTGAAGGAGAAGTTATTGTTCGCAACTTGCTTTCTGGTCAATATACGACCTCCATCAGTGGAGAAAATGGGTGTGCAAGCACCTGTACTTTCTCATTGGTAAGCTCCAATTGTAATGCAACATTAAGTTGCGAAGTATTAAACCAAGTGTCCACTTTCGACGGGGCGGATGGAGAAGCACAGCTAACTTATGGCGGTGGAACACCTCCCTACACCATTGAATGGACTGGACCAATCACGGGTTCGGTTATCGAAAATTTTGCGGGTAGTATCATTCTCAGCACCTTACCGGCAGGAACGCACAATATTTCACTAACGGATGCGGATGGCTGCTTCAGCAACTGCGTTTTCGAGATCACACAACCAACTTGCAATATAGGGTTGGAATTAGCAATTGAAACACAGGCTTGCGATGGAATACCTTCGGGTTCCATTATTTCCGAAGTAATGGGTGCCGTGGGAGAGATACAGTACAACTGGACCGGTGTCGCCTTAGATGGTCAGCCAAACCCGACCGGATTAGAAGCGGGTAGATACACCCTGATTGTAATCGATGAAACAAACTGTAGAGATACTGCTTCTGTTGAAATAACTACCCCGGAAGGAATTTCAGCCGATGTAATAGCAATCGCATCAGGATGCGATTTGACACAGGGGACCATTCTCGTGTCGGGTGCAACGGGTGGTACACCACCATATAGTTTTTCAATCAACGGTTCCGCTGCCAGTCCGATCAACAGCTTTCCTTATTCTGTAAGTGGATATGCTCCTGGTTCGTATCAGATCGAAATCAAGGACAGTGGCAATTGTGCCTTTCAAACAGAAGCCACCGTCATCGAGATTGATCCTCCTGTTTTAGAGTTGGGCGCCGATTTGACCATTAAGCCCGGGGATAGCCTACTGATTGAACCCATCGCAAATTTTACCCCCACCGCTGTGAACTGGGACCCACCGGCAGGCCTTTCAACTCCGGACAGCCTTATTACCTTTGCACGTCCGGACGTGTCTACAACTTATCGAATTACAGCAACGAATGAGGCGGGGTGTGAAACAGAAGCTACTTTCACCATATTTGTAGACCGAACCAGGAGCATATTTATTCCTTCCGCTTTTACACCAAACAATGATGGCAGAAATGACCTTTTAACCATATTTGGCGGAGATGACATCCTTAACGTAGTTTCCTTTCATGTGTTTGACCGCTGGGGAGGTCTTGTTTTCCAAACGGACAATATATCCATCAACAATCAAAGTAGTGGGTGGGATGGTACGTTTAAAGGTCAGCTGTTACCGGCTGGTACGTACGTATATTTTGCCGAAGTTCTCTTCAGTGGAAACGAAAGAGTTATTGTCGAGGGGTCGGTTAATTTGATTCGATGAGTTACAACTCGTTGCTTTTCTTTTCAATTAGCTTCACATCCTCGGAAGCCATCTTCCGCTTGAGGTTGGTGATAATAGTTTCGATCTCTTCCTCCTTATCGTATTCCATTTCGACCAAAACCCTGGTATTCTTCCCGACCTTATGAGTTATGGGCTTGAAACCCTCTTTCTTCAAAGTCACTGCCATGCGGTCTGCATCAATTGAAAGGCTAAACTCCCCAACGCTAATCAGCGCGGTATAGGGTTTGGGCTTAGGAATATTTTTTTCAATGGATTCGTAAGGAGTCGGTGCTGGTTCACCACTTTCTTTTGTGTCTCCTGATGCCTTTTCTTCAACTTGATTAAAACCAATTTCCGGGGCTTCTACCGTCTTCTTCTGATTGCCATCCTCAACAATCGAATTTCGAGAAGGGCTTTCATTGATAATAATCCTTTCGGAGTTTGGCCTGATATCGTCTTGAAAATAGACGTAATAGACAGCAAAAGCAACTAAGGTGAGGGTGATGGCAGCAATGGAAATAACATTCCTTTCGAACCAGTTGGAGATGTTTCCAGTAATGGCTTCCTCAGTAATTTTGGGCTCATCGACCGGTTCTTTCACCACACTCTCTCGAATTGGCGGTAGCAGATCGATGGCCGGCAAACCAAAGGTCGATTTGTTGAAATTTTCCTTGTCCGGTAAAAATTGCAGCTCCTCTTCGAAATCCTTATATAAACGCCCGATGTTTGGGAATACAACGATTTCTTTTTCGTCAATTGAGTTTTTTATGTCAGAAACATATTCGGAAACGACCTTTTGTGCATCGGAATAGGATAGCGTATGCTTCTCTTTGATATATTTGATCAAAAAGCCATCGTTACCGGAAGATTTATATTTGAATTTCAATTCCTTAGTCGGTGGTAAGACTTTACCTTGTACCTGGTCAGATACAGCTTCCTGGTAATGGGTCTCGAATGCTCCTAACCCGGGAATGCTCACATTATCCTTTTCAAACAAGACTTCGGCAATATGTGTCCCTACGTCTATTTCCATATACCTTCTTAATCTAAACAATTAAACCATACAAATTACATCAATTTGAAGCAAATAATCAAGTAAAGACAAGGCATTCGAAGTAAAAATCACCAGATCTTATCAGGTATGAGATAATTCTGTACATAATCCCGAATCCCTTCTTCTAAGGTATGGAATCTATCGGTATATCCAGCTTCTACGAGTTTGGTCATATCGGCTTGCGTATAGTACTGGTAAGTATCCCGAATATCTTCAGGAGTATCGATAAACGAGATATCCACTGCTTTATCGGCGGACTCAAAGGTATTAACCGCCAAATCCCAAAAGGAACGAGCTTGGCCCGTACCAAGATTGTAGAGACCGTTATTCACTTTATTTTGGAACAAGAAGTAACAAACCGCCACGACATCTTTGACATATACGAAGTCTCGACTTTGTTCGCCATCTTTGAAGTCCGGACGATGGGATCTAAATAATTTCATGGCCCCGGTCCGACCAATCTGCCGATGGGTGTGAAAAACAACGGAAGCCATCCGCCCCTTGTGATATTCATTCGGGCCGTAAACATTGAAGAATTTAAGCCCAATCCAGCGCGGCGGACAATGCGTTTGCTTCAGTGCCCACTTATCAAACTCATTTTTGGAATCCCCGTAGGGGTTGAGTGGTTTCAGGTTCTCGACCAGCGCATGATCGTCCTTATACCCTCTTTCCCCTAACCCATAGGTTGCAGCACTCGAGGCATAAATGAGTGGAATCCCCTTTTGCGTACAAAGCCTCCAGAGGTCCTTCGTATAGTTGAGATTGAGTCGATCAAAAATGGTCGTATCCTTTTCGGTGGTATCGGTTCGGGCACCGAGGTGAAAAATACCATCGACGGAATCAGCTTCCTGTGCCAACCAAACATGAAAGTCATCACGATCAATTTTTTCCCGGAAATACTTCCCTTCCAGGTTGCGATTTTTTGCTACCTGCGAAAAGTCATCTACCAACACGAGGTCTCGATGACCTTCGTCGTTGAGTTTTTTTACCATGCAACTCCCAATAAAACCAGCGGCTCCTGTTACTATGATCATTTGAAACAGTTGAGAAATTCGATTATTGTACGACTCTCTTATTCATAGGCTTCGATGGGCGGACAAGTACAGACCAAATGGCGATCACCGAAAGCATTATTCACTCTCCCCACTGAGGGCCAAAATTTATACCCTTCACGCAAATAAGGCAATGGATAAGCGGCCTTTTCTCTAGAATAAGGGTAGGGCCATTCGTCAGCTGTAACAACGGCAGCTGTATGAGGAGCATTTTTTAATACATTCGATTCAGCATCCGCAGTCCCCCGAGCAACTTCATCTATTTCTTCTTTGATTTGAATCATAGCATCACAGAAGCGATCGAGCTCGTCTTTACTTTCGCTTTCTGTTGGCTCAATCATCATGGTATTGGGCACTGGCCAGGATAAAGTCGGAGCATGAAAACCATAATCGATGAGCCTCTTGGCTACATCTTCCGCTCCAACAAAAGCTTTAAATGGCCGAATATCTATGATCAGTTCATGCGCAGATCGGCCGTTGGCTCCTGCAAACAGGACGTTATAATGCTTTTCTAACCTTGATTTAATGTAATTAGCGTTGAGTATGGCATATCTGGTGGCATCCGTCACCCCTTGTAACCCCAACATCCGAATGTAAGCATAGGAAATAAGCAAAATGCTCGCACTGCCCCAAGGAGCAGCAGAAACGGCGTGAATCCCCTTTTCACCACCGGTCTCGATCAAAGGGTGCTTTGGCAAGAAAGGGGCCAGACTTTCATTCACGCAGATTGGCCCCATTCCGGGTCCACCGCCACCATGTGGAATGCTAAAAGTTTTGTGCAAGTTAAGGTGACAAACATCTGCATTGATGATTCCCGGGCTGGTCAGTCCAACTTGAGCATTCATATTTGCCCCATCCATATAAACTTTGCCCCCGTTTTCATGAACGATATCACAAATCTCACGGATGTGCGTCTCAAAAACCCCGTGAGTGGAAGGGTAAGTGACCATCAAAGATGACAATTTATCCTGATGTAATGCAGCTTTTTCCCTTAAGTCCTCAACATCAATGTTCCCCTGCTCATCACATTGTACCACCACCACCTTCATGCCTGCCATCACGGCACTCGCTGGATTCGTCCCATGAGCCGAAGAAGGGATCAAGGCTACATTGCGATGATGGTCTCCATTGGCTTCGTGAAAGGCCCTAATGGTCAACAAACCTGCATATTCTCCCTGTGCTCCAGAATTTGGCTGTAATGAACATGCTGCAAAACCAGTAATTTCACTCAAATATTCCTCTAATTCGGTAAATATTTGTTGATAGCCCTTGGTTTGATTCAGCGGTACGAAAGGATGAAGATTGGCAAACTCGTCCCAGCTGACCGGCATCAACTGCGTAGCTGCATTCAATTTCATTGTACACGAACCTAGTGGTATCATCGAATGCATCAACGAAAGATCCTTATTCTCCAAACGCTTGATGTAGCGCATCATCTTCGTTTCCGTATGGAAACTGTTAAAAATGGGGTGTTGCAGATAATTCGTTGTTCGCTGCAACGCAGCCGGTATCGCGACCTGAAGGCTTTGAACCCCTTCCAAGGAAAGCGAAACCGCAGGAGAAGAATCGACAGGTATCGCAAAAATCTGCAGAATCTTTTCTAGATCTTGGAGGGTCGTAGTCTCGTCAAGCGATATTTGAATGCCATTATCCGAATAACTAAAGTTTATTTCGGCTGCCAATGCACGGGACTGTATGGCCATTCGAGTCGATTCAGAAACTTGCAATCGTATGGTATCGAAAAAGGCAGTATTTACATTAGAATATCCTAAATCCTGCAATCCCTTCGACAACAGGAGCCCCATAGTATGAATTCTTTCCGCAATTGCCCTAATTCCCTCTGGGCCATGGTAGACAGCATACATACCGGCCATGATGGCCAACAAAGCTTGTGCGGTGCAGATATTTGAAGTGGCCTTTTCCCGGCGGATGTGCTGCTCTCTGGTTTGCAGCGCCATCCTAAGTCCCCGATTTCCCTGTACATCCTCGGAAACACCAATGATACGGCCAGGAATCAAACGCTTGTATTTATCAAGTGTAGCAAAGTAAGCTGCATGAGGGCCTCCATATCCCATCGGTACTCCAAAGCGCTGAGTGTTACCAACTACAGCATCTGCTCCCCATTCACCAGGTGGTGTCAGTAGAGACAAACTTAGTATATCGGCGGCAACCACGACATTAATATCCTGTTCGCCCGCAGTTTGCGCCAAATGACGATAATCCTCAATAATGCCACTTTTGCCAGGGTACTGCAGCAAAATCCCAAAGACGTTATCAGATAGGTCGAAAGCAGTCCATGGTTGAACGACAATTTCGATACCGAACGGCTCCGCCCGCGTTTGTAAAATAGAAATGGTTTGAGGCAGTACTTCATCAGAAACCAAAAATTTATTAATCGGAACTGCTTTGTTTCGCTTGTTCTTCACACTGTAAAACATGGTCATTGCTTCGGCCGCCGCGGTGCCTTCATCCAAAAGCGAAGCATTTGCAATCGGCAAAGCAGTCAGGTCGCTGACCATAGTTTGAAAATTCAAAAGCGCCTCGAGCCGCCCCTGGGCAATTTCGGCCTGATAGGGGGTATATTGTGTATACCACCCCGGGTTGTGGAAGATATTGCGTGCAATCACGTTGGGCGTGACGGTACCGTGGTAGCCCATGCCGATGAAACTCTTAAATACCTTATTGGAGGCAGCAATTTTTTTGAGTTCCTTTAAATACTCGAATTCGGTAAGAGCAGGAGGCAATTCCAATGCTTTCTGAAGTCGAATATCACTGGGGATTGTTTCTTTGATAAGCTCTTCAAGCGAAGAGGCCTTGATTGTTTGAAGCATGGAATCAAGTTCAGCCTCGCCAATACCAATATGCCGCTTTGCAAATTGATCGAAGGGATTTATTCTATTCATTTCGCGTTTTAAAACTTTGATTTGGTTAGGTTCACCCGGTATAATTTCCTGAAATCTCCGGAGTAATATACTTGCGCGCAAATATAATACAAATAAGGATTTGGCCTACCTTACATTCTTTCAATGATAATGGCTGATGCGCCCCCTCCTCCATTACACAATGTAGCTAAACCTACCGAACCGTCATTTTGTTCAAGTACATTGTTCAAAGTTGTAACGATCCGAGCTCCCGAAGCTCCCAAAGGGTGCCCCAGGCTAACACCTCCACCGTAAATGTTGACTTTCTCCGGTGCAACACCTAGTTCCATATTGAAGGCGAGTGGAACCACTGCAAATGCTTCGTTCACTTCTATAAAATCTATATCGTCGAATGTCATGCCCGCCCGTTTCAATGCCTTGGGCGCAGCCAATGTTGGAGCAGTTGTAAACCACTGCGGCTCTTGTGCAGCGTCGGCAAATGCAACGATTTTGGCAACCGGCTTTACACCCAACGTTTCTGCCTTTTCTTTACTCATGAGCACTAAAGCGGCTGCACCGTCATTGATCGTAGAAGCGTTGGCTGCAGTCACCGTCCCATCTTTTGAAAATGCGGGGCGAAGGGTTGGTATCTTTTCAAATTTCACTCTCTTGTATTCTTCATCTTCCGTAATAATAAGCGGATCTCCTTTGCGCTGCGGAACTTCAACTCCCACGATCTCATTTCCGAATTTGCCATTCTCAGTAGTCTGCGCGGCCAGTTGATAAGACCGAATAGCGTAGGCATCCTGCTCTTCCCGGCTGATGTTGTATTTCTTGGCTGTATTATCACCACAGACCCCCATGGCCATGTGATCGTAGGCATCCGTCAGACCGTCTCTTGCCAAACCATCAATAAATTGACCATTTCCATACTTATAACCCCAACGCGCATTAGGTACGTAAAACGGTGTATTCGTCATACTTTCCATCCCCCCTGCAATCACCACATCATTATGGCCCAACATGATGCTTTGTGCTCCAAACATAATGGCTTTCATTCCCGAAGAACAAACCTTGTTAACAGTCGTACACGGTACGTTCAGTCCAATACCAGCTCCCAATGCAGCTTGGCGCGCGGGTGCTTGTCCTAAATTAGCCGATACAACATTGCCAAAGAACACTTCTTCTACTTCAGTAGCTGCCACGCTACCTTTTTCAAGTGCCCCTTTGATAGCAGCACTCCCAAGCTGGATGGCAGACAAAGATTTGAATACCCCACCGAAACTCCCCATTGGGGTCCGAACAGCAGAGATGATGTATGCTTCTTTCATAATCTTATTTAAATAAACTCAGGAATAATCGCAAAAGTAAAGCTAATCTACAAGTCTCCAAATGATATACAGCTGTAAGCTGTAAAATGTTGCCGGCCCTATTTGAAAAATCACGACATATCATTGCTTTTCAAAGAAAGTTTACTTATATTTGCAATCCCGTTGAAATGACGGGTTATAATATCGCGGCGTGGAGCAGTTGGTAGCTCGTCGGGCTCATAACCCGAAGGTCGTAGGTTCAAGTCCTGCCGCCGCTACAAAAAAAGAAAAGCCATGGATCAAATGATATTGATTCATGGCTTTTTCTCAGTTGGTGCCTCAACTCATTTCCTTCCACTAATTACTTCATCCACCAAACCGTAAGCGACCGCTTCTTGCGCTGTCATCCAATTGTCGCGATCACAATCTAACTGTATCTTTTCATAGTCCTGACCAGTATTTTCCTGTAGTATCTCGTATAGCTCCCTTTGCAAATTCTTAAATAAGTCGTACGTAATTTGCATGTCGGAAACTTGGCCTTGCATTCCCCCTGCCGGTTGATGGATCATCACCCTGCTATGTGGCAAACACACCCTTTGGCCTTTGGCTCCTGAAGACAGCAATACCGCTCCCATCGATGCAGCCATACTAGTGCAAATGGTACTGACTTCGGGAGAAACGTATTGCATAGTATCGTAGATACCCAATCCGGCAGTCACCGATCCTCCGGGGCTATTGATGTACATTTGAATCGCTCTTTGGGGGTCGAGAGAATCCAGGAATAATAGTTGCGCTTGTATGACATTGGCAACATAGTCATCGACACCCACTCCCAGGAAAATAATTCGGTCCATCATCAACCTGGAAAAAACATCCATTTGAGTCACGTTCAGATGTCTTTCCTCGATGACCGAAGGCGTAAAACCAAAAAGTTGTGGCGACCTTGGCACCGTTTGTTGAATGTAGTGCTCCAAATGATTGGCAGACATGCCAAGATGCCGAACTGCATATTGCATGAAACTCGGATTACTTTTCATTACTTTGGATTTGCTATTTGAAAAATGTGTGAATTCAGGGCATGAGCCCGCCCATAGATCTGGCAAATCTTCAGATTTGCCAGATCTTAAGAACTAACGCACCAAACTTAGACAGAAGCTTAATTTCGCTGCCACCAACGGATAAAGGAAAGCCAATCAATACGATGGCGATCACGCCGAACTACGGGCATTAAACGATGCTTTTCTACCCATTCAGTAACTTTCTGGAAAGAGACTTCTGGGGGCAGCTGGCGCAATACGGCTAACGTTTGTTCAGTAGAACGGTTCGGCTCCATAGGAATTAGAATAAAATAGATATGAATGCAGTCATGCTATCAGCAAGCGACATGCTATTCTGTGTAATGTTTTCTTCGAACAACTCTCTTAATTGCTTTCGGGCCCGGTGCAACCGGGTCTTAATCGCTCCTTCTCTACAGCCTTGCACATCGGCAATCTCCTTGATCGAACAACCGCTAATTTCAAAAAGAACCAGCGCTTCGCGTTGCTCTTTTGGCAGTCTTTGCAGACATTCATACAAATATTGAATATCTACTAATAGCTCAGGATCGGTAACTTTTGCCGAAATAAAAGCCATTTGTTGTTCATTCCAATTGCCTCTAAACTTTTGGCGTCGCTTTTGATTTCGAACGATGTTGTGTACCGTGCCAATCATATAACTCAATAGCTTCTTCTTGTCTGCTATTCCTTCGAAAGCATTTAATGTCGACAGGACAGCCTCCTGAACTAGGTCTTCAGTAGCCATTATCCCAAAAGCATGGGCGCTACAATACTTAGTAAAGGGCACGTGGATTTTCTGATAAGCGTCCAAGAACGCCTGATGTGGTTCAACAACTTTCATCGTTCATCATTTTAGCCAAGATGGAATGTCTTACATCTTTATAGTAACATTGAAAAGGCAAAAGTTACGGAGCAACTGAAATTTCGTAGAAAAAAAGATTACCCCCGTCGCATAACACCGTATAATTAGAACAGCAATTGTTATTTTGGGGTTGGAACTTTTTCTGATCCTATTCATCTAAAACGAACTTTATCTTTTATGAATGCGCACGAAATAGACTACCAAATCTACGGCGAAGAAATGCAATTTGTTGAAATCGAACTCGACCCAATGGAAACCGTCATCGCGGAAGCTGGCAGCTTCATGATGATGGACGAAGGCATTGAATTGGCAACGATTTTTGGAGACGGTAGTCATTCTGAACAGAACAAAGGCCTTTGGGGCAAAGTCTTGTCAGCCGGCAAACGTCTCTTGACGGGCGAAAGTCTTTTTATGACCGCTTTCACACACGCTGGAGAAGGCAAGAAGAAAGTATCTTTTGCGTCCCCATACCCAGGAAGAATTATACCATTAGATCTTGCCGAACTGGAAGGTAAGATCGTCTGTCAAAAAGACGCTTTCCTTTGTGCAGCCCAGGGAGTTTCGGTTGGGATTGAGTTTTCCCGCAAACTCGGACGCGGGTTCTTTGGCGGCGAAGGGTTTATTATGCAAAAGGTGGAAGGCGACGGACTGGCCTTTTTACACGCTGGTGGTAACATTGTAAAAAAAGAACTCCAAATCGGTGAGGTACTGCGCATTGATACCGGCTGCCTCGTCGGTTTCACCCGTCACATTGATTACGATATAGAAATGATCAAAGGCATCAAAAATATGGTCTTTGGCGGCGAAGGCTTATTTTATGCTCGTTTGGAAGGCCCCGGAACCGTTTGGGTTCAATCACTGCCCTTTAGTCGTTTGGCGGATCGAGTAGTAGCCGCGTCCAAATATTATGGCAAAGGTAGCAGCAAAGGAGAAGGCAGCATCCTCGGCGGATTAGGCGACCTCCTGGATGGAGACAACTTCTAAGGTAAGAGATCGTGGCAATGGTCTATCAAAAGCCATTCCTCCCAGAATTACTATTTTAGCGGTTAACACTAAAGCCAACAATATGATCAACCGCTATTTCGAGCTCGACAATCATCAGACTACGGTGCGAACCGAGGTAATGGCTGGCCTTACGACCTTTCTGACGATGGCCTACATCATCATTGTAAACCCCAGTGTTCTTGCCGAAGCGGGGATGGATAAACAAGCTTTAGTGGTTGCCACTTGTCTAGTAGCGGGCATTTCTACCCTTCTGATGGGCTTGGTCCCCAAGGTACCAATCGCTATGGCACCGGGAATGGGCCTGAATGCCTTCTTCACTTATACAATCGTAATTTCGGATGGAGTACCTTGGCAAACCGCCCTTGGCATGGTTTTCTGGGCGGGTGTCCTTTTTATGATCTTGTCTTTCTTTGGCGCAAGAGAGAAAATCGTGGCAGTTATTCCAAAATCCTTGGTTACGGCTATTTCGGTGGGTATTGGACTATTCATACTTTTCATCGGCATGCGCAATATGGGTCTTATAGTAGATCACCCAGCCAAGCTAGTTACTTTAGGCAGCTTTAGTGCAGAAGTATTGATTGGTTTGGCTGGTTTATTCCTAACTATTGCTCTATTCATTCGGAACGTTAATGGCTCCATACTCATCGGCATGATCTTTTCTACTATTTTAGCTTTTGTATCTGGTTTGGTGAGTGGCCCCGGGTCCTGGGATGCCATTAGTTTTGACATTAGCCCAATCGCCTTTCAACTGGACATCGCAGGTGCTTTACAATTCAGTTTCTTGACAACCATTTTTGCTCTGTTTTACATAGACATGTTTGACACCATCGGAACGCTGATGGCTTGTTCAAAGGAAGCTGGCTTGGTGGAAGACAATGGGAGCATCAAAAACATAAAAAAAATGCTAGGTGTGGACGCAGTCGCCACAATGCTCAGTGGATTACTGGGGTCTTCACCAACGACTTCCTATATTGAATCAGGATCGGGAATCGCCGCCGGAGGACGTTCTGGCTTAACGGCCGTTATCGCGGGGCTTCTCTTCTTATTGGCCATTCTATTTACTCCTCTGATCAGTCTGGTACCGGGGTACGCTACAGCTCCGGCACTCATCATGGTGGGCTTTCTCATGATCAAACAGATTAGACACATTGACATGAATGATCTTGGGGAGGCCATTCCCGCGATACTAACATTTATCATGATGCCTCTTACTTATTCCATTTCTACTGGCTTGGCCTGCGGTTTTGTATCATGGGGAGTGATAAAAGTACTGACTGGCAAATACCTAGAAATCCACTGGGTCATGTACATAATTATATTTTTGTCCATAGCCAGTTTGTTGGTCTGATCACTTTAAAACCCTATCCTCTCTGATGGATTTCACCAAAGCGATCGCCATCATTATGAAGACAAGGACCAAGGGAAGGGCAGATATCAAAACAGCTGTTTTCAGGCCATCTAACCCGCCGACATAAATCAAGCCCAGCGGCAACAAAACCAAGGAGAATGCCCAAAACAGTTGATGCCAACGCATGGGATCTTCGGCGATCTGAAGTTTTGCCGTTGCACAAGAAGCCAATACATAGGACGTTGAATCGAAAGAAGTAGCCATTAATACCAAGCCCATCAAACAGAAACCAGCCAACATCAATCGGCCTCCCGGCAATGAGGCAATTGTGAGAACGATGGCCTCTGGCGTTTTCCCGTCCTGCACCATCTCGGTAAGGGGTAAAATACCGTGAATTTCCTGATATAAAGCATAATTCCCCAATACCATATAAAACAGCGTGCTTCCTAAAGCCCCATACCCGAGCGTCCCCAAGACCACTTGGCGAATAGAACGGCCCATCGATATCCGGGCCACAAATATTCCCATGAAAGGCCCGACGGCGATCCACCAAGCCCAGTAAAAGACCGACCACTCTTCGACAAAACCAGTTGCGTGTATAGGATCCGTCCAGGTAATCATCCGGACAAAATTTTGAAGCAGTAGACCAACGCTATTGGTTCCCATTTTGAGAATGAATACGGTGGGGCCAAGGATCAGGACCAAAAGAAGGAACAATAAAGCCAACCTTGTATTTAGGGTACTAAGTCGCTTGATCCCCTTTTGTAATCCCAGGTAAACCGACGTGGAAAACACTCCTGTACAGACCAGGATTACCACCACCTTCAAACCGAAAGTTACTTCAATTCCAAACAAAAGAGCCAGACCCGCAGCCATCATCGGAACTCCTAAACCAAGAGAAGTGCCTGACGATCCAAGTAAACCAAGCATAAATGAAACATCTAGTATCTTCCCCCAAGAGCCCTCTGCATGTCGCCCGATCAATGCCTGGCATGCAGTACTCACTCGCATCGTTGGGAGCTGACGCACGTAGTAGGCATATCCTATAGCGAGAGTCGGCACAACGTAAAAAGCCCAACCTGCAATCCCCCAATGAAACATCCCATAGGTAGCCGACCATTCGATTGCTTCAGTCGACCGAGGGACTACACCAAATGGCGGCAAGTTGTAGTAGTAGGCCCATTCG
>JANQRV010000295.1 GCA_028284395.1 Saprospiraceae bacterium
GATAATCTCGGGGAACAAGTCGTCCAAATTAGCTTGAAACACACTGTCCGGCTGATCGTAGAGCTTTTCGCGTTCCGCTCTTTGAGCGTCGATGAAATCGGTCATCAGGTTAGCCGGGTGTTGAGTGCTCACCCATTGATGAACTGTAGACGGAATAATGAATGTAAGTAGTAACCACGCACCAACCATTTTCAGTGTGTTGCCAATGCTGCGATCCCCTAGGTACAGGATCGACCCGAAGATCAATAACCATAGTAGGAGATAACCGGAAACCGAGAAAAAGATTTGCCAAAACCTGGCAAAAGCCTGTGCATAAACATTCGTCAGTAAGGCGCCGTATGACATCAGAACAAGAACGGTAGATAGCAGGAGTACCGCATAGAATCCAACCCTCGCCAACAGCCAACCACTCTGTGCACCAGTCTGTGTATAGATCAACGGTAAGAAACCTCTGTCCCCTTCTGCTCCCTTTATGTTGTGAAGCCAGACCAACAAGAGCAAGGGCATGAGGTACATGGCGACAAAGCTAAAATCCAATGTGCCGGCCTGCAATCGCTCAGGATTAGCGATTTCCTCGGCCATATCGGCATCGTACGGACTACTGTAAGGGGTGATGCGTTTGTAAAATCCATATTGCTCGGCTTGACCGATATTGTAGACGAGGGTGGGAGAGGGCGATTTGAAATGATGGACGGGCGTACTCCAGATGGCCCAAAAGGGGGTGGTCAGGTCAACCCAGGGACGATCCTTAGGCCCCTTTTCACCGTTGTCGTAAAGTGCCACCGATTCTTTTATGGATTCCTCGGCATTTTCCTGGATCTTTTCGATTTCCGAAACTTGATTGTGGTATAAGCTTGCTCCATTGTGCAGCGCATAAACCCCAGCAGCTACAAAAAGCAACAGAGCCACAATTTTAAAAGGGCTGCGGGTAAAGTGCTTCCATTCGTAGGTAAAGATCGCCAACTTATTCATACGAGTTGCATTTTCCGGGTTCCAGAAAACAATAATCCAACCGTCAGCATGGACCAAATCAGCAGCATCAACAAATCCATGAGATAATGTCTTATGGTATCGGTGAGGAGAACCGGTTGATAATTGAAATCGGATACGGACCGGAAGAATTCATTGTCTGCTTGCCAACCCCAGTCACCCGTTTTCGAGCCACCGTAAGCATGTTTGTCATTTAGAATTTTGATGAACGCTCTACGGTAATTTTCCACTTGTACCAAGAATTCCTGGTGGTGAAGATTGTCACTTGCCGAAAACCCCATGCTGGCATTTTGCAGCGAGATAAAGGGACTAAAAAGACCTCCAAGCTGCAGACTCTGCTTTTGCCGGGCGAAAACTTCCCGGATGCTCCCAAAATGCTTGTCCCAGACCTGGTTGCCGTATTCTTCATCCGCCTGCATGCGAAGTCCGTCAAAATTGATTGGTAGCTGGTTCACTTCATCAACGCCGTACTCTTTCAACACCTGCTTCTCTAGCTCTTTGCCCCGTTCATCGGCGGGATTATGACCGTCCAGTCCTTTGGACCGGTCTTCGCGCATAGCCGTTTTAAACTCATTTCTACTGGGCAATGGATGCCATTTTTCCACGCTACTCAGCAGGAACTGGGGTAGAAAGACCGTCCAGAGAATCCAAATTCCGAGCATGGTGGTCAAGGCGGCGGTAGGATTCTGCCACCGGGCAGAAAAAAAGACGGTCAGTCCGGTAATGACGAAGTAATACAGGGCGTAAGACAAAAAGAACAAAAGTGTCCTCCGCAAAATGTCAGCATTCAGACTTTCGAAATGGAGCATGGCGTGCACCACCACGACCAATGTCAGCAGCGACACTCCATATAACCACACCGAAAGCACCTTTCCGAAAACGAGTTGAGACGGTTGCGCCCCCTGTAATACCAGTAATCTCAGTCGCCCACTTTGCTGTTCGCGGCTCAGCGAACCAAATGCCAAAAACAGCAATAGTAAGGGGACTATGTATTTTAATAACAGAGAGCTTTTTAGTTTGCCGAATCGCGAGATGGACTGCATTTGGGAGGCTTCCGAATGCACCATTTCGTTTTGAACATGACCTTCAACTCTGATTACGTTTCCGGTCATGCTGCTAACTCCCTCGTCGAGGCCCGTCAGTAAGTTAGAAGGCTTGAAAACAAAATTGCCGTAGTGGGCGGCACTGTGAGGGTTCATGGCTTCTATGCCCTCCCATTGCGCCCGCAGATGTTTCTTTGCCAAATAATGCGTTTCCGACTGTTTATGGTGTTGATAATTGCTCAATAGAATAGACAGCAAAAGCGCCATTATAAAACCCGCACTGATGCCCAATAGTAATCTGGTTCGACCCAGAAATTGCCATTCGTTTTTAATGATGGTCCACATTGTCCACTAGTTTTGCATGTAATCCAGATAAAGTTTTTCCAATTCATTGGCACTAACCGCTTCACTCTGTAATTCACTTACCAACTCTCCTTTTTTGAGAATTCCGATGCGATGACATACTTCGCGGACGCGGAAAATATCGTGGGAAGCCATTAGGATCGCCGCTCCTTCTGAAGCCAGCTTTTTGAGCAATTCACAGAGTTCGTTGCTCGCCAGTGGATCGAGACCACTGGCGGGCTCGTCCAACAAATACACTTTTGCTTTTTTGGCGTAGGCGATGGCGATCCCAACTTTTTGCCGCATCCCCTTGGAATAATCGGAGACCCTGGTCTGATGGGCATCACCCTGCAATCCACAGGCATTGAGAAATGCTTCCAACTCTGACTTTCCATATTGCAACCCGGCTAGGCGACAGAAATAATCCAGGTTTTCGATACCCGACAAATAGGGATATAGATTGACATTCTCTGGAATATAGCCGATGAATCGACGCGTTTTATTACCCTGTTGGGTCACATCAAGATCCATAATACGCACCGTGCCGGAATCCGGTTGGAGAAATCCCAATAACAAATTAATCGTGGTGGACTTACCGGCGCCATTCGCACCAAGCAGTCCTAAGATTTCTCCTTCCCGCACCTCCAAGGTCAATGCTCTTAAGGCGGGTTTCCCCTTGAAGGATTTACTAACTTTCTCTAGATGTATCATCGGAGTGTTGTTTAAAATGCAACATAGTTGCAAAGTATGAAAAAATTGCCAACATCCCGAATCAGAAAGCGGTTTCTCATCCTTTATTCACTTTTTAAGGCATTAACGGGATTGGTGGAGGTGGCGCGCCATGCGGGCAAGAATGCAGCAATAACGGAGACCAGTAGCAGTACAACTGCCGTGCCTACATAAACGGGCATGTCGAACAAACTGACTTCGTATAGAAACTTATTGATTGGTCGGAGAACGACAACAGAAAGAGCAATGGCCAGTAGTATGCTCACGCCGGCAATTTTAAGTACGTCGCCGATGATCAGTTTCAAAATGTCAAAGCTCATCGCTCCCAATACCCGGCGAACGGCCAGTTCTTTAACCCGTTGGTTTAGAATGAATGTCATCACACTGAACAGGCCGATGGCCGCCATCAGGCCGCCAATGATGGCAATTTCCAGAAACAAGATACTCGATATCCTCGCTTGCCAGGTATTGTTGGAAATGTGGTCCTCCATCAAGAGGTATTCAAACGTGGGTTGATGGGCGTCGATGGAGAAAATGGTTTGCTTGATGCGTTCGGCCAGCGTCATGGGCGGCACACTTGCTTTCACAACGAAATAAGCATCGATTTCCTTATTCATCAATATGGAAACATAAACGCTGGGAATATTGCCATCGGTCACATTTTGGTGCCTGACGTTCCCAATGACTCCGCCAATTGTCAAATAGGGCTCTTCCGAGTCTGCGGTCCCCAATTTGATGTGTTTGCCAATGGCGTCTTCTCCAATCTGGGCGGCTAGTTTTTCATCGATCAGAACTCTAAAACGGTCATTGGTGGGGTTGTCGGCATCAAAACCCTGGCCTTGCAAGATGGGAATGTCCATCACCGAAAAATACTCCGGTGTCACCCTTTGGACACTGATGTACGGGTTTTCAGCCTGAGCGACCGGCGATTGGCCTTCAATGGTAAAGACGGATTGCGCTTCCGTTGAGGTCTTTACAATTTCCGTTAATGGCAACACGCTGTTGACGGCAACCGCATCAACACCGGGAATGGCTGCGATCCGCTTTGTACTCGTTTCGTAAAAGGATCGAACCTTCTCCTCCTCATAATAATTGTACCAGGACAGGGCAATCCGGAAAGTCAATCGATTATCGGCCTTAAAACCGATATCTGTTTGTTGCATCTTGTAAAAGCTCTTGGCCAGTAACCCTCCCCCGATGAGTAATAGGCCGCTGATGGCGATCTCTGCCATGACCAGTCCCTTTCGCAGTTTATTCTGACGACGACTGCCCACCATTTTTGCCCCGTCTTTCAGCGTTTCAGTAAAGTTGGTTCCGGACAAATGAGAAAGTGCCGGTATCAAACCGGTACAAATGCCAACCAACAGGGAAATAAGGATGGTAAAAATCAAAACGGAGTAGCTAATATGTACCGTCACCCAATGTGGCAAAAAAGGTTCTACCAGTGAATGAGACAAGCTATTCATGACGAAGGACAAGGACAGCCCTAGCAGACCGCCGATCAAAGCCAGCAAAGTTGACTGAGTAACGTATTGACGGATAATGGAATTCCTGCTGGCGCCCAACACTTTTCTCACTGCTGTTTCTCTGCCTCTTTGCATGGCATGGCTTAAAATGAGGTTGGAGACGTTAACACTGGCAATGATCAACAAAAAGATGGCCGCGGCACCCAGTAATAACAGGTAATTTTCAATGCCTCCGACATACATGTCCCGTAGCGGTTTGGCGGTAAAAGAAATGTTTTCATTCGTATCGAGATGGCGATCCTGTAAACGACGGCCAAAATCAGCTAATTCGGCATTCAATTCATCCATTGTGACACCCGTCTTCAGACGTGCCACCCCAATGCTGTTTCGGAATGCCCGGTTGGTCACTACCGGGTCGGCGTAAGCCATGGCCCGAAAAGCTTCGTGCCGATCCGGAAAACTAAAGCCTTCGGGCAATACTCCGTATGCCTTATACTTGGGAACGCCATCCAGGGTTATGTTTTTATTCACTATTTCCGAGTCTGCTTCAAAACGCCGGCTCCAAAATTCGTGCGTGAGCATTAAGGTAAGGGAACCTTTTCGGTCGAAAGTTTCGGGCCAATATTCCCCAACAGCTGTCTCAACCCCAAGTACGCGAAACAAGTTTCGGGAAGCAAAAGTGGCGGTAACTTCCTCGGGTTCCTTTCCATCTCCACTGAGATTGTACCGACCACCACCGCGATAAACGGCGATGTCCTCGATCTGTGTCAACTCCTGTTCCATATCCAAAAACTCCGGATAAGCCAACAAGCCCTCCTGTTCTCCCTTTAAAGAGTAAATCTGCACCAACCGATCGGCGTCTTTGTAAGGCAGCGGACTCAATAAGAGGGCATCAATGAAACTGAATACAACGGTGTTGGTTCCGATGGCAATAGCGATCGTGAAAATGATAATGGCCGAAAACAGGGGTTTTTTCAGCAGGTTTCGCAGGGATACTTTAAGGTCGTAATAGAAGTTCATTGCGCAATTATGTTTTGATACTCAAATTTTCCTTTCTTGGCATAATGCCCAAAAAAACCGGCGAATATTCGGGGAGTAAACCCGGATACACCAGTTTGATCAGGTCCGCCAAAACATTATCGGGCCTTACAATGGCCTGTTCCTCCCAATTTTCCAAACCCGTGCTGTAATCCAGGCTGCCAATTATAACCAATCTGACCTACTTTACCGGAAATGGCCTTCTCCCTCATTTCACCTTTGAAAGAATAGAGGCTCCCGATGGCATTGATATGACTTTCAAGTCCAAGTTCTCGCAGAAAACACTCGGCGTGATGCCCGTTGATTGCGACCGTTTCGACGGGTACGTAGACGATGTCCGCATCTGCTAAAGGTCCATTGAGCGAGAGAGGAGTTGTGCCCTTTTGCACCAGAACGACAATATCCTGCTGGTGCCTACCCGTAGTCTCTTCACTGCGGGGATAGAAAGCTGCATCGGTTTTAACAACTTTGTAATTATCGTGATAACTGACGGTAAAATGCCGGATAAATTCAGGGGATACTCGATGTTCGAAAAATGCTTTGGTAGGTTTGATGGGACCTGTACGGTCGACTTGTTCGGGCAGAATTAGAACCTCTTTTTTTTGCATTATAAAACGCAATTTGTCTTGCAACTCTGTTGCAATTTAGGAAAAACAAATTTATTCCTGTAACTTCTTAGCTACTATCTTGCTGCGAAGCCCTTTGTTCCAATCATTTATGCCACCTTTCCGAGCCCTGCATGATTTCTGAAATTAACATTCAAAAAAAATAAGAAATGCAACTTCAATGCACTTTTGGGTAGTTTTGCTATATTTGCAACCACGTTGCATTTGTAACTCGCTGCAACGCTATAAACAATAGATCTTCCCCAGGTATTAAAGCCATTCACAACTCAATCTTTGATCTGGCCCAAATAAAAAAATTTCAGCACGATAATTAGACTTTATCAACCACTAAAGTAAATGGTGCTATTATCCCCATGTTTAGCATAGGTCATACGAAAAATATAATGGCGTGTATAGGTCTGCTTTTTGGTACGGGCTGCCTTGCTCAAAGCAGTGGTGTGATCAATAGCATCACAGGGCATGTGACGGACGAAGCCGGTGCAGATATAGCGGGGGCCCACATTGAGGTCGGTCATGAATGGGCTTCCGTGACGGATGAAGCTGGTCGGTATGCTTTCCAGAATGTAAAACCGGGAGCGTACATTATTACCGCTTCGTATCTGGGGTTTGAGACCATTCAAAAGACCATTCGCTTAAATCAAGGTGAATCCATCTCGGTCGATTTTTTGCTCGAAATAGCAGCTGTAGAATTGAATGAGATTTCCGTATCGAGCAAATCAGAAGCTAATGCTCTCAGAGAAAGCACTGCTAATGTGGAAGTACTGGAAGTTAAAAGTCTATATGCTCAAAGTATCCATACCAGCGATGTCATTAAGCAAATATCGGGTGTAAATGTTCGACAGGCGGGTGGTTTTGGGAGCAACGCCGAGGTGTTTATCAATGGAATGTCCGGAAAGCAAGTGAAGTTTTTCATTGACGGTATCCCCATTTCCTATTTTGGCTCGGGTTTGAGTTTAAATGTACTTCCGATCAACTTAATGAAACAAATAGAGGTATACAAAGGGGTGGTGCCCGTCCACCTCGGGGCAGATGCCTTGGGCGGAGCAATCAATATCATCCCCAGAAAAGCATACCACAGTTATTTAGACGCTTCTTATTCTTTTGGATCGTTCAATAGTCATAAAGCTAATGTGAATGGTCAGTTGGTGAATCACCAAAGTAATCTTCTGATAGGGATTAATTCCTTTTACAACTATTCGGATAACAATTACAGTGTTGATGTAGAAATTCCGGATCAATTTGGAAACCCTCATCCCGCTACCGTAAAGCGTTTTCACGATCGCTTTTCCAACTACCTAATGAATATCTACGGAGGTGTATTCGATAAAACCTATGCGGATCGACTTGTAATCAGTGCGCGGTATTCCGGCTTGGACGATGACATACAGCACAATGCGATCATGGCTCAGCCCTACGGTGAGACGGTCTATAACGAGTCGACATTGGGTTTTTCTATTGAATACCAAAAGAAAAATCTCTTACCATCGGTTGATCTAAAATGGTATGGAGGCTTGAACAGGACCACCGGAAATTTTGTGGATACAACGCTCAACGTGTATACCTGGGATGGAATGATATATCGGAGGCGGACCGATGGAGGAGAGATATCTACTTCCAGAAATCTACTCGAACTTCAATCCCGAAACGCGCTCAGCCGTTTGAATATGAATTTTCATCCATGGGAAGATGGGCAATTGACAATCAATGTCTTCTCTTCGTGGTTCAGACGAACGGGTCAAGATCCCATAGCTGCAGCTTTTTACGGTCGAGACTATTATGCCTATCCTACAGTCCTGGTTAAAAATGCCTCTGGATTGGCATATAAACATACATTCGGCAACCACCTGGAAAGTTATACCGCCATAAAGAGCTACGCCTATTCAGCGGATGGATACGCCATTCAAAATTTAGAGTTTCAGCCCAATGAACAGTCTGTTTTTAATATGGGTTATTCGCAGTCTTTTCGCTACTCATTCGATGAGAAATTTCTGACAAAGGTCTCCTATGAGTACGCTACTCGTCTGCCCGATGAATTTGAACTATTCGGTGATTTTACACTGGTTCGGCCTAACCCTTTTTTAGAGCCAGAACAAAGCCACAATGCGAATCTTAGCGGGCAGTATAATCGGAAGAAATTGGAAATTGATCTAAATGTTTTTTATCGACTAACTGAAAACATTATTTGGTTGCGAACTTCTCAGTTTTTTGCTCAATACCAAAACCTGTTAAAGGCCGTGGTCAAGGGATCAGATGTTGAGGTTCGTTATCGGCCATTCCCATTTCTTCGATTCAAATTCAATACCACTTTTCAGGATATACGCAACCGCTCTCCGAGGAATGTCACCGGTTCGGTCGATGATCGATACTTTGATGCCCGTTTACCCAATATTCCCTATTGGTTTGGCAATGGAGAACTCCGATACCAAAAGCAAGGAATCCTGGGTACGGCGGGTAGTTTTTCCACTTGGTGGTCTGCCCATTTTGTGCACGATTACTTTTTGTTTTGGGCGGTCGATGGAAATCGAGACTTAAAGAATTCCATTCCTTCCCAGTTTATCCAAAATGTAGGGATGTCCTTTGCCCTTGAAGACAACCGATTCTCTATAACCGTAGAAGCCTTTAATGTATTTAACCAAAAAGCTTTCGACAACTTCAATGTGCAACGACCGGGGAGGGCGTTCAATATTACACTCAGAAACCATATCAAATGAGATGTGTCAAAAAATCCTGCCAATTAATACATACATATAAACTTAATTTGACATGACAAAAACTTTGCACCAATTGATGCTTTTATGCTTGATCCCGACGGTGGGGTTTCTTTTTCAAGGATGCTCAAATGATGATGATTCGCCTACCCCTTCGGTAGACGACTCCGCGATTACAACGGGTTACGTAATCTCAACAGTTAGTGGAGCGTGGCCAGATCAAACAACTTACCTCCAGTGGTCTAGTGACTTGGATCTTACCACAATAGACAACAGTAATGGTGTTGAATTAACGGGGAGTGCAAGTACATTTTCCTACGGAGGGGCGGTGTATGCAACTCCTTTCGGTGCTCCGGCCAACCTGGTGAAATACGTGGTAGGTAGCAACTCAATTCCCGAGGAGGAGGAGAGAATTGTCGTTCCCGGAGCGAATGTATTTTCGACACTGTATTTTAAAAGTGAAACGGAAGCCTACGGAACGGTTGCCGGAGGCATTTCTAAACTCATTGTCTTTAACCCCTCCACCATGCGGATCACGACTGAAGTCTCTTTGTCCGCAGTGACCAACAAATTCCCGGAAGCTACCCGTACCTACTATTTGGAAATGCTCGAAAGAGATGGTAAACTTTTTATGGGCGTACATTACGAAAACAATTTTGTTCCGGTTAATGATTCCGCTTACGTAGCCGTCATTGATCTGAGTACCAATGAGGTGGAAAAAATATTGTCGGACGGAAGGACCGGAATGGTTTTCGGCGGGCAAGCCGTTAATGCCGGAATGGCAATGGATGCCAACGGAGATATTTACGTGCAGGCATTGGGAACTACGAATGCCGGTGGCAATGCCCCAAGTGGTGTGCTCCGAATTAAAAAAGGTCAGACGGACTTTGACGCTGATTATTTCTTTAACTTGGAGCAAACGGTCGGTAACATTTGCTATGGAATTTATCATACATCCGGTGGACGTACTTTCACGGCAAACGTTCAGGACGAAACAGACTTTTGGGAATTCGCAACTGGCCAGCCGCAATTTAAGTATGTAGAAATTGACTTAGCTGCGATGACCAGTGAAGGAGATGTGCCGGGATTACCCACCACCTATGGCTCCAGACGTATGATCATGCATGAAATGGATGGCCAAAACGTTTTGTTTTCAATCGCTACAAATGATGAAAATGCGGTATACAAGTTCGATTTGTCGTCCAACGTATCTAGTAAGTATTTCACATCTACCGGAGGTTACATTGTCGGATTAGAAAAATTAGATTGAAAAAATGCTGGAAGCTAGCAATCTCACTAAAGAATACGGAAGTTTTACGGCGTTGAGCGGACTCAACTTATTGGTCAAAGAAGGCGAAATTTTTTGCTTACTGGGCGCTAATGGCGCCGGTAAGTCCACCACCATCAACCTGTTTCTTAACTTCATCGAACCAACTGGCGGTATGGCTACCATTCGATCATTGGATGTAACAAAGTATTCGAAGGAGACCAAGCAGCTATTGTCTTATATTCCTGAAAACCTGATGCTTTATGCAAATCTTACCGGGCTGGAAAACCTGGATTTCTTCTGTGGGCTGGGAGGCAAAAGCTATGAAAAAGAACAATTGGTAGCGTTGCTGAAGCAATCTGGTCTACAGCCAGATTTTATTCATAAGCGCGTCAGCAGTTATTCAAAAGGCATGCGGCAAAAGGTTGGCATTGCACTGGCGAGAGCCCGTGAGGCCAGTGTATTGCTCCTGGATGAGCCTACTTCAGGATTGGACCCGAAGGCCAGTAATGAGTTCTCGGAACTGTTATTAGATCTGAAAGAAAAAGGAGTGGCCACTTTGATGGCCACTCACGATCTTTTTCGCGCTAAAGATACCGGTACCCATATTGGCATTATGAAAGAAGGACTTCTTGTGGAGCAGTTTGCCACCGATCAAGTAAGTTTTCGAGATTTGGAAAAGCTATACCTTCAACACATGCATAACTAATTTTACATGCGCCGATTGGTTATCATTGTCAAGAAAGAAGTCAAAATCGCGCTCCGAGAGAGGCTCGTAGTGGCACTGGCCCTCATCATTATGCTAGTAATGGGAATAGCTTTGTATGCCGGATTGCTCTCCTATCAACAGCAGGAATCGATTATTTCTGAAACGAAAGATGACAAAAGAAAGGAATGGCTTCATCAGGGGGATAAACACCCGCATATTGCGGCCCACTTCGGCACCTTTGTTTTTAAACCCAAAACCGTCCTCAGTCTATTTGATTTTGGTCTGGATGCCTATACCGGTACTTCCGTATACTTGGAGGCGCACCATCAACACGAATTTATGTTCCGGCCAGCACAGGATCACAGCAGTATGATCCGATTTGGCGAACTAAGTTCGGCCCTAGGACTGAAGCTTTTGGTGCCTTTGCTAATCATTTTTCTAACCTTTGCATCCTACACAAGAGAACGAGAAAGTGGCACTTTAAAGCTTCTGATTAGCCAGGGGATATCCTTTCGCACCCTCACCTGGGGAAAGATTCTGGCCTATTGCCTGATCTTGGCTACAATATTACTTCCTTTTCTGATTGGAATATCTATGCTATCCATATTTGGTGTTTCTCAACAAACCCTCCCCGACGTCGTCACAAGGGTGGCACTGTTGATCTTGATCTATGGATTGTACTTATTTCTCTTTATTGCATTTTCGGTTTGGGTTTCCCTGCGCTCATCGATTGGCAGAAATGCTCTTTTGATATTGCTTTCCGGCTGGATATTCCTGGTTATTCTAATGCCGAAAACCATTGCCAATCTTAGCGAAAGCACTTATTCGTTGCCGTCTATTCGAGCATTTAAATCAGCCATCGAGCAGGACAAAGCCAGTGGTTTGGACGGAAAATCACCCCGTTCGGTCCGGATCGCCAATTTGGAGAAAGAGATCCTGACCAAATACGAAGTAGACTCGGTCCAACAGCTTCCATTCAACTTTGAAGGGGTAAAGATGCAGGCCGGCGAAGAATATAGTCACCAGGTGTACGACCATCATTTTGGCAAGCTGAAGGAGGTTTTGGACCGGCAAAACCGCCTGGGAAGTATTGCCAGCCTAATCAATCCCTTCCTTTCTTTACAAAACCTTTCGATGGCTCTTACGGCAACAGACATGCATACTTTCATTCATTTTGAGGAAACAGTGGAGGCATACCGGAGAGAAATGATCCGGAAAATGAACACCGATATGGCTGAAAACTCCAAATATGGAGAATTTTTTGAGTATACTGCCGGAAGTAATTTGTGGGAACAACTGGAAGATTTTTCTTACCGTACCCCAACTGTTTGGGCTTCTCTCAAACCATATCAATTGGAATTACTCTCTCTGTTGTTATGGTCGGTACTCATACTGTATTTGATCAATTATGCCAACCGAAAATTAAATCCACTTTATGGATAGAGCTACTGAAACGCTGATACGCTACGAATGGAAGTCCTTTGTTCGCAACAAGTTTCAGTTGTTCATGCTGTTTGTAATTTCACTGTTTGGGTTTTATGCAATTTATAGTGGAAAAACTGAAATCGATGCACAACGTGAGACCATTCAAGCAGTAACGGCTTTGGAGCAGGAAGAGTTTTCGAAATATAAATCCACTTTTGATGAAGAAAGGAGATCTCTGGAAGAAGAACAGTTGCACGATATAGCATCTCGTCCCGAATTTGCCTGGTTCCGACATGGTTATCATGCCATCATACCTCCTCACGATTATGCGTCTTTGGTGATCGGCCAACGGGATTTATTTCGATACTACTATCGGCTCACCGGCATGAGTCTTCATTACCAACTTTTCGAAAACGAAATTGCTAACCCCGTCCATCTTATGATTGGCAACTTTGACCTTTCCTTCGTGCTGGTTTACCTTTTTCCCCTGATAATTATTGCCTTTTGTTACGGATTGTTTTCCTCCGAAAAGGAAAATGGCACGCTGGCCTTGTTACAGATTCAGCCGATCAGCATCCGGAGGATTACTTTGATTCGACTGGCGTTCTATTTTGTTATGCTTACTGGTCTTGCCCTGTTGATTTCCATGATTGGGCTATTGACCTCAGGCAGTCCCTTAAAAGATGAAAACCTGTTACCAGTCATCGCTTGGCTTACGAGTGTAGTGGTTTATGCTGCCTTTTGGTTTGCCTTGTTGTTTTTAATTGTCAGTTTTCGAAAAAGTTCCTCATTCAATGCCGTTGCCTCGGTTGCTTGCTGGCTTTTTTTTCTGATTGTGATCCCATCGGTGCTCAATGTGATTGTGACGATCAAATACCCGCTCAACAGTGCTACCCTGGCGGGACTCACCCGCCGGACCGGCCTGGAAAACGAGGATCAGGAAGAAGTCGTACAAGCCGTCATTATGGAATACCTTGCACACCGACCTGATTTAGCGGGAAATGATAACTTGTTTCAAAAAAACCTGTACCCAAAAGCATACGCTGCATTTACGTCGTTGAAAGATATCAATAGCCAGGAGGAGGTGAATCGATACAACCTGCAAGTGGCCAAACGGAATAACTGGGCCACCCAATTCCACTGGTTAAGTCCGGCCGTCAACATGCAGGATGTACAAGCCCATATTGCCGAAACTGATTTGAATACTTTTCTCCATTTCCAAGGTGCGTTGGTCGATTTTCACAAAGACATTACAGACTTTTATTTCACCCGCCTCTTTTGGGATCAACCAATTCTACTCGAAGATTACGCAAACCTTCCGGCATTTGAACTACCGAAACTTCCCGGTCGATGGGAGAGGGTGTGGATGGCGCTGGGCAAAATATTCATGGCTGCGGTTTTGGTATTTGTTTTTGGTCTTGTAAATTTCAAAGG
>JANQRV010000517.1 GCA_028284395.1 Saprospiraceae bacterium
TGAATACTGTATTTAGATTCACCGAAAATGCCTAAAATTAGGTCTTGGGTAACTTGCCCGGCGACGTAATCAAAATTAATGTCACTGCCGATGAAATCCCTCCAACCCTTTTTGTGCAGGAACGAAAAAGTCGGGAACGGACTGCCAAGAATGATCTTGCGATGGGGTTCTGTAATGTACTTTTGTCCGGGAGTAAACGACAAGGTCAAAGTAGTGATCAGGGCCTCATATGGTTCAAAAGTTATGGGCGACGAATCGTCGTCCAAAATCCGGTTGATGAAGGTTTTATTGTCAAAATCTTCCAAGGACTTTCGTGCGCTGTAATCAAATCGGCTGCTGATGTAAAAGCCATTGAACAACTCGATCCGGTGGGTGAGATCAAGCCGGTCATTCAGAATAAAATTCGACGTTCTCAACAAATTCAAGTACGCATCATTGGCATTGATCGTGTGAAACGAACGTCCTGCCCGCACGTAAAGAAACCCTTGTCGATGTGGGTCATAGCGGATATTAAGTCCGACATTGCCCTGGATATCACTGTTTTTCAGCCCCACACTAAGGCTGCCGGAGGTAAAAATGAAACGTTCGTCTTGCCATTTCTTGAAATAGGTGACATACGGCAGTGCAATTCTAAAACCACCCACTTCTCCGATTTCTACCAGCTCCGGTAAGGAAGAGATATAGAGTTCTCTCTTTTTGACCTGGCTGCGCCGTCCGATACCGTTGTAGAGAATGTCGGTCAGCTTTACTTTATTGAACTCGGCATCGACCGAATCCAGATAGGCTTTACTGGTGCGGATGAAGCGAATGCTGTCCCGATAATCCATCATCTTCTTTTGCTGGGAAGAAAGGGCTTCAGGACGAATCGATTGCCAGTAAACGGAATCTCGTTCGTAAGCCTCTTTACTGATCACAGCAATCTCATTGCCAAAAAATTTTTCCGGAAATGGATAGTGATTAACCCGATCGGAATAACGAAGGAGGGTACTTCCTTTAAAGACTTTGGATCGGCCTTGTTTTTCGGAGTAAATAAACTCTTGCCGGTTGATCATCCAGGTGCTATCTGGCATTTGTTGATAGCCAATCTTGAGTCGAAATGTGTCGTAGATCTTAAGACTCCCCTTGTACAAATCCAATTCTAAACGATTGATGTTCCAGATGCCGTCATTGATGTAAATATATCCGCTGCAGGTCGAATTACCCGCTTTGCGGGGGCTGAATCTGATCTTGTACACCAACAAACCATTTTCTTCCACCGCAGCTTCCAGCTTGAACCGGTAGGATAAAATAGCCGTTCGACTGACCGGTGAAATGATCGGGGTTTCCGCAATTCCTTTAAGATAGACGAGGTTGCGATAAAAGTTAAAATCACTTTCGCCAAATCGCGGCAAAAACAAACCGTCCGGTCGGCCATAGGATTTGTAAGCAGTTCTCTCCTCTTTATATAGATTAGGGGCCTTAAAGTTCAACGTCAGTTGCATTTCCACCAGCTTCATCCTATCAAATTCAGAGGTTTCGGCCTTCTTTTTTTCCTCAAATGGATCCATCGGCTCGCCGGCAAGCGATACGATTTCTTTCACTGGCTTCTTTCGGCGGCGCTCTTCCACAACTTCGGTAGCTTTCAAGTATACCTGGCAACGGTAATCCGGAGCATTTTTCAGATATCGGTCCTTCCCGGCGATCACCTTTCTGATGATTTCATTGGCTGGATTCTTCTTACTGGCCTTAATGACGATTTCTTCCAATTGCACCTCATCGGCTTGCAATTGCACATTGTTGACTACCTCTCCATCACTGACCAGGATCGATACAAATTGAGATTGATAGCCAATTGAAGAAAAAGCTACTTCGTATTCGCCGGGTTGCACCGCCAGAAAATAATATCCATTTCCATCGGAAGTCGTACCCGTTTCCAACGTTTTGATGAAAATATTGACGAATGGAACGGGTTCGCCTTCTTCATTGATGATCTGGCCGCTAATACTTTGCCCGACCAGAAACTGAGGAAGCAGTAAGAAAGCCGGCAGCAGAATCCATACGGATAAATGATTCAAGGGTGTTCATTGTTTTAATAAAGCAATAATCAAAAGAGCACCAAATGCCTCATTTTGGTTGGATCACTGCTAAAGCTTTATACTACACCGGTTTTTCCGAAGGGTTCATTTTTGTCAATCCGCCAGACGGACAAAATTCAAAATATCTGGAAAAGCAATCACTAAAGCGAGAAAGCCAAGTTGAATCACAACAAATGGGATGATGCCTCGGTACAGGTGTTTGGTCGTGATACTGGGAGGGGCTACTCCCTTTAAGTAGAAAAGAGAAAAGCCAAATGGAGGAGACAGGAAGGAGGTTTGCAAATTCAATCCCAATAAAATGCCAATCCAGATCAAATCCACTTCCAGGGCAATGAAAATCGGGGCCACCACCGGAACAATGATGAAGATTATTTCAATGAAATCAATGAAAAAACCAGCCACAAAAACAACGACCATAACCAATATCAGGAAGACAGAGGCACTAAGGTTAGCATCTTGGATTAAACTGACCAGGTAATCGTCGCCATTCATTTCTCTGAAGACGAACGTAAAGGTCGTTGCTCCGAGTAAGATAACAAAAACCATGCTGGTGAGATGGGTGGTCTCCTGCATAACGGACTTCAGTACATCCAAACTGAATTTCCCCTGCATGATCGTGAGTAAAGTTGCCCCCAAAGCACCCACTGCTGCCGCTTCGGTAGGAGTCGCTACTCCGGCAAATATGGACCCCAGCACTAAAATAATCAGCATCATCGGCAATAGGAAAGCCTTCACAACTTTCCCCAAAAAGTTCCCTTGCTTGAAAGCCGCAATCTCGTCGGCCGGCATGGCAGGAACACTTTCCGGCTTGACCCGGGCGACTATGAGAATATAAATAATGTAGCAGATGACCAAAAAAATACTGGGCAACAGTGCAGCGGCAAACAGCTTTCCGACCGACACATTTAAGACACTTCCCAATAAAACCAATACCACGGAGGGTGGAATGATTTGTCCCAAAGTTCCGGAAGCCGCTATGGTTCCCGTAGCAATTTCGGGCGTATAACCGCGCTTCAGCATGGTCGGAAGACTGATCAATCCCATGGTAATAACGGTTGCCCCCACAATGCCGGTGGATGCCGCCAACATCGCTCCAACGATAATGACGGAAATCGCCAAGCCTCCCTTGACCCGGCCAAAGAGGATGGCCATGGTTTCCAGCAGACTTTCCGCGAGACCAGACTTTTCCAACATAATCCCCATGTAGATAAACAACGGTACGGCAATTAAGACAAAGTTGCTCATGATGCCCATAACCCTAGGAGGCAGAGCCGAGAAAGCTCCTGGTTCCAAAAAACAAAGTGCGTAGATCATGGACAGTCCACCCAAAGTAAAAGCGACCGGAAAACCGTACAGAATTAATATAAAGATGCTGAGGAATAGTAATATCGCAAGTAACTCCATGATCGATCAACTGTTTTTTGAGAAGGTAGCCCGGTAAGCAATTGCGTGCTGGATGGTAGAAGAGATCGCCTGCAACAACAGCAGGAAAAGACCAGCAGAAATGGTAAATTTAATGATGTAGAGGGCTGGTAAACCACCTGGGTCCGGAGAAGTCTCTCCAATTTCATAAGAACGCCACGCATACTGAAAGGAGGCCATCATAATGACGATACACCAGGGAATCAGAAAGATAAGATTACCTACCAGGTTGACCAGTGCCTGATCTCGCTTCGAGAATTTTGAATAAAACAAGTCTACCCGTACGTGTTTATCGTGCTTGAAGGCATAGCCGGCTCCCAACAAAAAAATTAAGGCAAAAAAATGCCACTCCAATTCCATAATCCAGGCCTGCCCTACGATGGCCCATTCCAAGTCGGGAAACCAATTGCGCTGCAGGATGGAGTAAATCTGCCGAACGATGACATCAAAACAGACAAGGCCCACCAACAAAGTGGTGAACCATGCAACCAATCGGCCTACCGATTCATTTACCCTATCGATAGCGCCAGCGACTTGTTCAAAGAATTTTTGCATGTCTCTTTAGCGTTTTCTACAGGGTAAAATACAAAAAACTAAAGATCACCGGTCATACTGCCCCAATTCTAGCATTTCGATAATGGTTATTAATTTCTTAGTGTAATCCGGATCTTTCGAATAACCGGCAGCCGCCAGCCCCCTTGCCCATGCCTTGAAGTCCTTTCGCTCCAAATCCTTTAGTTTTTGATAGGGTTTGGCAGTGAGTATTAAAGAATGTTGTCGAAAACTCTCCCAAGGTGTTTTAAAGGTTCGATAAGATTGGTCCTGACCGTCCGAAATAAAGCGCTTACACGGACAGGCATCACAATCGGAAGGACACCGGATGTTGAAGTGATTATTAAACTCCTGAGCTACGAGACTCCCCCCGGCATCGGATTCCAACAAACCCTGAGCCAGTGTAATGCTAGCCGGAATTCCGAATTTTTTTTGTTCCATACGCGCAGTGCTTTCAAAACGCTCCACGTACCTTTTGCACACTTCCATTTTCTTTTTCACCACTGAACGCGAAATGTTTTCGGATTCCGCCAATCGAGGATTCAAAACAAAAGCCAAATTCGAAAAGTCCTCTTCATCCGCCTCTCGTTCTCCGGGAATGAAAGCAGACACCATCAGGGCTTCCTTTTTACTCGCTGCAATGATGTGCTGATCGGAAGTAGGATCTTGTTCGGCAATGGACTGCATGCTGACCTGAATGCTTACTTCTTTAAACAAAAAAACATGCAAAACGAAGAAGATAACAAAAGCATTGAACCAATGTTTTTCAACCAATGCCAGCAATCGAAAAAACCAATACCCTAAGCTGTTTCCGGTTTTTGTTGAATTATTAGTTGTCATGGTCAACCTTGTTTTAAGTGTGATAAGATAAAACAAAATTAAAACAATTAGTTGGTAAATAAAAATACAAACAAACTTTTTGTTGATTCATATTCTGCAGGCACCTTTTGTTAGTGTAAAAAATACACTACATTTGCTCCATCCAAAAACGCATGATTATGGAAAGTTCAAAAATCAGACACATCGCCGTCTTTACATCGGGAGGAGACGCCCCCGGCATGAATGCTGCGATCCGGGCGGTGGTGCGCACCGCCAGCTATCACGATCTACACGTTCATGGCGTCAAGTGGGGATATGAAGGTCTAATTGACGGACGTTTGGAGCGATTGGAAAGAAGGGACGTAGGGAACATCATCCATCGGGGTGGAACCATCTTGCATACTGCGAGAAGTGAACGTTTCCGAACGCCGGAAGGACGAAAAGCTGCCTACGAAACCCTAAAGGCTTTCGACATCGATGCCTTAGTCGCCATCGGCGGAAACGGGACCTTTACGGGGGCCAAGGTCTTTTCTGAAGAATTCAATGTACCCATGATTGGAATCCCCGGTACCATCGACAACGATCTTTACGGTACTGATTTTACGATCGGCTACGATACAGCAATCAATACGGCCATTGACGCCATTGATAAAATCAGAGATACCGCCGATTCACACAACCGAGTTTTTTTCATTGAAGTTATGGGGCGCGACTCCGGTTTTATAGCATTGAATGCGGGCATTGGCAGTGGTGCCGAAACCATTATGGTACCCGAAGTAGCGGCTTCGGTCGAGGACTTGGCCAACCGGCTAAAAATGGGCTTCAAGCGAAACAAATTGTTCAGTCTGATCATTGTTGCCGAAGGTTGCAAAAGTGGTAATGCTCAAGTAATTTCGGAGGCATTAAAAGGTCACTTCGAGAACTTAGATGTCCGAGTTACCATCATCGGTCATTTACAAAGAGGTGGATCACCTACTTGTATGGACCGGGTCCTGGCCAGTCGTTTGGGAAGGGCAGCAGTAGAGGGCATTCTGTCCGGACGAAAAGGAGAAATGGTAGGCCTGGTCAACAATCAAATTGCCTTCACGCCTTTTGACCAAGCGATTGCCCATGATAAAGCCCTGAATCAGGACTTGATCGAGCTTGCAGAAATTCTATCCATGTGACACCGGATAGTGATGTTTCTTGGCTCGTTTTTTACTTACTAAAAAAAGGAGTAGCAACGGAATTAGAAAGTGGGGAAATCGCATAATGGTTTCGTGCAACCAGCGCAGCATGGACTCTTCCCACCAATCCATTTGAAAGTGGGCCCATATTCGGGCCATGGAAGTCGCAAATCCCCAGCATACGCAATAAAGCAATCCCAACACTCTCCATCTTAGCGAAAGGAATATCATAATGCTGGCGGCAAAATCGGCGATCGCCGCTCCCGTGAGAAATTGAATGGACTGACTTTCCGTTGTACCGAGAATGGACATGGTCATGGAAAGAAAAAGGCCTGGCCGGGGGTAATAACCGATGGCATAGAGTCCGTGACAAATAAAAGTCAAGGCGACCGCCACTTTCATCCCTAATATCAATCCTTTGTCCCATTCATTGTATCGGAGGTAATAATAGAGAAAGAAGGGGCTACCGAATTGCAGGCTATATTCAAAAAACTGACCAATTTGATAGAATCTATCTTTGCAATACAATAGTGCCAAAAAGGTCAACCAAAGTCCACCGATCAATAACAAGAATCGTCCAAACTCTTTGAGGGAGCGGATCATGAGGGTTGCAATAGCTACGATGAGATAAAAAACTCCCAGTCCTTTGATAAAAATACCGATTCGATGGTCAAATTTTGGGTTGCCGGCGTATTCGGTCCAGGTCAGGTCAAAAACCGACTCCATCAAATTTCTCATGAGACCTTCATCCCACAACAAAACGCGGAATGGAGCGTCCCAATAGATGTGTTGCCAAGCCCGGCCTAAAAAAACGGCGAAGACGGCAAGTTGTAAAAACCGGAATAAAAAAGCATCTTTCTTTGACGACAATATCAATCTATTATGAGTTTCTTACTTGTTTATGTTACCTATGAAAGTGAAGAAGACGCCAAGAGAATCACGGATACAGTAATCAGTGAAAAATTGGCCGCTTGTACGAACATTTTCCCTATTCAGAGTGCCTACTGGTGGCAACAGGATATCCATCGAGATGCGGAATGGGTGTCGTTACTGAAGACCACCATTTCCAGTTGGGAGCCCCTAAAAAGTCGGATAGAGGATCTTCACCCATATGAGATACCTTGTATTATCAAGTTGGAAGTAGCAGCAAATTCGGCCTACGAAGAATGGATCGCGGCCTCCGTCAACCAGTCTTAGTCATTAAAAATGCCTTGATAAAAGCATCCAGGTCTCCATTAAGGACTGCTTCAGTCTGACTGGTCTGGTAATTGGTCCGGTGGTCCTTGACTCGGCGGTCATCCAGCACGTAGCTTCTTATTTGGGACCCCCATTCGTTCTTCATTTTCGAAGCCTCGACCTTTTCTTTTTCCGCTCTCTGCTTTTCGAGTTCTAATTCGTATAAGCGGGATTTCAGCATTTGTATGGCTTTTTCCCGGTTGAGGTGTTGGGAACGTTCCTGCTGGCATTCTGCCACCAAGCCACTGGGCAGGTGCCGTACTCGAACCGCCGACTCCGTCTTATTTACGTGCTGTCCTCCGGCGCCGCTGGCGCGAAAGGTATCCCACTCGAGGTCCGCCGGATTGATTTCTACTTCGATTCGGTCATCGATCATCGGGTGAACAAATACCGATGAAAAGGAGGTCATCCGTTTGCCCTGCGAGTTAAACGGACTAACACGGACGAGACGGTGAACACCGTTTTCACCCCGGAGCAATCCATAGGCAAAATCGCCGTTGATTTCAATCGATACGGACTTGACCCCAGCTACATCACCATCTTGCCGATTCAATTCGGAAATTTTAAACCCTTTCTTTTCCGCCCACATCAAATACATGCGCAGCAACATCTCTGACCAATCGCAACTCTCCGTCCCCCCGGCGCCGGCATTTATTTCCAGAACAGCGGCCAATTCATCTTCTGGTTGGTTGAGTGTCGAATGAAACTCCAACTCATCGATGGCTTCGGTAGCTGCCTCGTACTTTTCGGCTACTTCCCCTTCCGTTGCTTCTCCCTCTTTGAGGAATTCCATTAAGACTTCAAGGTCATCAGTATGGGTCGCAACTTCTTCGTATTGTTTGACCCAATTCTTGTGACTTTTCAATTCTTTGAGGACCTTTTCCGCTTGTTTGGGATCATCCCAAAAATTTGGATCCAAGGTCAATTGTTCTTTTTCTTCAATCTCTATACGCCGTTCATCGACGTCAAAGATACCCCCTAAGATCCGACAGGCGGTTTTGCAGGGCTTTCAATTGCTCTGTTGTCATAGACAAAATTTGATTAATAAAAAATCTTTTTCAAAAATATTGAATACGATCCATCAACAAAGACGGGGTCTTTCCTTCCGGATCAAAAACAAAACTACTGAATATCAAATAACTCAACAAAAAAAATCAACTCTGCGTTCGGAGGAACATTCGTACTGCCCGTCGCTCCGTAACCGAGGTCAGGAGGCACAAAAAGAATCGCCGTCCCCCCCTTATTGAGATAGCCAATACCTTCGTTCCAACCCTGTACTACCTGGTTCGACCCAAGGGCAAATCCGAAAGGTAATCCACGTTGAAATGAATCGTCAATTCTTTGTCCATTTGGCAACATGCCGTAAAAGTTCACAAACGTGTTCCTCCCTTTGAGGGCCGGTCCTCCCTGACCTTTCCTCATAATCAGGTATTTCAGTCCGGAGGGTGCCGTTTGGATTTGATCCTCAAGCGCTCCCGCTTTATAATCCGCAATGATGGCCTTGAGGCTGTCGGCTACTGCCGGCCGGCGGCTGATGATTCTGCTTTTTAATGCTTCGAGTCCTTGCTGCTCCTTTTGACGTTCTGCCTGGAACTCCTGGTCGGTTTGGATGTCTACCATCATAAAATCTACTGTCATCTCCGTTGCATTTTCGAATCCGGGAGGTACAGACTCCTGCCCTTCCAACGGCACCGTAACGGTGGCACTATCACCCTCTGCCAAAGAAAGTATGACTTTGTCAAGAGAAGATAATTTGCTTTGGTCAGCGGGAATTTGAAGATGTCTTACTTGTTGACCGGGCCCCATCCTGGTAGACATGATGATGTTATTCCCATTTCTCCATTGGGCATGAAAAAACAAATGATCGTTCACCTGTCCCGGATTTCCATTTGTCTCATTGTGGATGACATAGGAATACCCCTCATCCGTGTAAAGGACCCTACCTGCTTTATTTCCGCCTGAACCAGCGTTGTTTTGGCAAGCGCTGATCGATAAGAAGATCGCCATTATCTTCAGTAGTGTTCTCATCATTGTTGCTATTTTACAGCTTGGCTTCTGCCTTAAAATATCGTGGAATGATTTCCTTAAACTTTTTAATGGTGGTTGCCAGACTTTGGAAGGAAGCGCCGCCCGACGCATTTTTGTGACCTCCTCCCCTGAAATGTCTTTTGGCAATTTCCTGAACCGAGAAGTCCCCTTTCGAACGGAGGGAGATCTTTACAATAGTGGGCTGCTCCATGATGAAGGCCGCTACCTTGATGTTTTTGATCTTCAGCAGATAGTTTACAATACCCTCCGTATCACCACGTTGGATATCAAATTCGTTGTAGTCTTCCTTCGTCAGATAGATAATGCCGGTATGGTATTTTTCGAGAATCTCCATTCTGTTGTAGAGGCAGTGCCCCAACAATCTCAAATGCTTTTCGTGAAAACTATTGAAAATCAAATCCTGCAATCGGTAATCATCGACTCCCAGTTCAACCAAATCCGCTACAATCCGGAATAATTTCGGAGAAGTGCTGTATTTAAAAGATCCGGTATCCGTTAAGATACCCGTAAAGAGACTGTCCCCAATCACGTTGGTAATGGCACTCTTACCAGCCAATGCGACGATGAACTCGTAGATCATTTCACAAGTTGAACTGGCGGAAGGTTCTGAAATCAGAAAATCCGCAAAGCCCTCGGGGTGTAAATGGTGGTCGATCAGGATCGAAGTGACATTTTTTTGTCGTAAAAAGTGTTCTCCTGCTTTATCGATCCGATCGAGAGAATTAAAATCCAGGCAGAAAAACAATTCCGCCCTTTCGATTACTTGCTGCGCCCTTTCTTCCTCCATGTCGTAGATGATGATGTCGTCGACCCCGGGTAACCAAGAAAGGAATTCGGGATACTCACTTGGGCAAATCACCTTGACCGTGTGACCTAACGTGTTCAGATAGTGATACATAGCGAGTGATGAGCCAATCGCATCTCCATCCGGATTGCGGTGGGTAAAGATGACGACATCTTTGGGAATTTGGAGTAAGGCTTTGATTTCGGGTTGTTGATCCATTGATAGGTTATAAATATTCAAGCTGCGAAGTTGCCAAAAATATTGAATTTAACCAAAATATCATATTAGTCCTTTGTATATATCCAACTAGTTTATTTACTTTTGCCTCTCTTTTGAAAAAAGTAACGCAATTGTAAAAAATATGGCAGGTAAGAAAACCTTCACAATGATCAAGCCCGATGCAGTAAAGGCGGGCCATACGGGTGCCATTCTGGCTAAAATCAACGAAGCCGGTTTCCGCATCGTAGCAATGAAAAAGACAAAACTGTCGAAAGAAAAAGCTGGTCAATTTTACGAGATCCACAAAGAGCGGCCCTTTTATGGAGAGTTGGTCGACTTTATGTCTTCCGGTCCCATCATCGCCGCCATTTTGGAAAAAGACAACGCCGTAGAAGATTTCAGAACCTTGATTGGTGCTA
>JANQRV010000555.1 GCA_028284395.1 Saprospiraceae bacterium
CTCCTTTTCCGACTTGGAGTTGCTCACGGGTTGAAAGCTATTTGAAGGATCCGGCTCGCCAATCATTGCTTGATAAGAATGTCGAGCCGGATCCTTCAAATAGCTTTCAACCCGTGAGCAACTCCAAGTCGGAAAAGGAGAGAAGTTTTTCGGACCAGGATGGAAATGAATACAGCTTTAAAACCATGAAAGACGGCAAAGTGTGGATGACGAAAAATCTCAACCTTGATGTAGCAGGATCTTATTGTTACGATGGTAAAGATGTCAATTGCCAAAAATATGGCCGTTTGTATACTTGGGAGGCAGCAAAGGAAGCTTGTGCTGCTTTGGGAGCCGGTTGGAGGTTGCCGACGGATCAAGAGTGGAAAAAATTAGCAGAAAGCTATGGGGGGTATTATGATTTTCAAAGCAGAAAAGATATAGATCAGCCGAAAAATGCTTACAAAAGTCTAGTAGGAGCTGTATCAGACGGATTTGCTGCCCAGCTGGGTGGTTTCCGCTTCTCCGATGGCAGTTACTTCGGCGAGGGGCGGTTCGGCTTCTATTGGAGCAGTACCGCGCCAGGCGATGACAGGGCGTGGGGCTACTGCTTCAGCAGTGGTAAAGGTAAGTTGAGCCGCGGCTACGACCGTAAGACGTATGCCCATTCGGTGCGCTGCCTACAGGACTAGCCGATTCCCCTGCGAAGTGGGGAATTGACATTGACAATTTGACCGCCGCAGGCGAATTGACTATTTCGAGCTTTCAGATCTACCAAATCTGCGAGATTTGGCAGATCTTAGTGGAAAGAAAACATCACAAACCACCAATATGCCATTGAAAATTACATTCCTCATCTTGCTAACAACAGTGCTGCAACCGATACTTCACGCAAAGGAATCAAATATTCATCGCCCCAACAAAGATCACGCCCTCTTCTTTGCCAACGACGACTACAGCGGTAATCAAAACTTCACCAACCTCCGCAATCCCGTTCGGGATGCTCGAGCCATCGCCGAGGAGCTTCAAACGATGTATGGTTTTACCGCCACCGTCTATCACAACAAGACCAAACAGGAGATCTATCGCATCCTCCAACAATGGCAAAACAAGCGCTTTGGCAACGACGATCAGCTTTTCGTCTTTTTTTCCGGACATGGCACCTTCAACGAATTTGAAAAGACAGGTTATTTTGTTCCCAAAGGATCCGGCAGTGATTATGGGGAATACATAGACCTGACTAAATTGGGCAACATTGTCACTGAAATAAATTGTCCGCACATCCTCCTGACGATCGACGCCTGCTATTCCGGTACCATCGACCAGGAGATTGCCTTCAAGGGCTTCGGCGACCGGCCAGGTGCCCAGCAAGGCCAACGCAACGCACTGATCCAACGTCAGCTGCGTAACAAGAGCCGGTTACTCATTACTTCCGGTGGGAAAGAACGAACCCCTGATGGGCGAGCGCATTCGCCTTTTGCCGGTGCTATTCTTAAGGGACTCAAGGGTGCTTACTCTTATGGTGATGGACTCTTCCTGTTTCCTGATTTGATCAGCCAGTTGGAGCGCGTCAATCCCCGTCCGCATCAGGGGGAATTGATGGGGCATAATGCCGGCGGTTTTGTATTTATCGTGAATGACGGAGCTAGCCGATCTGCTACAGTGGTGGTGGATCGAGATGGGAACACCTACGGCTTTAAAACGATGAAGGATGGCAAGGTTTGGATGACGAATAATTTAAACCTGGCTTTGGAAGAATCCTTTTGTTATCAAGACCAAGATGCCAATTGCCAAAAATATGGCCGGCTGTATACCTGGGAGGCAGCGAAGGAAGCTTGTGCTGCTCTGGGAGTCGGTTGGAGATTGCCGACGGATGAAGAGTGGAAAAAATTAGCAGAAAGCTATGGGGGGTACTATGATTGGGAAAGTAGCAAGGACGTAGGGCAGCCGAAAAACGCTTACAATAGCTTGTTCGGAGCCGGATCGAATGCATTTGCTACCCAGCTGGGTGGTTACCGCTACTCCGATGGCAGTTACAACTACGAGGGGCGGCTCGGCTACTTTTGGAGCAGTACCGCGCGAGGCGATGACGACGCGTGGACCTACACCTTCAACAGTAATGATGGTAAGTTGTACCGCAGCGACTTCCGTAAGGCGCTTGCCCGTTCGGTGCGCTGCCTACAGGACTAGCCGGTTCTCCTGCGAAGCGGAGAACTGGTATTGACAATTTGACCGCCGCAGGCGAATTGACTATTTCGAGCTTTCAGATCTACCAAATCTGCGAGATTTGGCAGATCTTAGTGACAAGAAAACATCACAAACCACCAATATGCCATTGAAAATTACATTCCTAATCCTACTAATAACAGTGCTGCAACCAATACTTCAGGCAAAGCAATCCAACATTTATCGTCCCAACAAAGATCACGCCCTCTTCTTCGCCATTCAAGACTACCAAAAATGGACCGACCTGCGCAATCCCATTTCTGACGCTGAAGCCATCGCCAAAGAATTGCGCAACAACTACGACTTCCAGACAGAAGTAGTTCGCAACCCTACCCGCCAGCAGATTTACGCCAAACTCAATGAATACCTGCGAAAATCCTATGCATCGGACGGTCAGCTTTTTATATTCTTCTCCGGTCACGGCCATTTTAATGACGGGACAGCGGAGGGGTTCTTCATTCCCCGCGATGCCGCCGCCAACGATCCCTTTCAGGATACCTACATCCCGCATACCCGATTGGAACGGATCATCGATCAGATTCCGTGCCCACACATTTTGCTCAACATCGACGCTTGTTTTTCGGGTACTTTCGATGCTGATATTGCTTTGAACAAAGACTTTAATCGGCCTGGAGCAGGCAATAATACCGACACCTGGCGCCGAGCATTCATTCGTCGCAAACTGGAATACAAATCCCGCATCTACATCACCTCCGGTGGCAAAGAGCGTACTTCCGACGGCCTGCGCTATTCTCCTTTTACCGAGAAAATGCTGGAGGGCCTTCGCAATTTTGGCGGAGATGATGGCATTCTGACGAATAATGAATTGTTGGTATACATGGAGAAAGCCAACCCCACTCCGCGTTCAGGACAATTTGGTAGCCATGAACCGGGAGGCAGTTTTTTGTTTATTTCGACCCTGTCGCAGCCTGGCCGTGAAGCGTTAGTCCGCGAGCCGATTGCCCAAAGGCCTACAGAGCAAATAAATGCCCAACCCGGGGGAGAATATGAAATGCGGGGCAATACGATGATCGACTTAAGAGACCGAACTGAATACACGACTCAAATGATGAAAGACGGCAATCGCTGGATGGCATCAAATCTCAATTATGCAACCAGTGCGGAATCCCATTGTTTCAATAATCAACCGGCAAACTGTAACAAATATGGCCGCCTTTATTCATGGGAAGCAGCACTTCAGGCTTGTCCTGAGGGGTGGCATTTGCCTTCTGATCGGGAATGGCGAGAGATGGCTAAAGAATACGGTGGGGCAGATGATGATGCAAGTGATGATGGCAAAGCTGCTTACAGCGCTTTAATCCGTGGAGGAGAAAGTGAATTTGCTGCCCAACTAGGTGGATTACTAAGTTTCACTGGCGGTTACGGCGCCATGAATGTGTTTGGCCTCTATTGGAGCAGTACGGCGCAAGGTGATGACTACGTGTGGGATTACGCCTTCAATAGTATCTATGGTAAGCTGTACCGCCGCAACTCCCATAAGGCAGGGACCCGTTCGGTGCGCTGTATCCAGGACTAGCCGGTTCCCGGCGAAGCGGGGAATGGGCATTGACTATTTGACCGCCGGAGGCGAATGGACTATTTTCATTTTTTTCTTTAATAGATATCGCCTTGGCATAGTAGCAATGGTGAAAAACTGACTTTTATTATTTTTGGCAAAAACCGAAATCAAATGTACAGATGCTATTCAAAGTTCCTTTGTGCGCTTTTTGTCCCGCTCACGATATCCTTGTTGTCGGCACAGGAAGAGGCCGACCTTCGCCAGGACCAAGGATTCTTCCAAACTCAGGCCAAAACGTATCAGGCCTGGCTCGATGATTCCGGGATCGGTAAGGTGCTGAAAGTACACGCGATCGAGGTAGAAGATAAGAGTCTATCCGTTTACCTTTCCTTTTATACCGATGACGATTCCAAGTGCTGGGCACAGTGGGAACAATTAAAACTTGATTTTGCAGCAGTCAAAGACATTGGGCTCGAGCAACAGCTCTTTTATAAGATGATTACCATTATGGATGTGCGCCAATCGATCGCCAATGTCCAAATTTACGATACTTATGACCTGAGTCGAGAACCTTGCTTTTTTGTGGGCATTGAATTCGACAAAACCATGGGAAAAGTGAAAGTTTCGGAAAATGCTTGTCGCTCGGAGACCGTTTCTGTCACCGTTTCTCCGAATGATTTGGAAGGACTGTCCGGAGCGACGGAAGACACCGTTGCTCAGATTTTGCCCAAAGCCACCATTTTTTCCCGGGTGCTGGACTTTGCCGAAAACAAATACCTCCGTAAAACTTGCGAACAGCGGGATCCGAAGATCGTCGTTTTGGAGAATGATGAAGTGCTCCGCTTTCGCGTTGAGGACTTATGCCTGGAGGTACTCAAGGATCAAAGTAATAATGGC
>JANQRV010000560.1 GCA_028284395.1 Saprospiraceae bacterium
AGAATCATCGATTTCTGGGGAATCTCCCAGTTCTCCCGGGGTCAATCGAAGTAATCCAGGCTTGAAAGTTCCGCCGATATTAGAGAAAGTACCCGCCAAAACCACCTGGTCGTCCGTTTGAACGGCCATGCCATATATCAAGCCATTGGCCGTAAGATCCGGAAATCCGATCGATAGTCCATCCGCAAATACCTGATAAAACTTCTCACCAAAAATGTAAAAGGAGTTGTCGCCGGCGGGATGGAGAATGCTTCTATTGTTCGACAGTTGGTACGTGGCGCGGGTCAATCCGTCGCGGTTGACGATGGTGATGTTGCTGTGATCCCCAGCCAGAATACCAATGGTTCCGTCGGGTAACACGCCTATATTTCTGATGCGGAAGTTTGATACCGACTGAAAGAAAGGATTAAAATCTACATCGGGAACACCCAAAGAGTCCAATCGCAAAATGTCGTGAGTCTTATCGCCGACCTGCAGATTGGAACCCGCTACGATCAATTCGTTGACCGATTGGAAATCCAGATCCGCTATGTGTACATTGCGGTCGGGCCGGTCGCCCGTGAAGTCAATCTTTGGAAAATGCGCGTCCATGCCACCGTCTTCGGCCGCTAAAAATACGCTGTATACAAGCCCGGTGTCCGTATTTACGTATCCGGCAGTAAAGATCTTTTGATTGGGCAAGACCTTCATTTCCGTCAGATCAAACGCTTCATCGATATAGGTCTGAAAGGCTGTGTCTAAACTTCCATCCGGCCACAACCGCAGCATGTTCCCCAGAAAAGTCCCCTCCTCATCGTAAAACTTACCGCCCACTACGATTTTACCGTCATCTTGTAGCTGCGCAGTTCTTGGCGGACTGTTTAGTTCCGCCGCATACTGAAAAGACTCGTCGATCGCTCCATTTTCGTGCAATCGAAAGAATCTGCGAACAGGCACGTCGTTGAGAAAGTGGTTGCTGTTGGTCGTCACCAACAACTTATTATCCGGCTGAACTAAACAAAGAAAAGCGCCGGATCCCCTTAGAATCGATGGTGAGAAAGTGGGGTCGAGCTTCTGTGCCGTTGTTAACTGGCAACTAAGGCTTAGCAAAAGGGCCGATAACCATTGGCTTTTTTTCATGGGTGGTCGTTTGGTCTGACCATCAATTTGTAACTTCCAATAGGGAAATCCAAATCACCCCGGAGGAAAAAAAGTACTTTAACATAAGCATGTCCATGCCTCTTTTTCCACGGTAGTCCCACTGTGCTGTCAGAGATTCAAAACAAACTGCGGCAAGGCATCCCACAACTCATTCCGCGTTTGCCGACTGTATTCAATTGCTTGCTTTCCGTAGGGAGTAATGGTGAAGAATAACTTAGGCCTTCCACGCCGTGGCTTGGAGCTTTCGCCGTGATCGGAGGTCAAAAAACCTTTTTTTTCCAATCTCCTCAGCGTGATTTGAAGCGCCCCAACGCTTACCTGTCGGCTCAGGCGCTCCTCGATCTCATCCTTGATCGTAATGCCATAAGCGTTGCCGTGCAGTATGCCTACGGTCAAAAGGACCAATTCTTCAAATTCTCCGATTTTTAGATGTTCCATTGTGCATTCGATTTTGTGGTATTACGACCATTGAGTTCGGGCATCATTGCCGTAAGGCATTAACGGGATTTATCAGGGCAGCTTTTATGCTGTGCAAACTCATGACTGCGACCGAAAGCAGAATTGCCGTTAATCCGGGTATTAGAAAGATCCACCACGAGAGTTCAATGTGATAGGCAAAATTCTGCAGCCACTTTTGAACAAAATGAGCGGTGATGGGGGCGGCGATCAAAAACGCTACCCCAACCAAAATGATGTACCGCTTAGAAAGTAGCCCCAGAATGCTCAACATGCTGGCGCCTAATACCTTCCGAATAGCAATCTCTTTCCCGCGTCTTTGTCCGTCAAATATGGTCAATCCAAGCAGGCCCAGACAAGAAATAAAGATAATGATACTGGTGAAGATGCGTAACAGCAGGCCGGTTTTGATATCGGCTTGATGCATTTGTTGAAAAGCATCGTCCAAAAAAGCGTATTCAAAGGGTTTATCCGGAAAGAACTCTTTGAACTTGCTTTCGACCTGAGGAATCATTTCTCCTAAATTGTCGGTCTCGATCTTCGCCAAAATAAAGTGGCCCCTACCCTGGCTGTGGTAGATAACCAGTGGCTCCACCGCCTGGCGCAAGTCGGCAAAAATAAAATCCTTCACCACGCCAATGATCTGGCCTTCCCTGCCCTGAAATTGGGAGGTCCGTCCGATCACGGGTTCCGGAATATCGAATTCTTCAATTGCGGTCTCATTGATGATGATGTTATTTCGATCATCGGTGTTATCGGGTGAGAACCAGCGTCCTCCCAGCATTTTAAAATCAAAGATCGAATTGAGATCTTCATCGGCCCGGAGTTGAGCTACGATGACCGATTGGTCTTTGGGCTTGCCCTCCCACGACAGGGAGCCACTATTTCGGTTGGAGATATCAGCGACCATGCGGTCGGTGATCGCAATCGACTTAATGGCCGTCATCTGCTCCAATTCATTCTTCAATAGCACAAAGCGGTCTATGTTTTTTCGGTAGTCATCGCCGGCCGTAAATTTCAATCGCAAGCTCATTACCTGATCCCGATCATAACCGACGTCCTTACTTTGAATGAACCGCAATTGCTGATAGACCACAACGGTGCCGATCAAGACGACAATAGCGGCGGTAAATTGACCAATCACCAGGATTTTCCTCACGGAAAGGCCCTTGCCGGACGAATCGCCATTCCGGATCAATCGGATCGGCCCAACCTTTGCGTGGAGCAAAGCGGGGTAGATGGCGGCGACAAGGATG
>JANQRV010000573.1 GCA_028284395.1 Saprospiraceae bacterium
TTCCAATCGCTTTTTCTAATGACCATCTATTTGGTGTCGCCCAAAACCAGAAGCAGCATCAATGGCTATCTCGTGTTTCTGGTCGGCACCCTGTTGATCAGTTTAAGCGGAAGAGTCCTGTACATTTCAGAGCTTTTTGGACAGGATTTCCGAATGATCTCCTTTTCCGAGTTTTCCACCTTGTTCTTTTGCTCTTCCCTCTACTTGTTTGCGCGATCTTCATTATTTGACAAAGCCTTTGAGTACGCCGATCTGATCCATTTCATTCCCGGTGTCTTCTACGTCGTCTTCGTCATTGTTTATTTTATGGCTCCCAGCGACGCCGTAATTGTCGAACGGATCAATAGTGGAGAGTTGGCCCGGGTCATCAGCCTTTTCATTGGAGTCGGCTTGTTGTTCAACATCACCTACTGGATATTGACTGTCCTGGAATTCAAACGTTTTAAAGACACGTTGCGAAACGAGTTGAGCTATTCCGTTAAAACCCAATTTTTTAGAAATTTCCTGATTGCCATTGGCATTTGCCTATTGGCCTGGACCATCATCTACTTCATTAGTTTTACGGGCTACGAGATGATCGAACGGGAGTCGCGGCAGTACATTTGGTTGAGCATCGCTTTCATCATCTTATTCATCACCAGTTACGGCCTGGTAGCACCCGAAGTGTTTCGCAACACGGCCCTGGTCAATACCCGAAAATACAACCAATCAAAACTGACGGCCCAGGATCTTGACCGACTTAAGATACAGTTGGAAGGGCTTATGGAAGCGCAGAAGCCTTACCTGAATAAGAAGCTCCTAAAAACCGAACTTGCCGAAATGATGGGCATCAGCAACCCGGAACTGGCACGACTGTTGAATGAACGCATTGGTATGAACTTCTTTGAATTCGTGAATTATTATCGCGTCATGGAATTTGTGGCGTTGGCCAAGACCGACAAAAGGAAAGACCTCACTTTCTATGGATTGGCCCAGGAAGCTGGTTTTAACTCCAAGACAACTTTTAACAAGGCTTTTAAAAAATTGATCGGAAGTTCGCCTTCCGAGTATTTTGGAAAATAGATTGGCATTGCAATCGTTTCTCTACCATGAAGAGCTTTATCCCATTGATTGCGATTGCATGGCTGTCTGTAACTCAGCCCGGGTTCGCACAAAACGTCCTACAGATCCATACGCCCAGTGCCCAGGAGGAAACAGATCATATCTGGAGAACCATCATCGACATCGAGTTTTTTGAACAACACAATTACCCCGTTAATCTCCCCAGAAACGGCTTCATCGATTCCTTGAAAATGAGATCGAAGCACAAGCAATTGTCCGATGATGATTACGAAATGCTGGGAAAACTGATGGCCGATCACATTTATCGGCCTTCTGACTATGAAGCGGGATATCGAAAGATCGCAGACCAAAAAGAGCTCTTGCAAAAAATGATCCGCCGCCTGCACCAGACCGATTATGACTGGCCCTTCAAAAAGTTTGATCGATACCGGGTAAACCTGACCTTGTACGGATCGGGCGGCAGTTACAATCCTGAAGACGGTTCCCTCATCATTCTTACGACTCCCCAGGGGCAATTTCGGCAATACGACAACCCGGCGAATACGATCATTCACGAAATCGTACACATCGGCATTCAGGAATCAATCATCGATCGCTACCAGGTACCACATACCCTTAAAGAGCGGATTGTCGATACTTTCGTATTACTGAATTTTCGGGAAGAACTGCCCGCTTATCGGCTGCAAGAAATGGGCGAAAATCGAAGCGATGCCTACTTGAAAAACAAAGCTGACTTATTCAACCTGGAAGAGGCTGTCCAAAGAATGCTCAAAAAATAGGCGCTAATGGTTGGGAAAGAAAGATGGTTTGAGCTGTTTCCATCATACTTATTTTCACTAACTTTGAATAGTTCTAAACCAGCTTAAACTATCAGTAATAATGAAGAAACGAAAAACGAAACCATCCGCTGATTCACGCCGAAAATTCCTTAAACAAGGAGCCGTAGCTTCTTCCATTTTCATCGTTCCCCGCCACGTACTAGGGGGAGTGGGCTATACACCCCCCAGCGATCAATTGAATCTCGCTGCCATTGGCGCCGGAGGCAAAGGTAGAAGCGACATCAAGAATGCATCGGTCAATAGCCGAGAAAGAGTGGTTGCCCTCTGTGACGTAGACTTTTCGGGTAGTGCTTCACGTTCCGTCGAAAATTTTCCTAAGGCCAAATTGTACCACGATTACCGGGTCATGCTCGAACAGGAAAAAGACATCGACGCAGTGACCATCTCGACGCCGGATCACGTACACGGACCCGCTGCCGCCTTTGCCATGGAAAGGGGCATACACGTCTACGTGCAGAAGCCAATGACCCACAACATCCGGGAAGCCCGAATGCTCACGGAAATGGCCCGTGAAAAGAAGATCGTGAGCCAAATGGGCAACCAGGGTGGTTCCAATCCATTGCTAAATATGGTCCAGGGATGGGTCGATTCCGGAGTCATCGGAAAGATCTCGAAAGTACAGGTATGGACCAATCGCCCCGTCTGGCCGCAAGGCGGAGCCATGCCCAAACCGGATGCCAGTAAAAAACCCAAAGACCTTCACTGGGATTTATGGTTGGGACCAGCTGAAGAAAAACCGTTTACACCGAATTTACACCCCTTCAATTGGAGAGGATGGTGGGACTATGGTACCGGAGCACTCGGAGATGTAGGTTGTCACTTGATTGATATTCCATTCAGGACATTGGGCCTCAAATATCCGACGGATGCCGAATGCAGCGTCAGCTCTATCTACTCGCAAATGTGGAATGCAGATTACCATCCCGAAGGGTGTCCGCCTTCCTCTTTTATCACACTGCACTTCGCCGCAACGGAAAAAAGCAAATCGCCGATCGAAATGACCTGGAGTGATGGCGGTATCAGGCCCGCTCACCCGGATATCATTCCCGCCAATAACGACATTGGTGGGCAAGACAGCAAAAATGGTGTGCTCATCATCGGTGACAAGGGCATCATTTCTACCAATATCAACGACAGCTCTCCTTTGATGCCGAAGCTTTATCTCAATGATGGAACGACGGAATTTGGACCGGAAGTAGAGGAAAAAGAAGAGCCCGAATACGGCCACCAACGCAAATGGGTCGATGCCTGTAAAGCCGGTTTTGGCAGTAAGGAACATAAGGCGCTCACTTCTTCTTTCGATTATGCCGGCCCCATGACCGAGACCGTGCTGATGGGCAACCTCGCCATTCGAAGCTACATGCTTAGAAAGGAAAACAGCAAGGGTCGAATGGAGTTTTTTGCCCGCAAGAAGCTGTTGTGGGACGGAGAAAACATGAGAATTACCAACCTGGAAGAAGCCAATCAGTTTGTTGGCCGAACTTACCGAAAAGGTTGGGAAGTATAAGGATCAATGTGGCCGTCCTTAAAGGACGGCCACACCTTCCATTCCAGCCAGAAGCAATTATTTTTTGACAATCAACTTTGAAACACTTCCCCGTTCGCCCCACATATGGAGGTTGTAAACCCCAGCTGGCAAGGATTGTAGATCGATCTGAAATGCAGACACCCCATTGATTTGGAATCGTTGAACAACCGTGCCGTCCGGTGCCGTCATACGACCTAAATAATGCTTTTCTTCTCCTTTTAATCGGACCCGTACGGCATCGGCAGTAGGATTCGGAAACACTTCGAGTTCGATGGAGGCGTTGAATAATGTTTCGATTCCTACGATCGGTCCTCGATTTCCCGGTGATCCGACATTGACCACTTCACCATTATCACCGCCTAAGGCCAAGGTTGCTACCGCGCCGTTGGCATTGCCTACTACACTAAAACTGTCCAATTCGACATCATAGGATTGGCCGTCGTTTTGATCCGTTGCGGGGTAAGCAGCCACATCAATTGCTACAAAGCGATTGGGATCGCCCATCCAGAGCGTGACCGCGTCACCACCTCCGTCGAGCCCGGCCCCGTCAACATATCCGATGGCCACATCGGTCAGGTCTGTTACCGGACTCCAAACGCCCCGAAAGGTGGCGATGTCATTGGTGTCGCCGGTCACCAGCACGATTGCGGTTGCACCGGGTTCGATTCGCTCGATGCCTCGAATCAAATCGGCAGTGGAAGCATCTTGCGACTCGTCATCGTAGTACAATTCCGGGTCTGCTCCGCGAACCCAGGCTTCCGGTCCATTGTTATTAATTTCAAACCAATCCGCAGTAAGATCGGCACCCTCTTGACCGGCCCAAATTTCCGTGACTCTTAATATAGCTGCGGGAGCCTCAGGGCAGTCGTTTACCATTCCTGGCGTCCCGGCATCGCCATCGCCATACGGAGTAGAAGCCATGCACCAATTAGCGCCGTCGCTATTATCGTCGGTAACTGCCATTAACGCCATGGAAGCCCCACTGGGGTTTGGAAAGATGGTTCCGGCATCCCACGCGACTCGGTCGATCTCGGTGCCGTCCGATGCGATTAAGATTAGTTCGTCATCCTCTTCCGAAAGTTCGATGCCGGAGTATTGATAGTTGATTGCCACGCCGCCGTTTGTTGCTACATCGGCATTACTGCCCAACACCCAAAAAGCACCCGGGGGTATTTCCAAAGAAGCATCACTTTCAATAATATGTTGATCGGAGTCGGCATCGGAAATGCCCCATCCATTTAGATTGATGGATACCGAAGATGCATTGTATATTTCAAACCACTCTCCCTGTCCGTCCGCGACCGCATTTGGGTTTCGCATGATTTCGGTGATGACAACATCTCCATTATTAAATATCGGCAGGGTCTCTACTGCACCCAAAGTAACCACCTCCGAACGGCTTTTTTTCCATTGCGGGTGTGGGAGGTCTTTCGCTTCCATTCCGTTGCCATAAAAGTCAAAAGTACCGGCGTCCAACAACAGTGAGATCTTCAAATCGTTGCCCGCGGCACCCAGAAAAGGGGCTTCCGGTAATCCAATGATTCCTTCGATGCTACCCCTTGCTGCCAAAGACGAAAGATCCGCTCCTCTCATTTCCGGTTGATCAGCGGGATTGCCGGTCCAGGTAAAGAGTCGGTAATCTCGTACTGTCCCGACCGGCCCCGCAATAATAAGGCATCCATTGTCCCCACATTCAATGCTGCGAATAGAGCGTCCACCAAGATTTAGAAAGACTGGTTTACCCAGGACGGCGTGATTGGAAATGACTTCAGTCGATACTACACTTTCTAAGTTGACAACCGGAACGATGAGGGCTTTGCCGTCAATGACCGGTCCCCGAAAAGTCAATAAAGTGCTTCCGGCCTGAAACGGATCCAGCGTCATTCCCTCTATTTCAAATCCATTCGACAAACCTAAGAAGCCCGCCCCCATTTCGTGAATGTTGGCATTATCCCAGGTCATTAAGTCCGAATGAAGCGAAGTGTAGTTACCATCATAGCGCAAAGTTGCATTGATCCCGACCCCCGATTCTACCGTTCTAAAAATCACCGAATGTCCGGCCGTCCTGTGCGATCCGATCCAATAGATCCTACCTCCCTTTCGATAGGAACCTTCGATCTCAATTTCGGCCCCGGATCCAAGATCAGCATTAAAATCAATGCCGCGTATGGGCATTCCGGAATGATTGCGATCGTACAAGCGTATGGTCTGATTTTCGTCGTCTCCCACCCACATGTATTCCGCATCGACCACCGAAGCTGTGGACGCATCGGAAGATCCCGCATGAAAAATGGTGGAGGGACCTTCGGTAGCATCTGAAACGGCATAGTTGAAGATATAAATATCGCTGCCTCCATCCGGGTCCGTCACATTCAAGGAAACCGTAGCAATTCCTGCCCCTCTTGGATTCATGGTCAGTTTTCGCTCCGAACCCATTCCGCTGATCACTAAATCCGCATCGGCGATCACGGTTTGATTACTACTACTCGCGGACACTGCCAGTACATCGATTGGCGTATCGGGATCGCTGATCGTAAATGAGATCCCAATGCTTTTGGCAGGATCGGTAAGATCATTGAGGTCTGCCGATATCGCCGAAGGTCCTTCCGCAGTAAGATCGAGAAATGGAGCCGACAATTCCGTCCTCACCGTGATGGCCGGAGAAGATGTACCGGGAGTTGGACGTTCGTATGTG
>JANQRV010000590.1 GCA_028284395.1 Saprospiraceae bacterium
AAGATCTTGTCGTGTAGACGTTTGTCACCACCACCGTGACCACCTCGCTCATATCCTACTTGAATAACCTCATGCTTTTTCCAATTGTTGTGCAGGATCATCGGCTTGTAAGCCTTTTTATCTCCGTCCGACTGATCCATTTCCTTGGCGTGTAAAGCGGCCTGGTCAACCTCTTCACCCGATGTCTTTTCGAACCACGGAATATCTAACCAGGCTTCGATGCGGCCATCCATGCCGTTAAAGGCAATGCGCCACCCTTCGAACGGGGAATAGGTGGTCAGGGAATAATTGACCAATACGTCATTGGCATACTTGATCTGCGCCGACATCTTGTCGTAAATGTTGATTTCGTGGCGGAAGAGACAGTTGTCTCGAATGTATCCGTCGTATTTTTCATTTTCGACGTAGAGCTTCATATTGTGCTCGCTCTTGGTGATGTCCCAATAGAATTTACAGTCGTTTTTGTGCGGACAGGTCCGGCAGTTTTTTCCTCTGAACTTTCCATTGCTGCCGTAGTGTTCCAATGCGCCGTAGGCAAAAACTTCAGCTGGGTCGGAATCCAACCACCAGTTTAGTAAGTCGAAATGGTGGGTAGATTTGTGTACCCATAACGTACCACCGGATTCCCGCTGCCCGTGCCAGCGACGAAAGTACGAAGCTCCGTGATAGGTGTTCAAATACCAATGAAAGTCGACAGATGTCACCTGTCCAATGGCGTTGTTGGCCAGTAATTCCTTTACTTTTGTCATATAGGGACTCCAACGATAATTGAATCCGACGATGACATTGCGGTTGGAGCGTCTTTCGGCATCCAGGATGGCCTGGCACTTGCGCTCATCGGTGGTGAGTGGTTTTTCCGTTAAGACATCACAACCCATATCCAGGCCCTTGATGATGAACTCGTGATGAGTAGAGTCTTTGGTGGTAACGATGACCAGATCCGGCTTAACCTGCTCGATCATAGGCTCGAACTTTTCAAAGGTCGGGCAGCTAACGCCCATGTATTCCTTGGCAAATGACAAACGTCCGGGATTGATATCGCAAAGGCCGACGAATTCGAGAATATCCGAGTACTGTTCGACCAATCGTTTTCCCCAGAAAGAAATACCCCGGACGCCAGTACCAACCAAAACTACTTTCAGTTTTTCGCCTGACTTTCCGAAAGAAAAGGCAGGTACCGGTACCATTGTGCCGGCCGCCAGCATACTGATCGAATTCAAGAATGAACGACGAGATACCTTATTCTTCATTTGTTTGTATTTTGAATTATAGAATTGGAAAGAAATCAGCGGCATCTAAGCCCCTATATTTTATATGGTTTCCTGTACTTCTTCGTACGCATCTTATTGACTTTTCCTCCCTTAATGAATTTTTCCTTGACCGGATCCCATTCCAGCGGTTGTCCTGCCTCGTAGGCAACATTGGCCAGGTTACAGACGGAAGCTGAACGATGACCCACCTCTACGTCACAGATGGGTTTAGACCGATTTTTAATAGCCTTTAGCCAATCCTGATAGTGGTTTTCACTCTTGTACAGTCTCTTTTCACCATCTTTGATCTCAGCGGTTACGATGTTTTCTGGCTTGGAATCGAGGAATTGTCGACTGATATCGAGGGTTCCTTCCGAACCTATGAAACGTACGGCCCATCCTCTTCCGAAGTCCTCATGGACCATTTCAACTCCGTTTTCGTAGATCATCCGCAGACCGCGTTTGGCATTTTTGTCCGAAGGCGGGATGAACTTGACGGGACCCGTATGGTCCATGCCCAATCCCCACTGCGCGATGTCGAACATGTGAGCACCCCAGTCGCAGAGGATTCCGCCACCCGTTTCTTTGAACTGCCGCCAATCCGGCCAAAATTTAGCGTCGGTATCTTCCGGGGCAAGCCGGTGGTTGTAAACTAGCAGTGGAGCGGGCCCGCACCAACGATCCCAATCGGCATTGGCCGGTAACTTTTCCTCCTGCATATCATAGCTGCGGGCTGGGTCCCCGACACTAACCAGTACTTTGCTGATCTTTCCGACGTAACCATTGCGGACCAATTCGCAAGCCTTACGGAAATTATCCCACGATCTTTGCATACTTCCCGTTTGCAACACGCGTTTGTATTTTTCAACAGCATTAGCCATTAATCGGCCCTCTTTGACCGTATGGGAGAGTGGTTTTTCACAATAGACATCTTTTCCTGCCGCCATGGCATCAATACAGGGGATGGCATGCCAATGGTCGGGAGTAGCGATGACAACGGCATCGATGTCGGATCGCTGTAGCATTTCTTTGTAGTCCAGATAAGTTTTAATCCCTTTATGGTCTGGTTTTTCTCTTTCTTCAGCGTATTTGCCGATGACCCATTGTTCGAAATAATCTCTTTTGCTGCCAAATACATCGCATCCCGCGACAATTTCGGTATTGGACTCTTTCATGAATCGACCGACGAGGCCCTTGGTCTGTTTACCCAAACCGATGAATCCCAGGCTGATTTTATCGCTGGGGGCCAAAAACCCTCTGCCCAGAACGTGTCTCGGAACAATGCTGAAGACCCCAATCGTGAGTCCGGCATTTTTGATGAATTGTCTTCTAGAGTTGGTGGATGGTTGATTTTTCATTTCGTTGCCTTTTTCCTGTATAAGTTAAGGAATTCTAATAGTAATGATCGGATTCTAACTGCGATTTCTGACAATTCCCAATTCAAGTCCGCGAATCTCGGCCAAACCCCGCAGCCGTCCAATGGCGGAGTAACCCGGGTTGGTCGTTTTCTTCAGATCGTCCAGCATTTTATGACCATGATCGGGCCGCATGGGAATCGGTAGGGCCCGTTGTTGCTGTTCTTCAGACAGTGCCTTGACGACTTCGTACATGTCAACATCGCCCGCCAGGTGGTCGGCCTCAAAGAAATTGCCTTCGGCATCCCGTTTGGTACTTCGCAAATGAATGAAGTGAATGCGATTGCCTAAGGCACGGATCATTGCCGGTAGGTCATTATCGGGGCGAGCACCGAAAGAACCCGTGCAAAAACAAAGGCCGTTGGTTTCGCTTTCAACTGCTTTAAAGAGCTGTTGGACGTGTTCTAAGGTGCTTACGACCCGTGGCAAGCCCAGCAATGGGAAGGGAGGATCATCAGGGTGGATGGCCATTTTAGCTCCGTGAGCTTCTGCGACCGGAACGATTTCTTTCAGAAAGACGATCAGGTTTTCACGTAGTTGATCCGGACCAATGTGCTGATAGGTATCTAATAACTCTTGGAATGCTGATAGCGATACCGAGCCGGCGGTCGTTTTGCCGGGCAGTCCTGCGATAATGTAGCTAGTCAACTGGTCTTTTTGCGCCTGATCAACAGACTGGAACCAGTTTAGTGCTTTGTCTTTTTCTTCCGGTGAATATGCTGCTTCCGCTCCCGGTCTTCTCAAAATGAATAAATCGAATGCCGAAAAGGCTGCTTTTTCAAATCGAAGGGCAGTAGACCCATCGGGCATGGGATAATTCAGATCTGTCCGCGTCCAGTCCATGACCGGCATAAAGTTGTACGTAATGACGGGAATTCCTGCATCCGCAACATTCTTGACCGATTCCTTATAGTTGGCGATATAGAGCTGATGATTGCCGGTGCGGCGCTTGATGTCGTCATGGATGGGAATGCTTTCTACCACCGACCACCGGAGTCCGGCATCTTCGATGATTTTTTTTCTCTCTGCGATGGCTTCACTGGTCCATACCTCTCCATTCGGAACCTGGTGCAGAGCGGTAACGATGCCCGATGCACCTGCCTGGCGAATATCCGAAAGACTCACTGGATCGTCGGGGCCATACCAGCGGAAACACTGTTCCATGAAAAGTGGGTCTTTATGAATCATTTATTTTCGTGTTTGATGTACGGTACTATTGCTTAGACAAGGACGACGCTATGTGGCCAGGCCCTTAATGCAAACCAAAAAAAATGCAATACCCAACCATTTTTGCCCGGGATGTTGTCTGGCATTAAGAAAGAATGAATGATCAATCAATTGCCGCTATGAAAAAACAAATTAGAAGCATTTTATATTCCCCTTGGACCTATCTCATTGTGGTATTTCTAACATTGGCGCAATGTACGGAAGAGTCTGGCACCTCTGATCTTTCGGTTTCCGATTCGGTAAAAACGGCTGTGGGTTCACACAATACAGTGCTTAAACCCCCGAAAAAGCACTAAATCCGCCATCGATGGGCACCACAATACCCGTGATGAATTTAGAAGCGTCACTGGCCAGCCAAATGGCCGTGCCTACTAATTCTTCGGGTTCTCCGAACCGCTGCATCGGGGTATTCCGGATGATGGTCTCTCCTCGTGCGGTGAGTTGGTTGTCCTCTTGGAAGAGTAGGGATTGATTCTGTTTGCCAATGAATACGCCCGGAGCGATGGCATTGACCCTGACTCCCTCGCCATACTTGGTGGCCATTTCTACTGCCAGCCATTTGGTGAAGTTATCGATGGCTGCTTTGGCCGCACTGTAGCCGACCACTCTCGTGAAAGGCTGCTGCGCCGTCATGGAAGAAATGTTGATGATACTCCCACGTTTGCGCGTACACATGGCCTTTGCAAATACATAAGTTGGCAGGACAGATCCCTTCAAATTGAGTGCTAGTACTCTATCAAAGTCATCCATCGATAGATCGAAAAACTCTTGATCGGGGCCGATGGTCGCCCCGGCCATATTACCGCCCGCCACGTTGAAAAGTGCGTCGATGCGCCCCCATTCTGCCAGGACGGTAGACCGGGCGTCTTCCAGCTGGTTTTGATCAAGGACATCTACCTGCAAAGGCATGACCGATAGTCCTTCAGCGTTGAATTGTTCTGCTTTCTCTTCTAAATTAGCCATGGTGCGGCCTAAGATGGCCACTTTTGCGCCGGCTTTGGCCAAGCCATGGGCAATAGCACTGCCCAGTACTCCGGCACCACCGGTTACAATGGCGATCTTATCTTCGATGTCAAATAATTCCTTTCCCAATTTGGAGCTTTTAAGAGGTTATTCGATTGCTACTGATATTCTGAATTCACTCGCTAATATAAGGCTTTAACTCTTGCCTTAGTCGGATCAATGATCTTCGCATGTGGGTTTCCACCGTTTTGATAGAAATATCCAATTGTTGTGCAATCTCTTTATACTTTAATCCATTGTACCGGCTCAGTCTGAAAATGTGCTGTCCCTTAGGAGGCAATTGACGGATTACATCTTCGATGTGTTCCTCCAACTCATGTAAAATTAATTGACTTTCGGGAGAAGGTTGATATCCGAGTTCTTTTTGAAGCAAATTGTCGCGTACTTTTTTGACTTTCATTTGCTTTCGAAGGTAGTCAATCGACTGGTTGCGGACAGAGATTTTCAGATAGGCCTTGATGCTGTTGTCGATACGCAGCCGTTTGCGATTATTCCAAAGCTTAATGAATACGTCGGAAACCACTTCCTCTGCTTTGTACTCGCAATTGATGATGGTATTAACGTATTTACACAGATAGGAATAATATTGATGAAACAATCTTTCAAAAGCCTTGAAATCATCTTCCTGGCACATTTTGTACAACAGCAACTGATGTTCCGGAACGACGCCTTTGGTGATTCCTTTTTTTGCTAATTGACTGGCATGCATCATTTTTCTTCGATTTGGATTGAGTTAAACCCTCAGGGAAGAGGCCCGAACGATCAAATCCGGTTGTAAAACTACTTGCCTGATCGGCTTTTTCTTACCAGCTGTCAATTCTTCAATAAAAGTCTTGGCAGCCATTTTTCCTAGTTCTCTACTATGCTGGTTTACAGTGGTTAATCCAGGATCTACAATCGATGTAAATGGTTCGTTGGCGAATCCTACGATGGCGACGTCATTCGGTATCGAAATGCCTCGGGACTTCAGCATCTGCATGGCACCTAAAGCCGCAAAATCACTGGAGGAGAAGATGGCGTCCGGTGGATGTGCGAGTGCAAGTAATTCGGCAGTTTTTTTTCTGCCTAGATCCGTATCTGAATGACACGCTATAACGTATTCTTTGCGCAATTGAAGGGAGTGGTCCTTCAGCGCTTGACAATAACCGCGGTATCTTTCACGATAGACGTTTAGGGTTTGATCTCCGGCGAAATGGGCAATTCTCTTACATCCTTGCTCAATCAGATGTTCGGTTGCCATATACCCACCATTGAAGTCATCAATGACGATTTTACTGACGTTAATCTGCTCGATTACCCGATCGATGAAAAGCAAGGGAATGCCTTCTTCCCGGACCTTCTTATAATTTTTTACATTGGTTGAATTCTGAGCAACGGAAGAGATGATACCGTCTACCTGGGAACGCAGCAACGTTTCTAAAGCACGCTTCTCTTTTTTTGGGTCGTCGTAGGCTTGACAGACAATAACACCATAACCTTTTTTCGCGGCCTCATCTTCAATTCCTCGTATTATGGACCCAAAAAAAGCGCGATCGGCAAAAGGGAGAATTACTCCAATGTTCATACTGCGTCCGCTGCGTAGGGCCGCAGCGATGCGATTGGGACGATAATTCAAGCGAGCAGCAGTTTCTACCACTAGCTTCTTAGTCGCATCACTAATCGAAGGATGATCGTTCAAGGCACGTGAGACAGTTGAAGAAGTTACGTTGATGACCTGAGCTATATCTTGTATTGTCGTCCTGTTTTTAGGCACTTGTGCAATCGTTTGCATAAAAATAGAAGAAAGAACTTGCTTACCAAATTTATTTCGGTTTTTTTCTTACTTTTAAACTGGTGTACAGGGACACAACGCATCCGCAGAAAGGCCTGAGGCCACCTGGTTTAAAACATAGTCTTTACCTAGACTGATGGCGGATACAGTCGCAAAAAAGATGCTATGTCTGACCAAAGGCACTTACCTCATCGGGCTAATTTAGCACAACTCCGATCACAGGCGAAAGAATTACTGCGCGAATTCAGAAAGGGAGAAGCACGAGCCATCCAATTGTTCAAAACTTTTCAACCCGACTTCGAGGGCCCGGCAAAATTGTCGGACGCTCAATTAGTCATTGCCCGTCAATACGGTCAAAAGAATTGGCACCACTTAATCCAAGCGGTTGAAGCACTTCCGCTATTCAGAGAATTACTGGACTGTTTCAAGCAAAATAAGTTGAAGGAAGCAGAAGAGATCGTAAAATCCAATCCAGTCTTGTTGGAACGCAAGGATCTTCTGGGAAGGTCCGTTCGACATGGCAGCTTGGAAATGGTGCGCTTGATGTACGACCTGGGGGCCAGAAACGTTCAGGAAGCACTGGGGTACATCGTTTACGGAGACAAAAGAGCGATTGCTCAATTCTTGCTT
>JANQRV010000597.1 GCA_028284395.1 Saprospiraceae bacterium
GGCAGGATGTTTCCCAAAAAGAGGGGCCGGCCAATTTTGGCTTTGCCATTGCGGTCGACGAATCCGATCCTGACCTGGCTTGGGTTGTGCCCGGAATCAGCGATGAAATCCGGGTGCCCGTCGATCAATCCCTCTGTGTTTGTCGAACGAGCGACGGAGGCAAGTCGTGGCAAGCCTTGCGCGCCGGACTACCACAAGCCACTTCTTTTGACATCGTCTACCGGCACGCAATGTGCAATTCCAAAAATTCCATAGCTTTCGGTACGACCACTGCTAACGTCTATTTGTCGGACGACTACGGAGATCATTGGTCTTGTCTGACGGGCAATCTAGCGGCGATTTACAGCATCGAATTTGCCTAACACGGAACTTTTAGCTCATGCTCCGGAGTTAAAAGCTCATATGGCGAAACTGAAATTAAAAGAAAAGGATCTAACGAGACTTGGTTATCCCCAAGGCAAAGTAATCGGCATTGCGATCAACGTCATGTTGAAGCACTACCGGCGTATGCCTAAAGAGGAGGCTTTAGATCTTCTGAGAGACATACTTGAGGAGCCCGAAAGCTATGAGGCGGATCCCAACGTAAATCCAATTGTCCGGGAATTGCTGGACGTTGAAGTAATCGAAGAGGAGCGCGAAGAGATTTCCCTTTCCCAAGATGTCAGGCCCTATCCGATATTCGGGAAAGAAGGAATCGAATCCGTTACAACGGAGCAAATGGACCTCGCGATGCGTTTGCCGGTTGTGGCAGAAGGAGCGCTGATGCCGGATGCCCATTTGGGATATGGATTGCCGATCGGTGGCGTATTGGCGGTGGAGAATGCGGTGATCCCATATGGAGTAGGGATGGATATCGGCTGTCGAATGTGTCTTTCCATTTTCGACCTCAAGCCAAAATTCCTGGAGCGTGACCGGAATGGCTTAAAGGATATGCTGATCCAGAATACCCGTTTTGGTGCCAAATCTTTTGATCAGCCATTTGATGATGAAGTACTCGAAAGGTCGGAATTTAAAGAAATCAAGGTGGTGAAGAAACTTCGTCAGAAGGCTCGCCAACAAATTGGAAGCTCCGGATCGGGCAACCATTTCGTAGAATTTGGATTGGTAGAGGTCAAAGATCCGGATAATGGACTTGGTCTGCGAGAAGGTATGTACGTTGGGGTTTTGTCGCACAGCGGGTCCAGGGGTATGGGAGCGGCCATTGCCCGGCATTACACGGATATCGCCATGCAGACCTGTTTGTTGCCCAAAGCGGCGAAGCCATTGGCATGGTTGGATTTAGATTCCGAGGCCGGACAGGAGTATTGGCTGGCCATGAATCTGGCCGGAGACTATGCCTCTGCATGCCACCACCACATTCATCGGAGGCTAGGGCATGCCATTGCAGAAGAACCGATCGCAGTCATTGAAAATCACCATAATTTTGCCTGGAAAGAGCGATTGCCGGATGGGCGGGAAGTAATTGTTCACCGAAAGGGAGCCACTCCCGCCGGCAAGGGCGTATTGGGAATTATTCCAGGTTCGATGACTGCTCCTGCCTTTATTGTCAGAGGTAAGGGGAATCGTCAATCCTTGCAATCCGCTTCGCATGGTGCGGGCAGGCGAATGTCGAGAAACCGTGCCAAGGCGTCCTTTACGTACGAAAAGCTGAAAAAGCACCTTCGCGAACACCGGGTCGAACTCATTGGGGGTGGCATGGATGAAGTGCCGTTTTCCTACAAAGACATTCACCAGGTCATGGCTTACCAAAGTCGACTGGTCGATGTGTTGGGATCCTTTACGCCCAAGATTGTTCGAATGGATAAGTAGGCATTGATTCAGGCGTACTGATCCTCCATGTGTTTTAAGGCATGATAAAAAACTTCATTGACGGGGGTCGGGATGTTCAGTTCCTTGCCCAGTTTGATGACTTCGCCGGCCAGTATCTCCACCTCAGTGGTCCGGCCGGCATCCACGTCCTGAAGCATGGAGACGCGGTTGTCGCCCGAAAGTGATTCCAGGATCTTGAAGATGCGGTCGATGTCCTTTTGGCCGAGGCTGATCCCTTTGCGGTTGGCAATTTGAATGACTTCCCACATGCCGGCTTTTGCAATCTCCCTGGCGGGGCCTTCTTTTTGAAAGTGCCGGTAGGGGGCTCGCAAAATAGCTGCGGCATGATTGACACCTACGTTGACCATAAACTTCCACCACTGCTGATATTGAATGTCATCTGGTGTTTCCAGGGTGATGCCGGTTTGCAAGAGGAAATTCCGGGCATCTTCCAAAAGCTTAGTCTGCCCAGGGGGGATCACGCCAAAGACGATCTTGCCTTTTTGTGAATACTGGTATTGGTAACCGACTCTTTGTCCATCCGTTGCTACAACGAAGGCGTAAACGACATTGGAAGTTTGCAATTGGCGGGCAATAACCTCTTCACTGCTGATGCCATTCAAGAGAGAGACCAGAATGGTTTCAGAAGTAACGAATGGCCTCAGGGTCTCGAGTGCATCCTTTAACTGGTGAAATTTGACGGAAATCAGGATGAGGTCCATGGGAGCCTGGGGCTCCGGTTGGCTGAGGAAGCGAAAACGATAGGGCTTTCCGTTGACCGTAATATCGGCTGATTCATAACGGGCTTTTCTACCTGCGTCACAAATGATTTCAATATCAAAGCCATTGTCCTGGGCCTGGGCGACATAAGCGGCGCCGACCCCTCCCAATCCGATTATTCCGATTCGGGGGGTACGTTTTGTCATACTGCTTGGATGATGTCGTATTTTGTAATAATATGGAGGTTGCCGGCCCGATCTTTGGCAATGACCGCCGGGATTTTCTTGTTGATGAATTTACTGAGCTGACTGACCGGAAGGTCTTCATTGACCATTGGAAAGGGATCGTTCATGATCGACTTGACCAGTTTCTCCGAGTTGTTGAGCGGATTCTCCAGCAGGTGGGTTAATACGATGTTTTCGGTAATTGAACCAACGATCTGGCCATCTTCAGTGACTGGCATTTGTGAGATGTCCTTTTCCTTCATAATGTTGAAAACGGCACGAAGTGTGTCGGAGGTTTGGATCGACAGGAATGCCGCATCTCTCTTTTGCGTGATGATGTCTGCCACATTCAATTCTTTGTTGAGGAATCCGCGGGCCCGCATCCAATCGTCGTTGTAGATCTTACCGACGTATCTGCTACCGTGATCATGAATGACCACGACTACTACATCTTCCGCGGTAAGTTGGTCTTTCAATTGCAGCAGACCGGCCAGGGCAGAACCGGCGGAATAGCCCAGTAAAATGCCTTCTTCCTGCGCCAGGCGACGTGCCATGACCGCACCGTCTTTATCGGTTACTTTTTCAAAATGATCGATGATGTCGAAATCGATGTTCCGGGGGATGATGTCTTCTCCGATTCCTTCGGTGATGTAGGGGTAAATTTCTTTTTCGTCGAACTCTCTGGTTTCGTGGTATTTTTTGAGGACGGAGCCATAGGTGTCGACGCCCCAAATTTTGACATTTGGATTTTGTTCTTTCAGATAACGGCCGGTACCGGAGATGGTGCCGCCGGTACCAACACCGACGATCATATGGGTGACCTTGCCATCGGTTTGTCGCCAGATTTCAGGTCCCGTTGATTCGTAGTGGGCCTGGCGGTTCGACAAGTTATCGTATTGGTTACACCAAAAGGAGTTGGGAATCTCTTTGCTCAGTCGTTCGGCAACGGAGTAATAGGATTTTGGATCGCTGGATTCTACGTTGGTCGGACAAACAATAACCTCTGCTCCGACGGCCTTCAAAAGATCCATTTTTTCTTTCGATTGTTTGTCGGTCGTGGTAAATATGCAGGAATACCCTTTGACGGCTGCCGCCAGTGCCAACCCCATGCCCGTATTACCGGAGGTGCATTCGATGATGGTGCCGCCGGGCTGGATGTCTCCCCGGGCTTCGGCATCTTCCAGCATTTTCAATGCCATGCGATCTTTGATCGAATGACCGGGATTGAAAGTTTCTACTTTCATCAGAACGAGAGCCGGGATGCCGGCAACGACTTTATGGAGCTGTACGAGTGGTGTATTTCCAATAGTTTCAAGGATGTTGTTGCAATATTCCATGGTCCAGTTTTAAATGGTGAGATCTGGCGGCGAACTTACCGTAAATACCTCAGCTTGACAAAAAATCGGGGATCTTTTGCACCCAAAAATTTAGCGGCTAGCGGAGACAAAACTACTTTGACTTTGGGGTCGTAGGTCGTAATCGGAATGCGACCGATGACTTTTGCATAGCAGGTTCGTCGAGACATGGGGTTGGTGATGGCAATGGTGGAATTGAGGGCTGCGTTGTTGTGCAAGGCATAAAAATCGGAGTTTTTATCTCCATCTGGTTTCCAGGCGGCAACTCCCTGGCCCTGATGCTGACTTTTGTATTGCGCCTCTTTTTCGAAAACGGAGCGCATCGCACGATTCTTTTTGTAGAGGGGCCCTTGCGGAACGAAGCGGTAGTCGGGAGGGATGCCGTTAATGTTCATCCATCCGACGTGCAACAATTGTCCGACGTGGATGGTGGTGGTTTCCAAGCCATTCCGGGCCATCATTTCCTCAATTTCCATTCTAAATAATACCTTTGCGATCCGAAACATGGTATCGCCTTTTTTGGCGATGTAATACACCGGGATGAACTCCCGCGGATTTACATTGCGGGCGATGTACCGATGGATGGCGCGATTGGGGATGGGGACCCGGACTTTGCTGCCGGGGTCGATATTGCCGGCTCGCAGGTTATTGTTGTAGTAATACAATTGTTCGACTGTAAGGCCATAGAATCTTGCCAGGGAGAAGAGGGTTTGGTTGACTTCCATTTCGTGAATGAAAATCTTTTCCTTGAAAAAATTGGAGTGTAAGAATATGGTGTCGTTGGTGGTCAGGTAGTTTAGGCTATCACCGGTCATTGCGTAACAGGAAGAAGTGATTAGCAACGAAGTGGCGATTTTTAGTATCAGTTTAAACATAGTTCCTTCAATTGAATACATACTATTTTACAAAATACGAAAAATGAAAATTCTAGGGGTAATTCCTGCCCGGTACCAATCTTCAAGGTTTCCCGGCAAATCACTGGTCATCATCAATGGGAGTAGTATGATTGAGAGGGTTTATCATCAGGCCCAAAAAGCCGTCTTGCTCGATGAAGTTATAGTCGCTACCGATGATCGCAGAATCTTCGATCACGTGCAGGCTTTCGGAGGCAAAGCCATGATGACTTCTGCCGACCATGAAAGCGGCACGGACCGCTGTGCCGAGGTCGCCCGTCAAATGGAAGAATTTGAGATCGTCATTAATATCCAGGGGGACGAACCCTTTATCCTGCCAACACAGATCGACTTATTGGTAAAACACCTCAAATTTGAGGCCAATCTCGATATCTCGACCCTGGCAAAAAAAATCAGTGATGAAGAAGAACTTTTTAATCCCAATGTTGTGAAGGTGGTCTTTGACTTGAATGGCAAAGCCCTTTATTTTAGTCGCCATCCCATTCCTTACCTAAAGAACGCAGACCGAAAAGACTGGTTGCTGCAGGGAGAGCACTATAAACATATAGGCATGTATGGGTTTAAAAGTTCCATTCTTAAGCAATTATCTACCCTAAAAGCGGGAAGGTACTATCGGATGGAGTCTTTGGAGCAACTGAAGTGGCTTGAAAATGGCTATTCGATCCGCGTGGAAATGACCGACCAGGAAACGTTGGGGATCGATACGCCAGAAGATCTAGACCGCGCTCTCGACTACATGAGGGACCGCGAAAAGGGTGTGGATTGAGACGCTTTGTACGAAGTTGGCGGTGGCCGAGCCAAATCAGTGCGCTTCAGATTTCCCAGGTTTTGCGACAGGGCATCGGCATCCTGGTCGCCATTCTTTTGGCGAAAAGTGACTGGGGAATGGAGACCATTGGAACGTACGAACAATTGCTCTACATTGGATTTGCTCTCAGTTTCTTTTGGATCGCCGGTCTCATCCAGGGATTACTGACGCTTTTTCCGCAATCTTCTCCGGACGAACAGAAAAGACTTTTTGCCCGTGCTTATCTAGTCTTTGCCGTCATTGCACTATTTCTGTATTTGGTTTCGGTGGCCTTTGAGGAGCCCTTGCTTTGGCTGTTTACCAAGGAGCGGAAATTGGAATATTTTCAGCTCTACCTATTGTATTGGGCCATTAACTTACCGCCGTATTTATTGGAATATTTTTATCTGTTGAGGGAGCGTTCTCGTCCTTTGCTTTTGTTTGCCGGTCTGTCTTTCGGAGGGCATTTTCTTGCCTTTGCTATTCCCGCGTTGGTTGGATGGTCCTTCGTATGCTGTTTTTACGGTCTGATTTTGCTGGCTGTCATTCGCCATTTTATTTTGATTGGATTTTTAGTGCGATACAGCACGTGGTCGTGGGATTGGACAAAAGTGAGGAAATGGCTGGTGTATTCATCTCCCCTGATGTTGTATGCACTTTTGGGGGGCTTGAACCAGGTGTTTGACAGTTGGCTGGTAAATCTGCGTTATGGCGGTGCTCCGGACACTTTTGCACTGTTTCGGTATGGTGCCAAGGAGCTACCGCTGGCCATGGCTTTGGCGAATGCGCTCAGTCTGGCACTGATTCCGGAGGTAACAAAGAATTTGGAAAGCGGACTGCAACAGATAAGGAGGCGTTCTACCAATCTAATGCACCTCCTTTTCCCCGTTTCCACTCTTTTGATGCTGACGAGCAAGCAAATATTTGGTGCCGTATTTGACGAAGCCTTCGTAGCGAGTGCTGCGATCTTTAACGTCTACCTGCTTATTTTGACAAACCGCCTGACTTTTCCCCATACGATCATTATCGGCTTGGGAGAAAATCGAGTCATGGTTTACGTATCGACCTTGGAGTTTATTTCCAATATCCTGATCAGTTTTTGGTTGGCCTCCCATTATGGCCTGTGGGGAATAGCCATGGGGACTGTCTTGGCGTATTGGGTGGAAAAGATCGTTGATATCCTCTATCTACAAATTCGTCACGGAATCGGACCGGGGCGGTATACGCACCTTGGTTGGTACGGCTTTTACACGCTTTTGCTGATCGGCAGTTTCATCCTTGTATATGAACCCATGAGGATTTGATGCGCTACAGTGATCTCGCCCATACGATGAGGCAAGTCAAGAGCCCGGTAAAGATGAACATGACGACCAGTTTTTTTACGACGATGTCTCTAGTCAAAGCCCAATCCATCCAGTGATCTTCTTCTTCTTCTTCTTCTTCTTCTTCTTCTTTGCCGATCAGTTTTTCCAGGCTAGACTTTTTGGGCCGCCATAACTGCAGGGTGGTAAAGATCTGCAGCAGACCGTACAGGATGGTTTGGCCAATGAAGATGATGAGTCCGGCCGTGACCAGGTCTTCAGCCCGGGGAAGTTGAATCAGCATACCGAGGCCTCCCAGCAACAGGCAAAACCAACCGATGTAAAGGAGGGTGTTTTTGAAACGTGCATCTTTCCAAAGTGCCCGCCCAATTTCTGTTTTTCTCAGGTCTAGATAGGCCTTTAGTGAGAAGCCAAGTGCCAATGTAGAACCGGCCATTACCAGGATTGCGAAGATTGTTTTCATAAGGATTTAATGAGATTGCTATAACATCGCAAGTCCATGAAAAAGTTCCACGGGAAGGTGGGATTTGCCAAGACAAAAATTAGTAGCTTTGGCGCCGAAAAAAATTTGCAATGTCAAGAGTAATGATTATTGGTGCCGGGGGAGTGGGCCGTGTTGTTACCTACAAGTGTGCACAAAACCCGGCGGTATTCTCTGAGATTCTGCTGGCCAGCCGGACTTTGTCCAAGTGCGACCAGATTGTGGCTGATGTTCGTCGGGATACCGGACACCGGAAATTGACTACGGCGCGAGTCGATGCCGAGAACGTTCCGGAACTGGTCGCACTGATTCGTTCTTTTGATCCGGTGTTGGTGATTCACGTGGCTTTGCCTTACCAGGATTTAACGATTATGGAAGCCTGCCTGGAGACCGGAACGCATTATTTGGATACGGCCAATTACGAGCCGAAGGAGGAGGCAAAATTTGAATATCATTGGCAATGGGCATATCGCGAACGTTTTCGGGAGCAGGGGATTATGGCATTGCTCGGGTGTGGTTTCGATCCGGGAGTGACCGGCGTTTTTACGGCCCACGCTGCCAAGCATCATTTTGATGAAATACATTATCTGGACATTGTCGACTGTAATGGAGGTGATCATGGAAAGGCTTTTGCCACCAACTTTAATCCGGAGATCAACATCCGGGAGATCACCCAAAAAGGCAAGTACTTTGAAGATGGACGGTGGATAGAGACAGAACCTCACGCCGTTTCCAAGGTGTTGACTTACCCCAATATTGGCGAGCGAAAGTCATACTTGATCTACCACGAGGAGCTCGAATCGCTGGTCAAGCATTTTCCTACCATCCGCCGTGCCCGGTTTTGGATGACTTTTGGCGAGGAGTATCTCACCCATTTACGGGTCATACAAAACATCGGCATGGCGCGGATCGATCCGGTGATGTACCAGGGAGTCGAAATTGTCCCATTGCAGTTCTTAAAAGAAGTCTTACCGGATCCCGGTGAGTTGGGAGCGCAATATATTGGTGAAACTTCGATCGGATGCCGGATCAGCGGACTTCGCGATGGTTCATCAAAGACCTATTACATTTGGAACAATTGCAGCCATCAAGCTGCTTACGAGGAGACTGGTACACAAGGAGTTTCCTATACTACGGGAGTTCCGGCAATGGTTGGTGCCAGGTTAATGTTGGAGCAGAAATGGCTCAAAGCTGGTGTATTTAACGTGGAGGAATTGGATCCGGATCCATTCTTAAAACTCCTGGCTGATAGCGGACTTAGCTGGCACGAAGAAACAGGTCTCAATCTGGAATTATGAACGAATGGGCTCGACCGGCCTTCATTTTAGAAGAGGCCAAATTGCTTGCTAACCTGGAAAAGATTCATCGCGTTGAAGTAGAGGCGTCCGTTGCGATCATTCCCGCACTGAAGAGTTTTGCGCTTTGGCATGCTTTTCCCCTCCTGAAACCCTATGTATCGGCGGCGGCGGCCAGCTCATTGAATGAGGTGCTGCTGATCCGGGAAGAAATGGGACTGAAAGCACATACTTATGCACCGGTATTTCATCCGTCAGAGTTTCCGGACATCCTGGTCAATAGTAGCCACATCATCTTTAATTCCCTCGAGCAATTCAATCGCTATGCCGAACAAATGAATTCGAGTGGAGCGGTTTGTTCCGCGGGGCTAAGAATCAATCCTGAGTATTCAGAAGTTGAAGTGGAGCTGTATAACCCATGTGCTCCCGGATCGAGATTGGGCGTCATCTTGGCCGATCTTCCGGCCATTTTGCCGACGGGGCTCGATGGATTGCATGTTCATGCACTTTGCGACTCCGACTCCTATGCATTCGAACGTCTGTTGAATTCCTTTGAGAAAAGATTCCAAGCCTATTTCGACCAGATACGATGGGTTAATTTTGGGGGTGGGCATATGATCACCAAGCCGGACTACGATATTGAACATTTGATCTCCGTCTTGAAAGCCTTTAAATCGCGTTACAATCTTGAGATCTACCTGGAACCGGGAGGTGCTTTCGTTTTCGGTGCCGGTACACTGAGGGCTACCGTTTTGGATATTGTCGAAAACCAGGGGATCAAGACCGCCATGCTCGACGTTTCTTTTAAGGCTCATATGCCTGACACCTTGGAAATGCCTTATCGTCCGGATGTAGTGGGGGCATCCGAAGAAAAAGAAAGTATTCACCGCTATCGTTTTGGGGGACTAAGTTGCCTGTCCGGTGATTACGTAGGGGATTATGTCTTTGCCGAACCCCTCCGCATTGGTGACCAGGTAGTCTTTGAGGACATGATGCAATATACCATGGTTCAGACAACGATGTTCAATGGAGTGCAACATCCCGATGTGTGCATCCAAAGAGAAAACGGTATCTTAGAGGTAATGAAGACTTTTGATTACCACGATTTTAAATCCAGATTGGGGTGACGATTCAAGAAGCCTTTACGAAGTTGGAAGAGGAGCTTGGTAAGTTGTATGCTCCTCCGGAAAGCCATTCTATTGCCCGCATCGTCTTTGAAGATGCCTTCCAAATTTTTGATTTTCGGAGTCTAAGACCCCTTCCGGAAGAGGAACGATTAGAGGAGATTACCAAACGACTGCTTCAACAGGAGCCCGTGCAATACATCCTGGGGCTGGCGGACTTTTATGGACTCAAGTTTGAAGTGGATCGTCGCGTGCTGATTCCCCGCCAGGAAACGGAAGAATTGGTATACTGGATATTGCAACACATCGAGGCTCGTCGGTCCGTTTCCGTTCTGGACATCGGGACGGGGAGTGGTTGCATACCCATTGCTCTAAAATCCAACCGGCCGGATCTTCGGGTTTCTGCCATAGATGTATCCGAGGGAGCCGCGGAAGTAGCTCGTTCAAATGTACTCCGGAATCAAGTTGATGTGACTGTAGCCGTAAGTGACGTGCTCGACCGGACCAAGTGGGAGACGTTCGGTCGTTACGACGTCATTGTTAGCAATCCACCCTATATCCCGCATCGTGAAAAGGAACTGATGTCACAAAATGTCAAGGCCTTCGAGCCTGCCCTCGCCCTATTTGTGGCAGATGTGGATCCACTACTCTTTTATCGGGAGATTGCGGACTTTGCCCTTACTCATTTGAGTCCCGGCGGCTTGCTATTTTTTGAGTTAAATGAGTTCAATGCGGAGGAGGTAGCAGCTATGCTGGAACAAAGTTCGGCATTTGAAGCGGTGCAGCTGGAAAAGGACATGAATGGTAAGTGGCGGATGGTTTGTGCGGAGTACTCAAGAAGTTCTTAAGATCTGGCAAATCTTAAGATTTGCCAGGTGTCACATGAGAAGAAGTAGTTTTTGTATAGAGTTCTGTAAATCAATATATTAAAACCTGTGCATAACGCTTCGAGACTTGTTTTGGGGGTTCTCAAAACCAGCAATCTGTCTAGGGCTTCAAGCGGATAGTTATGGAAATTGGGGTTAAAAAGCCAATGTCAGCCTTTGATGATCTCAGATTCCCCTTCATACCAACGGTTACTTACCACCTCTTTAATCGAGGAATTAATGGAGGGAAACTTTTCTTTCGAACGGACAATTTTCGCTATTTTTTAGAACGCTTTCAATTCTATTCTACCGGATATTGGGATACACTTGCTTATTGTTTAGTGCCCAATCATTTCCATTTTGCGATTCGCATCAAACCGGTAAAAGCAATTGTTAAGAGTGTTGATCGGGATTTTCGCCATGTAGATTTGGCATTTGTGAAAAAAATGCTGCTGCGATATCAATTGCCAAAGCATTTGGGGGTTGCTCCAGCTTCGTTTGAGTTACAGAATTTTCGGAATTATGCCATTTCGCATGGTGTCCAAGTGGAAGCTTATGAAAGCGAATTGGCACAGTGGGCAGTCAGTGAACGGATTCGGAGATTTCTTTTGGGGTATGTCAAGGCGATCAACAAAGAAACCGGTAGAAAAGGTAGCCTTATGCAAAAAACGGTTCGGAGAAAGGCGATTAGCGAGGAAATCCAAATCAAACGGCTGGTCGCCTATATCCACCGAAATCCCATTCATCATCAACTAGACGATGATTATCAAGAATATTTATGGAGTTCTTATCAAGCTATTTTGCTTGGTGATTCAACAATGATCGATGGCGCGGCACTATTGGAGTCCTTTGGTGGCAAGGAAGGATATCTAGAATTTCATGAGGCTTATGTGGAAGACTGGAAGGAGGGGATGGACCTTTGAACCAGTTCTTAAGATCTGGCAAATCTCAAGATTTGCCAGATCTCCTCGTTTAGGTTTTTAACGGCCAGGGGAATGTTCCACCGGTCCCGATTTCGACTTTCCACGTAATTGGAGATGCTCCTGATGGCGAGAAATGGAATGTTGGTTTGGAGACAAGCGTAAAAGAAAGCGGCTCCTTCCATGGATTCGATCTGGGCATCTGTTCGCGCTTTGATCTGCTGGATGCTGGGATCAAATCCATGTACTTTATTGACAGTTAGGCCGGTGGCGTTGGGTAGCTGGCAATCAATGAAGTCGCTCCAGGATGTGGTGTTGATCAACTTTTCATTGGTGAAGGGGAATGCCGACCCATTTAATAGCCCCATTTGAAACGGGGAAATAAAGGAGCCGTCGTGATCTTCCGCCCCAAGGTCTGCAAACTCTTCCCGGTTGACCAAAACGGTTTGGCCAATGGTTAGGAGTGGGTCCAATGCACCGGCGATGCCGGCATTTAGGACGATATCGGGGCGGTGCTTTGCGAGGTAGGTGCCGAGATGGTAAGCGGTAAAGGTGATGCCAATGCCGGTAATCAGGAGGGAGATGTGGAGGTTTTCCCGGGTGTAGCGATCTGGCCCACCGGGAGAGAAATGCTCTTGTAAGAGTCTCTGAAGGGGGGTTATTTCCAAGCGGGTAGCGGCAACGATGAGTAGGTCCATAATTATTTTATTGTTGAGTAGCATAGGATAGGCCAATTCCGGGGGTATAGCCCAAAACCTGATGGTATCGCACGGCTGCATCCACATTGATCTTGGGCGTCAATGCATACCCCAGGCCAAAGTGCAAGGAGGTGGGTTTTGTGTTCACTCCCAATCTCAGAAACAATCTTTCGATGGCCTGGTACTCGATCCCGACTCGCGACCGTGCTTCGTAGTCGATGTCCTTTTCTATCTGGATGGTTAATAGCAGTTGATGAGAAGGTTGATAGGAAAGTCCGAAATCCAACACAGTAGGTACCTGATCTCCTTCGATCCACTCGATTCGCGTCGGACTGAATATGTGAAATCCGAGCTGTACCTTGGGAAGTAGTTCGGCCAAGAATCCAGCTTCGAAGGTGAAAAGATTTTGATTGCCATAACCTTCGATTTGCCGGCTGAGAAGGAT
>JANQRV010000003.1 GCA_028284395.1 Saprospiraceae bacterium
TTCCAGTACCAGCTCGTTAAAACGTACGCGTTCCTTAATGATCGAATCGAGGCCGTCAATCTGGCCGAAAACGCGGTGGTCTAAAAGTCCCATGTGTAAGTCGGTAGTAAGGGCGATCGGATCCTCTATCCAAAAAGAATCGGGAATCCGGTGTGCTTCCTCATGACCCGTCATATCTACACCGGCGTATTGTTGGTAGCGGGCCAGGCCGACGGAATAGACCATGTGCATAGATTCAATATTTTTGGTTTCGTAGACTAAAAACCAGTCGGGAAGCTCCAATTGCTGATCGGTATTGTTCAGCAGCGCAAGGAATTCATCCCGCATCGAACGGTAGGCCGTGATGACCTGGTCGTAAGTGGAAGAGGCAGCCAGGGTACTGTATTGAAACCGGATGTCTTCGTTGCCGACCAGCTCTGCCTTTTGGTCGTAATAAGCATTTAGTTTCTCCATCATTGTCTGGGAAAAAGTGGCTTTTAATTGATCCCCTTCCAGGCTATAGGAAAGTCGACAGGGCAAACCGGGGAGCAAAAACAGCTCGTCGCGAAGCCCATTGACGAATACTTCTGCCAACAGCGGTTTTTCGAGTATCAGGGTCTGTTCGATACGCCCACCTGCCCCGGTAGCCTGTAGGGTGGTATCGAATCGCTGGCGGGGGGCGATGTGCTGCCAGATGGAGATGGAGCACTGGATGGAGTCCGGAACTTCGCCGAAATCGATGACGAGTTTGGTGGGCTGTGGATCCAGGTAGTAATCCAATTGATGCTGTTGATCACCGTTTTCCGAAGAGCAAGCCATGGATAGGACCAGGGCAAAGAAAGACAGAATGAAGTAATTTTTCATAGACCCGCATTGGTAGTGGACGAACGACAATAATACTCCTAGGAAGATGCAATCGGCGATCATTTTGGTGGTTCGATCGTTGGTCTTAATTTGCAAACTTTGGGAAAATACTTAACTTTGAATTTCAAAGTAAAACTACATATGACTCAGACACAAACAGACCATTTGGAGACCCTGGCCGAAATCAGGAATTTGATGGACCGCTCTTCGAGATTCATTTCCTTATCCGGTCTTTCCGGTGTGATTGCCGGTATGCTGGCTTTAATTGGCATTGCCCTGGCGTACTTATATTTGGGGATCCGGCCTTTTTCGCATGAGCCGTATTACGTGACGGCGCGGCAGGCAGACCGCTGGGGGATCGATCATTTCACTTTCTTTTTCACCACGGGATTGATCATCATGGTACTGGCGGTGGGAAGCGGAGTGATCCTCACCACGAAAAAGGCAAAGCAGAACGGTCAAAAAGTCTGGGATGCCCTGGCCAAAAGATTGTTGATGAGCTTACTGGTGCCCCTGGTCGCCGGGGGGATCTTTTGCTTAGCGCTTTATCACCACGGCCAAAGCGGAATGGTGGCGCCGGCTACCCTGTTGTTTTACGGACTTGCCTTGCTCAATGCGAGCAAGTATACGTTGCGAGACATTCATTATTTGGGGCTGACGGAAATCGCATTGGGTTGTGTCGCACTATTTTTTTTAAATTACGGACTTGAATTCTGGGCGATCGGCTTTGGACTACTCCATATTACTTACGGACTTTTGATGTATTACAAGTATGAAAAGCATTATAGCGGATCTTAATAAACTATTCGATCATCGGGTCAGGCTAGGGATCATGTCTCTACTGATGGTCAACGAATGGGTTGACTTTAAGACGTTGAAGGAAATGCTGGAAGTGACCGATGGCCGTTTGGCGAGCCACATCAAAGCCCTGGAAGACCACCAGTACATCGAAATCCGCAAACAATTCATCGGCCGAAAACCCAATACCTCCTACCGCGCGACCAAGCTGGGAAAAGAGGCCTTTACCAATCACCTGGATGCATTGGAGAAGATCATTCGGGGCAATGAGACCTAGGCCGGGTTGTTTGCTTTGGTCGCAATCCATCCAATCAAATCGAGGTATCCCCTTTCAAATGAGGAGATCGAATAGCGCTGATCCGAGGTCAACGTCGCGTGGAGGCGCCTGAAGGCCGGCGACAGCTCCGCTTCCGGCAATTGGATGGATCGGGAAAAAAACGATAGGATTTTTTGCTCGTAGGGCTGGATTTTCTTGCGTTTTTTCAGGTAGCGCCGGAAACCGTCCACAAAATATCCCAGGACGAAGAAGTTTCTCATTTCGAAATGAAGCATCAGGTTGAGCCACTGGGTATGCGTCACGAGATCGCTGCGGGTTTGACGTTCGGGATGATTCAGGATGGCATTGATCCACCCGATGGCATCATCGTATTTCCGCTGCAGGAAATAGAGGTGGGCAAATTGAAACCAGAAAGACAATTGGTAGTTTAGGGGGATTCGGTTGCCAACGTCGCGATCCAAAGTTTGGATCTCACCGATCAGGAGTTCCGCCTTTGCAAAATCCCTGGTGTCCCGATAAATCTCCAACTCGATGTTGAGCGTTCGGAAAAGCACTTTCAGGAGGGGAGCACTCAATTGTGTGTGTTGCGATAAAAAGTTTCTGACCTTTCGGGCGAGGGCCGTGGCCTCATCCATCTCTTTTTCAAAAATGAGAAACGCCAGCATGTTGTTCAGGACATTCAGATAAAGATGAGGATCTTCACGAAGCCGAATGGGGTGTTGCTCGAACCGGTCGATGATTTTTAACAGGCAGTCGCGGGCAATCTCCCGTTCTCCGGCCATGAACCGTTTTTGGTACTGGAAGAGCCAGCGCATACCGTAGGACCGGAGGGGAATTTCTTCCTCTATGGGGGCATAGTCGAACAGGTGCGGCGACAGCATTTTTTGCCAATCTACCGAATCTTCTACCAGTTGCCGGGCAAAGGACAACTGGCGATCTACCATTTCCTTTAAAAGCGGGTTTTTCTGAGGTTTTGCTGCCGTCACCAGTTTCCTTTCCCAGGTGGTTAGTTGATACAAAGCGGGAAAATTTTCCGTTTGCTCAGCCAGTTTCCACGCTCTGCGAAATTCGGTCCGACACAATTCCAGGAGACCCTTGTTGTACAGAATTTCGATGTTTCGCAACAGGTCTTTGATCTCCGCATCTTTTGAGATTTGGCTGTGGTAGTTCCGGAGCGATTTCAACAAAAGGTTTTTTAAGTAGTACTTGGTAGCGGTCAGTTGGCGGATGAAGGGTTCTTCTTTAAACACTTCTTTCACCTCTTTTTCGTCGTAGGTCTGTTGTTTGTGAATGACTTCAAACAGCCTGATATAATTGGCATTCTCGGCACCACAGAATAGTTTGAAGTAACGCAATTCACTTTTGGTCAGTGATTTTATGAGAAAAAAGAGCGCTTCCTTTTTCTTCATAGAAATTTATGTTTTATTAAAAATAGGGTTCGGTTAGAGCCGATTGTGTTTTTCAAGATACTTAATTTATTCACTAATAATGGATCTTTTCCCGGGAAATATTTTCACATTGAAAATTTAGAAACTACAATAGAAGTTTATGTTTTTGGAAAAATAGCTCAGCATGCCGTTATCCATTTACTTACTTTTGTTTTGAAAACATTAGTTAACAACAATTAATTAAATTCTTATGTCTAACGCGATTAATTGGTTCGAACTACCGGCTGAAAACTTTGACAGAGCGGTCAAATTCTACAATGAAGTACTGGGCGCTTCCCTGCAGCCTCACCAGATGGGAGAGGCCCAAATGGCATTTTTCCCTACCAAGGACAATGGCGTCGGCGGATGCGTCGTCCACGGAAATGGCAGTAAGCCCAATGCGGATGGAACACTCGTCTATTTGAACGGAGGTGAAGACCTGGCCGATCCCTTGTCGAGAGTAGAAGCTTCCGGCGGCAAAGTGGTCATGCCCAAAACAAGCATTGGCGAGAATGGTTTTATGGCGATCTTTATGGACACCGAAGGAAACCGGGTGGCATTTCACTCGATGAATTGAGAACATCTAAAGAAACCGCTTTACGATTTGTTAAAATGAAGGAGGGAATAGGTGCCGAGGTACCTATTTCTTTTCAAAAATTTCAGAGTATGGCACATTTTGATCAGGATTTCATCGACTTCTTCAAGGACCTTTCCAGGAACAACAATCGGGAATGGTTTCAGGAAAACAAAAAACGCTACGAAAAAAGCGTCAAGAAACCATTCGAGGCATTGATAAGCGAGTTAATTGGTCGTATGCAGCAAAAAGACGATCGCATTCAGGTAGCGCCCAAAGATTGCATGCTGCGTATCAACCGCGATGTTCGTTTTGCCAAAGATAAGACCCCTTACAATCTTCACTATACGGCCATCATCTCGCCCGCGGGGAAAAAAGACAAGAGCATTCCCGGTCTGTTCCTGCGTCTTTCGGCCGAGGAAGTAGCCGTCATGGGAGGTTGTTACGGTCCTTCAAAGGAGCAATTGCAGAACTTGCGAAAAGCGATCATGAACGACGATGCCGGTTTTAAGAAGGTCATCTCCAACAAGAAATTTGTGGAAAAGTACGGTAAAATCAGGGGAGAAGAACACAAACGACTTCCGAAAGAGTTTGCCGCGGCTGCCGAAAAACAACCGCTGATTGCCAAGAAGCAATTCTATTACGTTGCTAATTTAGACGGGCAGATCATTACCAAAGCGGACTTGGCCGACACCTTGATGGAATACTGGGAGGCGGCCCGCCCCGTCAATGATTACCTCCACAAATCCCTTTGACATGCCGGAAGCACTACAGACTTACGAACGGTTGTTCGATCGACTGATCGATGGGCATTCCGAGGTTACGGCGGGCAAAATGATGAGTGCACCTGCTCTCAAAAAGAAGGGAAAGGTATTTGCTTTTTACCACAATGAAAAAATGACATTCAAATTGGGAAAAGGCAGAGACTTGGAGCAGGAATTCGGGATTGCCGAATATGGTTTTCTAAGTCCTTTTAAACACAAGCCCCCAATGCTGGCCTGGTATGAAATCGATTTTCAATATGCTCAACATTGGGAACTTCTGGCCAGAGAGGCCATGAAATTGATTTGATCAGAGGTGTAAAGCCGACTTTTTACTCAGCAGTTCCTCTTCCGTTTCTCTTCTTTCCGGATCGTCGACACAACAATCCACCGGACAGACGGCGGCGCACTGCGGCTCTTCGTGGAAACCCTGACACTCCGTACATTTATCGGGGACGATATAGTAAACGTCTTCGTCAATGGGCGGGTTGTCCGCATCGGCGGCTACTTCAGCCCCCGTCTCTAATTTATACATACCGGTAACGGTAGTGCCATCCGCAATGGCCCATGTCACTCCTCCTTCATAAATTGCATTATTGGGGCATTCGGGCTCGCAAGCCCCGCAATTAATGCATTCGTCGGTAATCATTATCGCCATATCGTTGCCTGTTTTGGTCTTTTTAACACCAAGTAAAATAAAATAGTTTTTTTATCGGCCCTAAAAATAGTGAACTCCTTTAAACTTTCCCTACTTACCCGTGCAAAAAGCGACGCACTTTCCGGACTTTGTCCGCGAAAACTGGCCTTTTTACGGGTTGTTCTTAACTTGCCAACAAATGTTGAAAACTATATTTGAAATCAAAGGAAACACCACCTATATTTGGAAAGTTTACCAAAATTTGAACGAACATTGGCAGCAAGTGCAAAAAAGAAGTCGACAAAGGTCACGCCGTTGATGCAGCAATACTTTCAGGTGAAAGCGAAGCATCCGGAGGCCATATTACTCTTCCGGGTAGGAGATTTTTACGAGACTTTCGGTGAGGATGCTGTCAAGGCTTCTCAGGCTCTGGGTATTGTTTTGACCAAGCGCAACAACGGCGGCAGCGACATCGAGCTGGCGGGCTTTCCCCATCATTCGATGGATACCTATTTGCCCCGATTGGTGCGCGCCGGATACCGGGTGGCCATTTGCGAACAGCTGGAAAAACCCAGTCCGCAAAAGAAGATCGTTAAAAGAGGGGTGACCGAGGTGGTTACGCCCGGTATTGCCGTCGACGACAAGCTGCTGGACCACAAGACCAACAACTACCTGGCCTCCATTCACTACGGTAAGAAAGACCGGGTCGGACTGGCATTTCTCGACATATCCACCGGCGAGTTTCTGGTTTGCGAGGGCAATCAGACTTATGCCGATAAACTGCTACAAGGTTTTAACCCCTCCGAATTGATTTTCTCCAAAGAGAAGCGCAACGACATCGATCGGCACTACGGAGATAAGTTTTACACCTTCCATCTGGAGGAATGGGTTTATACCCTTGACTATACGCGGGAAAAATTGCTGGAACATTTTGAGGTCCAAAACCTGAAGGGCTTTGGCGTGGAAGAATTGGAGTTGGCGCAGGTCGCCTCCGGTGCCATTCTTCATTATCTGGCGACGACTGAAAACAAAAATCTCCAACACATCAACGCCATCGGGCGGGTGCAACCCGACAATTACGTATGGCTCGACCGGTTTACCATCCGCAATCTTGAATTGGTGCAAAGTCAGCACGCTACCGGCATCCCCTTGATCCAGATCCTCGACAAAACGGTATCGCCCATGGGCGCGCGAATGCTAAAGAAATGGGTCCTGATGCCACTCAAGTCGATGCCGGCCATTGAAAGCCGTTTGGATGTCGTCGATCACCTGCTGAAAGAGGACGGCTTCACGGAAGAATTGACTTTGTTGATCCGTCAAATCGGTGATTTGGAGCGTTTGATCTCCAAGGTTCCGCTCGGTAAGATCAATCCCCGTGAAGTGGTACAACTGAAGAAGGCCCTGGAAGTCATGGCACCGCTGAAACGCCAGTTGGAGGAAAGCGGTGAATCCCATTTGGCCAAGATGGGAGAGCAGTTGAACCCCTGTACGAGTCTCAAAGAAACCATTGCGCAACAAGTGGTCGAAGAGCCTCCCGTCAATCTACATAAGGGCGGGGTCATTGCCGATGGTTTTCACGAAGAGCTGGACGAATTGCGACACATCGTCCGAAACAGCAAAGACATTCTGCTGTCCATTCAACAAGAGGAATGTGCGCGCACGGGCATTTCCAGTTTAAAGATCGGTTTCAACAATGTTTTCGGCTATTACCTGGAGGTGACGCACAAGCACAAGGATAAGGTACCGGAAGAGTGGGTCCGGAAGCAAACGCTGACCAATTCGGAACGCTACATCACCGATGAGCTGAAACAATTGGAGTCGAAAATTCTGGGAGCGGAAGAAAAAATCTTGGACCTCGAAAACCGACTCTTTCAGGCCCTCGTACAGGAATTGACCGAATACATCCAGCCCATTCAACACAATGCCAAGATCATTGCCAAGATCGATTGCCTGATGTCCATGGCCAGGGTCGCGCAGCGCAACAACTACTGCCGCCCCCAGATGGACGAGTCGTTGGTGATCGACATCAAAGAAAGTCGCCATCCCGTGATCGAGCAACACCTGCCGATCGGAGAGTCCTATATACCGAATGATGTGTATCTGAGCAGCGATGACGTTCAGATTATGATGATTACCGGACCAAATATGGCCGGTAAATCGGCTTTGTTGCGCCAGACCGCTTTGATTTGTCTGATGGCGCAAATGGGAAGTTTTGTTCCCGCTGCCAGCGCCAAACTAGGGCTACTGGACAAGGTCTTTACCCGGGTAGGCGCTTCGGATAACATCAGTTCCGGAGAATCGACTTTCATGGTCGAGATGAACGAGACGGCCAGCATCATGAATAACATTTCGGACCGCAGTTTGATCCTCCTGGACGAAATTGGTCGCGGCACCAGTACCTATGATGGCATTTCGATTGCCTGGTCGATCGCGGAATACCTGCACAACAACCCGGATGCCCGACCCAAGACCCTATTTGCCACGCACTACCACGAGCTGAATGAGCTCACCAATTTATTTCCCCGGATCAAAAACTTCAACATCGCCACCAAGGAAATTGGCCAAAAGGTCATCTTCTTGAGGAAGTTGGTCGCTGGTGGAAGCAAACACAGCTTCGGTATTCACGTAGCCAAAATGGCCGGAATGCCCAGAGGCATCGTGGAAAGGGCCGCCCGGATTCTGGCGCAATTGGAACAAAAATCCATCGAGAATGGCTCGGCCGCAGAAGGATTGTCCGTTCAAGAGGCGCCGACCGCTTCGATTGCCCCCGAAGCTTATCAGCTCAGCATATTTGAAACGGTAGATCCCACCGCAGGGAAACTGAAAGAAGCACTGCTGGACGTCGATCTCAACAGCATGACGCCCATCGAATGCATGCTGAAATTGAACGAATTGAAAAAGATGTTGGAAGAATAAAAAAAAAACTCCGGTCGGGAAGACCGGAGTTTCAGTTCTTATTTGTTTGGATAGAAGTACATGGGGAGGAATTTACTTACAACACCCTTATGACGCAGTTTTTTTTAAAAGTAACAACGGCAACGAAAAAAAATGAAAATAGCACTCTTCGGATACGGGAAAATGGGTAAAATGATCGATGAACTGGCAACAGCAGCGGGAGATGAAGTAGTTCTCAAGATCGACATCGACAATCGCGCCAGCCTCACCCCGCAGCAACTGCAGGCGGCCGACGTTGCCATCGAGTTTACCCGACCCGAAAGCGCCTTTGAGAATATTACCTTTAGTTTAAAAGCCGGCGTGCCCATCGTCTGCGGGACTACCGGCTGGCTCGATCGACTGGATGAAGTGCTGGACATTTGCCAGTCGGCCGATAGTGCTTTTCTATACGCTTCCAATTTCAGTTTGGGCGTCAACCTCTTCTTTGCCTTAAACGAGCAATTGGCCAAAATGATGGCGCCATTCGAGCAATACCGGCCCGCCATGGAAGAAATCCATCATACGCAGAAACTGGATGCCCCCAGTGGTACGGCCATCACGCTGGCCGAAGGCATCCTACCCCAGTACCCGCAAATCGATGGTTGGGTCAACGAGGCCTCCGATAGCGGCGCGGCGCTTCCGATTGTCTCCAAGCGCATCGATAAGGTCCCCGGTACCCACGAGATCATCTATCGGTCAGAAGTGGATGAAATTGCGATCAAACATACGGCTCATTCCCGGGTAGGCTTCGCCAAAGGAGCTTTGGTGGCCGCCCGCTGGCTCATTGATAAAAAGGGTTTTTTCGGAATGAAAGACGTCCTTTCTAATGAAGGGCCGGCCTAATCTCCAACTGGTCGATTACCTGGCCTTCCTGCTCAATCCACCATTCCAGGCGGGAGTACACCTGATCTTCGGGGAAGTAGTTGAGCGCCATTTTTACAAAGATATGGCCGTGCTTGGCTTCCGAAGTCCACAACATCTTGTAAAACTTTTTCATCTCCGGATCCTCCAGTGCCTCGGCAATTAAACGGAATCGCTCTGCTCCCCGGGTTTCCAGAACACTGGCGATCAGCAATCGGTCCATGAAACGCTCTTCTCTTCCGGAGTGGCACTTTTTCACTAAGGCCTTGACGTAAAGATCTTCACCAATGGAGTGGGCCAGACGGATGCCGCGCTGCTGCATGATGTCGTACACCTGCTGGAAGTGCTCTAATTCCTCCACTGCCGTTTCGATCAATTCCGGAATAATCTCCACCCGGTCGGGAAATTTTGCCACAAAACTCATGGCCATGGCCGAAGCCTTGCGCTGGCAATCTGCATGGTCTTGCAGAAAAGAGGGAAAGTCGGCCAGAACGGCATCCAGCCAGATCTGCTTACTTGGTACGGCGATGTCTAGGTTTAATTTCATTGTTCTTTTGATTCTGTGGTTGCTGTGGATTCTATGGTTACTGTTGTTGCTGTTGTTGCTGTTGCTGCTGCTGCTTTGGATTCTATGGTTGCTGTGGTTACTGTTGATTCTGTTGCTGCTCTGATGCTCTGATGCTCCATGGCCCTTGGTTTGGGCAGAACTGGTAAATCTCCAAGATTTGCCAGTTCTATTTGCCATTTGCCAGTTCTAGTGCTTCAACAGAGCTCAACTATTCTGAAAAGAAATATAAAGCAAAATCAACAGGACAACCGTCGAAATGATGACGATGGTTAAAATTCTGTTGGCTTCTTTTTTTCTTTTCTTTTCTAATTGCCTTTTTCTTTTTGATTTAGGTTTTGGTCTTGCCATGATGTGTCGCTTTATTTACATTATGAAGATGTTTTTACATCGATTCTTAGAAATGTTGTTCGTAATAATCGACAACGCGTTCGTCGGTGATGATGTCTCTGAAGCGCAATTTCTGCTTCAATACGATGCCTTCGAGGGTACGACAGCGACTGAATGCCACATACGTTTGTCCGTGTTCGAAAGCGCCTCGCCCCAGATCGATGATCACATTGTCGAATGTTTTGCCTTGTGATTTATGAATGGTGATGGCCCATGCCAGTTTGAGTGGAAATTGCTTAAAGGACCCGACGGTCTCCGTTTCAATTTTATCCGGATCCGATTCATTGACTTTGTACCGGAGGATTTCCCATTCGATTGGCTTAGCTTCAATATTCTTTTTTTTTCCGTCGGCCGATTCGACTTCTACCGTGATGCGGTCGTCTTGAAGTTGCATAATTCGTCCGATGGTGCCGTTGACGAATTTGCCTTCCGGGTCATTTTTAATGAACATGACCTGGGTCCTCAATTTCAGCTTCAGAGCGGGATCGGTAGGGTAGAGGCTCGACTTGAAATCTCCCTTGATGGTGGCTTGGTAAATCCGTTCATCCAGGGGAATGGCTCTCAGTGCTTTGTCATTGATGTCGTTGACCGTAGCATTCCGGGCCGATAGGGTGATGTAACTGTTGCCGGCTCTAAACTCCGGATCGTACCTTTCGTTGAGGTCGTCGAGGTCGTCGTAATCTACCTGATTGAGTCTTATGGCTTCCAATAGGCGCAAAAAATGACGGCCGTTCTGGCGATATACTTTGCGCAATTCGATTTTTTCGAGATCAAACCCCTCCTGGAAAATGCGGGCTGAAAAAAAATAGGGAGAATCGTATTGTTGGGAAAACAGCAATTTTTCCGCTTCCGAGGCCACTACGGGGGGAAGCTGGAACAGGTCGCCAAACAAAACCAATTGGACGCCGCCAAATGGCCGGTTGTCATCGCGGTTCCTGCGTAAAAAGAGGTCGATGTTGTCGAACAGGTCGGCCCGGACCATTGAAATTTCGTCGATGATCAGGACCTGGATCTTTTTATAGATGGCGTTTCGACGCTGTTTTTTAATGTCGCCGGGTGCCAATGGCTTGGCCGGGAAACGAAAAAAAGAATGGATGGTTTGACCCCTTACATTCAACGCTGCGACACCGGTTGGAGCAAGGACCACCGTATTTTTCCGGGTGGTATTCCGAAAGAGTTGTAAAAGAGTGGATTTACCGGTGCCGGCCCGGCCGGTGATGAACAAACTCTTGTGCTCTTTCTCAATGAGGTCGAGCACGCCTTTAAATTCCGAACTTAAGACTTTTACATTAACGTCCATCTAGCTGCATATTGAATTCGGCGCCGATCACGTCCGGGTCATTCCGGATGTTCTCCAGTAAGAGGTCCGGGTCAATACTACTGGAATTAAAGGTAATCAGCCAGTATCGACCAGACGAAGAAAGGCTTTCTACCAGACGGGCTTCACTTTGAGCGTAGCGATTGATCCAATCGTCTACATTGATCCCATTTACCAGTTGCACTACTATTTCATTGGTGATGGTTCCGTCGGAGAGCATGTTGGGATTCTCTTCGGTAAAGACTTCTTTCCAGCCTTCGGGAGAATCGGCAATCTCATCCAACTGGGCCTGTAGTTCCAATACAATGTCCGGCCTTCCGTCGGCCTTGCCAATGACGGTCTTGGACGAGCCATTGTCGTGAAATGTTATGGTAACGGTTTGCTGATCCGGAATCTCACTCCGGTAGACATCTTCTAATTCAAAGAAATTCGAATCCCGGAATTTCTTGGCTAGTTTTCGGAGGTCGTTGATGTTCATCTTTTTGCTCCACAGTCCTTCCTTGTCTACGTAACTCTCTCCCTCGTATTTGACAATTCCGTTTTCGTAAAGCGTCATTTTGAAAACGGGACATTGCTGGTAACAAGGGGTTTTTTCCATTTCGATCACTTCGGCTAGTTCATCGTCCGACAAATCGAGGGTAGGGGTACAGGAAAGACCGTAAGCGGCTAAAAAAATGCAGGCTATCTTGGAGGATAGGTTTCGGAAAGTCATTGGGTTTTGATTTTATCTACCTAGCAATAATAAGCTTTTTCAAGGAATTTTTTTCTCCTTCCATCATTTTAATCCAATAGATCCCAGCGGGTAGAGACGCAATGGAAATCTCCGTATTTTGATCGGTGATGAAGGTTTGCAACTTAATTTTTCCATCGATTCCCAGCAGGTATACATGACGTGGGCTGTTGGTTTCGGTGGTTAGGAATAATCGCTCGGAAGCGGGGTTGGGCCCGAATGCAAAAAGATCGTCCGGTTGGTATACATCATCGTGAGCAGTGACGGTACCCGGCAAACAGCCCATGCTGGCGGTCAGTCCTCGTCGGGGGCCATCCAGCGTGGCCATTACACGTCTCTTCTGCCCCTCAGAAAACATGGCCATACAGGCATCATCGGCAAAGGTCATGTAGTTCATAAACATGTCGGGGCCACCGCAGGTGATCTGGTTGCCGGCGGGACACGCTGACAGATACGTTGTAAATTGTGCCGGCGTATCGTCTACACCATCGTCGCATGCGCAGTCGGGGTCAATATTGGAGCAGCAGATCTGTCCTTCCGTACAGCTTCCCCAAAGATGCTGTAGATTCAGATAGTGCCCCAATTCGTGTACCAGGGTATTGCCCAGGTCGTAGGGAGCGCTGACCGTGCCCATGGTGCCAAATCGATCGGGAGTGATCCGGATCCCATCTTCTTCGGGGATGTCCATGCCCGGAAAACTGGCTTCGCCGGCAATGCCCGCCGCCATTTCTCCTACCCAGATGTTGATGTAGCGTTCGGTGTCCCAGGCATCTTTTCCGCCGAGATCGGAATAACATATGGCCCTCCGACCCTGGTTGATCAACGATCCTATTTTGTCTTGTCGGGTATTGGTCCGGGTAATGCCGTTGGTAAGCGCCCCGTCGGGGTCCCGCTCGGCGAGACAAAACTCCAGTTCCATATCGGCAAAGAGGCCGCGAAGACTGAGAGGAATGATATCTTGATTGTCATTCTGCCCGCGGTAGGCACGGTTTAGGGCCTCCATCTGTGACCGAATCTGATCGTCCGAAATATTCTGCGCATCGGTGTTCCAGACAATGTGTACGACGACCGGAAGGGTAAGGACGGAACGAGGCTGGATGAGATCGGTATGGGTGGAACGATTTGGGGGATCAAATAAAGCCGGATCGGATCGGGTTGCACACCACTGTGCTGCCATTTCGAGGTGTATACAAATAGAGAGCAGCAGCACAGTGATATGCAGAAAACATTTCATGGGATCGACTTAAAAGAGAAACGCCTGATCAGCGATTCAGCAAATTGTAAAGTTCGTCCAGTTTGGGGGAGAGGATGATCTCCGTCCGACGATTCTGAGATTTGCCCCGACTGGTAGCATTGGACGTGACCGGAGTATGCTCGCCGCGTCCGGCCGCAGTTATTCTTTTCGGATCCAAACCGAATGAAGTCAAGGCTTTTACAACCGCCGTAGCCCGGCGTACACTCAAATCCCAATTGGCGCCGCTTGCCCCATCTGAATCCGTATGTCCCTCCACGACGATGTCGACATCTTTGGTATTGCTCAAAACGCTGCTCAACTTCCTGAGTGCACTGCTCCCTTTGGGGTCGAGGCGGTCACTACCGGAAGGGTACAACAAATTTTGACTCAGAGAAACGTAAATTCGACCGTTGTCTTCCTTTACGGTAAGATCGGAATCTGAAAACCCGCGGAGAATACCCGATACCTTTGCCCGCAATTCATCCATGCTCCCTTCCGTGAGATTTAATAACTCCTGCAATTCTTTAATTTTCTGATCTCTTTCGGAAATGCCCCCTTCGAGTGCATTGTAATCGTATTCTACCGCTTTCAGGCGATTTTCCTTTTGATAGAGTTCGTATTCGAGCGTAGCGAGGTCCTCCTCCTTCTTATCCAGTGCGGTCTGTTGGGAGGCCAATTGCTCCTGTAAACTGATCTTTTCGTAGGAATACGTGGTGAGTTCGCTTTCATTTTGACGAACAATTCGGTTGTATTTTTCCAGGATCTCTTCGTAATTACGCGTCAAACTATTGTTCGCTACCGCCAATTCTTCGAGTTCCCGCACGGTCTGTTTGAGTTCTAACTCCAATTCCCGGTTAATGTCCACCAGTTCCTGGTTGGCGAGAGAGATAGAATCCACAGCTTCCGCTTCTGCTTTGTAATAGTCGCGTACGGTTTCCAGTTCCTGGTAACTTTGTTGCGTGATACAACTGGACAAGAAAAGAGCGAAGAAAGAAGCGACAATAATATAGGACGTTAATCTCATAATAAAGCAATCTTGTTTTAGACAAATGTAATAAATTCAGTTCGGACTGTGGACGGAGAACTGGTAAATCTCCCAGATTTGCCAGTTCTACAGCTTCACAACCTTAACGCTTCTTTAACAAGTATTGGTTTAAACCTTTATCACAATCTTTAGTCTTACCTTTAAATTCTTAATAAACTAGACATTATTCTGAAATGGTTTTATGAGCTAAAAAGGATGGATTTTAATTTTGATCAAGGCATTCAAAAACGTCGCATCCTCTGTGGCTGCAAGCT
>JANQRV010000067.1 GCA_028284395.1 Saprospiraceae bacterium
ATGCCATTTTCCTGGTAGATCTCTACAATGGACTTCTCTACTCCCGAGCAACCGTTAATGACCTTCCAACTGCCAACTGCAGATTGACCAAAGCTCCCGGTGAGGAAGAAGAAAAATAGTAAAATGATGATAGCGAAAATTTTTTGCCGGTTCATACGTAGTGAATTTGGTGGTGAAGTAATGGCACGACAAACCACCGAGAAAATGGAATTAAAAGCCACTTGATTTTAAAAAATGCTGATCGATTTTGAAATCGAGGAGCTTTTAGGAGCCTAAATGTTGCTTTCGCCACCCGGTCGGTGTCTGCTTAGTCAACTCTTTAAAGGCCTTATTGAAGGGAGCCAGGGATTGGTAACCAACATGGTACGCAATTTCGACAACAGTCATCTGTCGGTGAGCGGGGTTGCTCAATAGGTCACAGGCTTCCCGGATGCGGTAAGTATTAAGGAATTCATTAAAATTTCGAAACTTAAGCTGTTGATTGATCACCTGCCGCAATTTATACTCTTTGATGTCCAATTGGACTGCCACCTGGCGGATGGATAAGCCTTCGGTCTGGAAAAATTTTTCTGACTCCATTAATTGGGTCAATCGGTCGATGGTACTCTGATCCAGGTCCGGCGTAGGTACAGCGGTAGGAGGGGGTACTTTGGTAATTCGTAAGAATCCGGGGCGGATGGTAAACAGTTTCACGGAGAGATAATAGGTCAAAAGAAGGATCGCACCCTTTTGGAGGATTTCGAGAAATTCCGGCGCCGACCTATCTATCAGCGCAATTTCGACGATGACGGTAGTTCCCATCAAGGCAGCGATGATTAGGATGAAAAACTTGCGGAACCGAATTCTGTCTTCCAGCAAATCATCTTTTCGGTTTTTAAGAGCTTCTGCGATCGACAAAATTACGAATACTAGAGCGAGCGCCTTTCGGAATAGGGAATAAAAGATGAGACTCAATTCATCATTGGGATCTAAGTTGGGAATTTGGAAGTAGACCAGAAAGCTGAGGGCAATGATGGCCACGAGCATCACCGGCATCCAAATTTTAATTTGAAAGCGATCGTCAAACAAAGACTTGGTCAGGAGGTAGAAGCTGAAAGGAAGACCATAGTCCAAGGTCATAAAGAGATAATTGCTCCAGTGGTGGTCGAGTTTGTCCAGGTGAACAACTAAGAACCCAATAACACTAAGGCAGAAAAGAATGAGAATCTTACCTTCGGACCTTTGCCGGGAGTGGATGATTAACAACAGCAATAAGATCACTATTGGGGAAAGCGTCAGGTAAAGTAAGATGTCTACCAAGCGGAATCAATTTAAATAGCCTCTTAATTATCCTGAATCTGACTGCGATTGCAAGAGGTCTTCGATCAAACGAAGCTCTCTGGATCTTTCAAGTCCTACTCCGGTTTCTTTCGTCCCAAAATTAAGTTCTTTCTCCTTATTTTGCTCGTACCAACTCAAACAATCGGCAAGGGTCTGCTGAACGGGAGTAAACTCAAAACCCGATTCAATCAGTTTTTTGTTGCTGATTTGCATAAACCCCCGATCTTCTGATAGCGGCGCCCAAAGAGGAAGGTCGGTAAACGAAAATACTTCATTGGCACGCAAAAAATCTTCGCTTGCCCAGTGGAGCTCCGCAGGAGAATTAAAGTGTTGTTTGGCAATGGCCAGGAAATCTTTCCATAAAAGCGGATCGGTCTTGGGGCCGGTGCAGTTAAAAATTCCGGGTAGGTGGTTTTCGGCAGCCAGGACTGCTATTTTGCCAACATCATTCACATCGATAAATTGTATTGGGTCCATACCGGAGCCGGGCGCTAAAATGGCGTCGTCCCCATTCAGCTTGAGACACCAGTACAAAAGATCTACGGCCGGATCACGCCAGCCTGTGATGGGGCCGGGGCGTAAGATGCTGTGGTTGTCGGGAAACTGGGTCCGGACATATTCTTCCGCTTGTAATTTTTCTTCGGGGTAACTCCATTCTTCGCGACTGAGGTTGAGGTCCACCACCGGAGAATTTTCATGTAATCCCACTTCCTGAAAATTGTTGTAAACGGCGATGCTGGAAATGAAAACATAGTGCTTGGTATGATCGTGAAGTGCTTCCGTAGCTTCCTTTACCAACATGGATTCTTCCGGCCAGACGTCAATGATGACATCCCAATTTTTATTTTGAAGGTTGCGGTAGGCATCGGGGCCCAGACTTCGGTCGCCCTCAATGTGAGGGAGATCTGGGAATAGGCCGGGATTGGTGACCCCGCGGTTGAATAGCGTCACTTGATGATTGTTTTTCAGAGCGGCTTTGATAATGGCCGGGCCAACAAAATAAGTGCCTCCTAAAATTAGAATATCAAGTTGGTGGCCGGTATCTTCTCGGCAGGAACTAAACATTTGGCAATGGGCTAAGAGGCCAAGGCCAGCCAGAGATTGGATGAAGTTTCGTCTTCTCATTTCGTTCGTATTTTTTAGTCCTTCTTTCTTCTCTAAGATATGGAAAACGGCCGTGGAGGGGTAGGGATCCGCAGGTAGTTTGTGTTACCTACCCATTGAGAAAAAGGAGAAGTGAGGACTCCAATGGTTTTCAATACTCAGCAAATTTCCGTTTATGGGCGATGCAATGACCGTGGTGTATAGAGCTACCCCAATAAAACGCGCCTGACATCAGGTAATGAGTTTTGTTTGGCGAACATTTGAAAGAAACAGTGCCAGGAAAGCGAATAGCCCAATGGAATTTCCCATTAGAAACCCAATTGGGCTTAACAAAATATTCATACATAAACTCTACTCACTGCCATGTTTTTTGTGTTTGTTTTCAATAGGCGATTGTAAAAGATCTTTCATCAGGCCGTAAAGTAACGGCCCGGTTTTCGGTCCTAGAGAATTGATTTCTCCGTAAGGAGCATGTTCGTTCTCATAGGTGAAGGGAGCTTCCTGATCCCATTGGCTTTTGGGAATGACGTAGCCAATCATGTCATTGGAAAGCCCGATTACAAACTGATATTTTGCCGTAAGAAAGCGCTCAATAGCCGGTTTTTCAATGGGCTGAATGGCAAAGTCACCACCTTCAGGTGTCTCCACTCCACCAACGATGATTTCCGGATAGATTTCGGAAGGATGATGCAAAAACTCTGCCGGGCCGATTTTCCAATGGCACAATTCCGAACGCAGTTTCCACCATCCGCATAAGCCACGTTCAAAGATGCCGAGGAATGCAGCTAACTTATACAAGTTGTTATCAAGAGGCAGGGCAATACTACGTGCACGAACGTAAAAATCGGATTGTTCGACGACATCTATTTGGCTGCTGTCGGCCAAAGCCTTCAAGGCAAGGTCGGCGATGGCCAGCCCCTGGGCTTCCATTTTCTCCACACTGGGATCTAGAATGGTGTCACCAGAAAATGGGTGGATGATCGGGAATTCGGGCAAGGTCGTCATCAGGCCTCCGATCGATCCGTTGACGTAGACGGCGATGCCTCCCAGTCCTTTGGCAATAAGAGTATCTTGATTATAAATGCCTTTTTCAAGCCCTTCGCGAACGTAGTGGGGAAAGTCAGAACTCAGCTGAAGGTTTTGACTCCAGAGTGTTTCAGGGTGATTGGCCCATCCGATGAGGGTGCCGAGCGTTGTGTCCGCTTCAAGGTCGCGTGCATGTAAGACTCTGATGGCGGGGTCCATAACGATGGGTTTTCGGGAATCCGTCACCAGATCTTTTGCGCCCTTCAGATCTTGGGCAAATATCAGTCTTGCCGGTCTTTTATTTTGAAGTGCCAGCGTAAGTGAATGTACAGATTGGTCAATGACGTATTGCAGATAAGAGGGGTCTATGCCGGATTTGTAGGGGTTATCTCCCCACATCCCAATTAGGTCGGGACCCTGGTGAGTATGAGAGCTGGAGACGATGACGTAATCGACTTCGGTGGCGGCAGTAACCTTTTTTCGAATGGCAATGACATCATCGTTGCCATATCCGATGGCATCGAGAGCAATCCAGGCAAGCTGGAATTGACCATTATCAATCAGCATCGTTCTGGCCCACAATTCATCGTGGATGCCCTGTGCCGGCCGTTTGTTTTGAAAACCCGCCATCCAAACCGGGTCGAAACGGCCATTGTTGTTGAGGTCTTCGTAAGTGTCGCCCTCTGATTCATCAAATTGCGCATTCCCATTGGCGTCGATCCAGCTGTCTTCAACGGTAGGGGTGATGGAGACCGCTGCGAAGCCGACTTCAATCGTAGTCGGGGAGTCGGATTTATAGGTCAGATCCAACCAGTAGTCTGGATGCCGGTCCTTTAGTTGCCGGTAGCCATAGAGAGATATTATAATTGCAATTACTAATAGGAAACCGAAGATGCGGAGTAGCCATTTTTGCATAGATCACCTTTTTGGAATGAAGCTCTAGACAACTTCAATATGTGAAAACAATAATTGTTTAATTTTATTTTAATTGAAATTTTTTGTTATTTTTGAAAAGCAATTTGTTTACGAACTAAAAAATATAAAAAATGAACGGCAAAACGATCCCGGGCTGCTCAAATCCTACATTGGTATATCCCGTGTCCAAATTGAAGGATGGTGATACAAAAACGACGAATGGCACTCCGAAAGGAACGACGAACGTATTGCCAATCGATGGAAAAGCCCCCAGGAAGCTGAGAATTCTCTTTTCGAATAGTCCTCTCAGGGCGACGCCTGCTTCGGGTGTTGCCGATGAAAGAGGAGATGAACGAGAAGAAGTAGCTCCCATGGAAATCAATATTCCCGGTATTAATGGCCAATTATTCGCCTTCAAAGTCAGTGGTGACAGCATGTTTCCCACCTTTGAAAACGGAGATTTGGTACTTTGCGAACCGGTCCACGATGCCGAGAATATTAATTCGCAAGACGCATACGTATTTCAAAGTGCTAGCGGTCTGTACCTCAAACGCATTCGCAAAGCCTACAATGACGATCGGCAGCTGATTGCCTTTGACCTGATTTCGGACAACGATCGCAATCCCGAATATGCACCTTTTTCTGTGGCGGCAGAGGAGTTTCAGAAATGTATGAGGGTTAAAATGCGGTTGACGGCCAACCTCTAGAGGTTTTGCTTCAAACACCTTACAGTTCTCTTTTTCTAAAAGATTGTGATGAGATTATTTCCTTATTGGATACTGAGGGCATGTTGTTCGCAATTTTATTGTCGGCTCAAGAAGGCAAAAGAACGATGTATCGAAGTATTTGGTTATGCCGAGCAAGCATACGTGCCCAATGAAATCATTTATCGCATTCATTTGGAGGAATTTTTCGAGCAAAAGCAAAAGGTTACAATTGCCGATTTGCAAAGAAGGTTCTTTCGGGTAGTCGATCAATTGGGAATTCCAAGGGAACAAGTTAAAGTGGAGGATGCCGATCAACGAAGAATTTTGGTGCGAAAGAAAAGCAATACCACTGTTCATTCGAAGTCGTTCTTAATCAAGTTTTCCTATATCGATACCTTGGACCTGCTTGCCGAGCAGCTAGAGTTGGTACAAAAGGTGGAGATTGTCGAACTCGATCATATCGATCATTTGGATATGGATCGCGAGCTAAACCTTCTTGCAAAGTTCTACCGACAGAATCAATTTTCGTAAAATCAGGATGAAGACCAGTCTGAAAGTGAGATTTGTAATAGAATGAATCACTGGTTCATCAAACTTTTTCAAAGTTAATCTGCTTTGTATTAAGGAAGTGATCTATTCTCCTCCAAAAACACAGAAATACGAAGCATGGAAAGACAGACCATCTCTATCCAGGATCGAGAGGATATTCGCCGACTCTTCGGGACGGACCTCGAGCGATTGGATCAGCAGACCTTTAAACAGAAGAAAAAGGAGTTGATGGCCAAGTATCACCCGGATAAGTTTGAAAAATTTGAAGATGAAACGGTTAGGGAAATGGCTACGGAGCGGTTTCAATTAATCGAAAAATTAGCGGCAAAGATTGAGGCCTTTTACCAGGGGAAATCGGTAATGAGTGCCGATCAGGGAAAGGGTAGGGCATATATGCACGAGTTTGCACAATTTGCGGCTAAGAAACTAAAGATAGAGATCATTACTGAGGATAAAGACCTGAAGTACCACATCTTTGGATCCTATTATAAGTGGTTGGCATACGGAGAAACCTTTCATATTCCAGAGACGAAAGCCTCCATCATCATGGACGAAGAACACCAGGGCCATCGGATCGGTTTTCGCGAGACCATTCGAATGTACCTGACCTTTGACGAAGATCAAGCAATCGAGGATATTGTACAGTGGTTGTATGGAAAGGTCTTGGATCGGGCCAGTCACCTGATTATCTCAAAGGAAAAGGTAGCCGTCGATCCGGAAAAAATGGCGATGGCAATTAAAAAGGTGTCTTTTTTGCGCATTGAAGCTCCGTAAGTGTAAAAAAGAATGCGGGCGAAATGGTACGTCCCGCACTCAAATGATGAACTTAGTAATTAAAAAAAAACTATGTGTCAAGAATCACAGGTCCTTCCTACCTGCAAGTCTAAATAAGTTAGCGGATCATCAGTGTTTGGCGCCGTCGACCACAAATGTCGCCGGAAAGCTGAATAGTGGAAAGGGGGTATACCCCGAAATAAAGATATGGTGGTTTTCCTGGAATGAAATTCTATTGTTATTCGCCTTTTTCTGCAGAAATATTCTAGTTTAGATGTTTAATTTCCGCACCATGAAAAACACCTACCTATTATTGATCCTGTTTATAGTATTTACCCATTGTACCTTAGGCCAAACCCCAACCGAAGGTCCTTCGAAAGGAACATTGCTGATCGTGGGTGGAGCTGCAAAAGACAGTGTCTTCATGCCCATCTTCAGGGATTTGGTTGGAGGCGTTGATCGAGAAATTGTGGTTATACCGACTGCTGGTGGAGATGGTAGTCTGAATGCCGACCCCCAGTTCAATCGCTACAAGAAAATGTTCCTGAAATTTGGTTTCTCAAAGGTCACGGTCCTACATACCCGGGATCGGAAAGAGGCAGATACCAAAGCATTTGCCAAGCCTTTGAAAACCGCCTCCGGTGTTTGGTTCTACGGGGGGCGACAATGGCGATTGGCGGACTCTTATTTGAATACCCGCGTCCATACCGAACTTGCTGCATTGCTGAATCGTGGTGGGGTGATCGGTGGTAGTTCCGCGGGAGCGACCATACTGGGCTCTTATCTGATCCGAGGCGATACCAAAACCAATACCATCATCATGGGAGATCATGAAGAGGGGCTTAGTTTCATCAAGAATATTGCCATTGACCAACATTTGTTGGCAAGAAATCGTCATTTTGATATGTTTGAGTTGCTACAGGAGCGACCAACCTTACTTGGCGTGGGGCTGGATGAGAATACGGGCATTGTCGTCAGAGGAGATGAATTTGAAGTAGTGGGGGAGAGTTATGTAGCGATTTACGACGGAAGCCGTTGGTCGAGAGAACGAGACACTACTTATGTTTTAGGGTCCGGCCAAAAGGAATTTTATTTTCTTAAATCCGGGCAGCGATACAATATGAAGGACCGAGTTGTAATTAAAAATTAAAGTTAATATCCCTCAAAACTGAATCCTATTTCCAAAAACCAAGTATGTTACGGAAATAGACATTGTTCATACCTCACCCATGTCCATATTATGTTAAGAACCACCTTATCGCTAATGATCTTGTTTTTGGCGGCTTTTTTAGGATTGTATTTTTTCCTCGATTCGGGATTTCCAGATCAAGAACCCTTGGCCGCTATGGCTCCAGAGGATCCCATCCGGGCAAAGTATAAAGACCTCATTAAGACCTATGACTCCTTCTTTACCGAAGAATTTCAGAGAACCGGTACACCGGGTGCTGCGGTAGTAATTGTAAAAGATACGACCGTCTTATTTGCCAAAGGATTTGGCGTGAAGAAACTCTACACCATGGATTCGATTGACGTCAATACGGTTTTTCGGACGGGATCTCTTTCTAAGGGATTTGCTTCGGTACTAGCTGGTACATTGGTAGAAGCCGGTGATTTTTCCTGGGAAGATAAAGTAGTCGATCATTTGCCCTTCTTTGCTCTGAAATCACGTCAACAATCGAGAAACGTCAAGATCAATCATTTGCTGTCTCACACGACGGGGCTGCCCTATCATGCCTATACCAATTTGGTGGAAAGCGGGAAAGGGATTCGCTCCATCGCGCCCTATTTTCGGGAGGTTGATTTGATTGGAAAGCCCGGAGAGATTTATGCTTACCAAAATGCGGCATTTGGTCTCATTGAGGAGATCGTCTTGAAAACGACGGCCCGTACCTTTCAGCGACAGATGGCAGAGCGTATTTTTACACCCGCTGATATGGTACAAGCTTCCACTTCCTACGAAGAAATTGTCAGCAACAGCAACATTGCTTTGCCCCATTTTTACAGTCGCCGAAAAAAGAAATGGCGCGTTGGCAGCATCTCCAAAAAGTATTACAACTTACCTTCCACCGGGGGTATCAACGCCAGCATTCTAGACATGGGCAATTGGCTTAAAGTAGTCATGGGACATCGCCCCGACATCATCTCGGAGCAAACCCTCGATTATATCTTCCAGCCATTTGTGCGTTCCAATAACCGACGTCGCTACTTTCGTAAATGGAATCTTCTGGACGAGGCGCACTACGGAATGGGATGGAGAGTATTGGCCTTGGGGAGCGATACCGTACTCTATCATGGAGGTTATGTCAATGGCTATCGGAGTGAAATCTCTTTTGATCGGGAAGAAAAGATCGGAATTTGTGTGTTATTCAATGCACCGTCAGAAATGGCGAGCCAGTGCATTCCTTCGTTTTGGGACATTTATTATGCCTTTGAAAGTTCTGCTTTAAAAACTGAAGAGCATTTTACGGAATATCGCAACTAGCCCGCTATACCCTGTATTAAAATCGTTATGATCGTCAAAGGGATCACCACTTTTAATAGAATTGCCCAATAGGGCTGGATCTTAAATCGGACTGCTCCTTCATTTGTCGCTTCCATCAGTCGTTTAAACCCGATGATGTACACGCCAAAAACAACCAGCATCAATCCCGCCAACGGCAACATAATCGTATTGGTCAGAAAATCCATCCGGTCGTAGAAAGTGGCATCGCCAATTTTCAATGGATTGGTCCCCGAAAAAGATAAGATGTTGGGAATGGACAAACCCATGATGATCAACAGAGCGCTGATCATAGCTCGTGATCTCGATAGCCCGAACCGATCCTGGAAGCAGTACGTGATTGCCTCGATATTGGATATGAAAGAAGTGATGCCGGCTACAAAAAGCAAAAGAAAGAACAAAGCGCCAAACAGCTGGCCACCGGGCATTTCCGAGAATAGCGAAGACATAGTAATAAATACCAGACTGGGGCCGGAATCCGGAGCAATATCGTAGGCAAAGAGCACCGGAAAAATCATGAATCCCGCCAAAACGGCAACCAGCGTATCTACTAAAACAACGGCCCCGGTACTGGAAATGAGGTCTTCATTCCGGTTCATATAACTTCCGAAGACGTAAGCAGTCGAGAAGCCGATCCCGATCGAAAAAAACAGTTGGCCTACAGCTGCCAGTAAGGCATTCAGCGTAATCTTCGAGAAATCTACGCTTAAATACCACCGGATACCCTCCGTTGCTCCTTCCATCGAAATGCCCCATAAGCTAAGCCCAACGATGATTAGGAACAATAATGGCATCAACAATTTGGACAAAAATTCGATGCCCTGATTTAATCCCCGACTAATGATCCAGGCACTGAAAGCAGAGATAACAAAGCAGGTGGCCAACATCACCGGAAAGTTCCCGCAAAGAGCGTCAAAACGCTCCTGGTATTGCTCTTGTGGGGTACGCATCAACGCACCGGAAGCGCACTCCCAGAAATAGACCGTGACCCATGCGATAATGACGACGTAATAGCCCATGATGAGCGTCGAAACGATCACCTCCAGCCATCCGATTGCATTCCACTCTTTTCGGCCGGAGAGTTTGCCGAACCCCCTTAGGGGAGAAGTTTTTGACATTCGTCCGAGAGAGGCTTCCGTGATCAGTAGTGGAATACCAATAAATAGAGCTAATAAGAGGTAAATCAAAAGGAAGGCACCACCTCCGTTAGAACCGGTAATGTAAGAAAAGCGCCAAATATTACCTAGGCCTATGGCAAATCCAGAAAGGGTCAGTATATAGGCAAGGCGATTGGTCCAGTTGCTTGTTGGCATTTATCGTTTCGTTGACGCAGGTGGTTTCTCTGGTTAAGTTACAAATTTATTTTTTGATCACCTTTGCCACCGTTCGACGACCTTCGAACTGAATCTCAGCCAGATAAATGCCGCTGCTCAGTAATTCGGTGTCCACATCGAAATTGGTATCTTTAAATATTTGGATGTCCCTTTCATGAAGGGTCCTTCCTGTAATATCTATGATTCTGAATTGGGCAAAGCCGCTCTCTTCAGTGTTGATTTTAATGCTGAGCTCGACATCAAAAGGATTGGTCAATACCGTTAATTGTAGGCGATCGCTTGCGGTATCGGTACTGGTGGTCCCCGGCAAGGTTATTTTTGAAATTCCACCCGACCGACTGGCAATATAGAGTTCGCCATTGTTGTCCTGTCCAAAAGTGGTCCAACGGCCACTAACATCCCTGTACAACTCTTCGTTGACCCATTCGCCATCACCATTTCTTTCCAATGCCCAAATGTTTCCAAAACAATATTCTGCATAGAGGTATTTGCCTACTAAACCTGGATAATCCTTGCCCCGATATACATAACCTCCAGTTACCGAACCTCCGCCACAGCTATTGCGTGACAAATGACGATATTCATGGATGGGGCCGGTCAGGGAGGAAGGATCATCACAATCCCTGGTGCTGAAGGGCTCGTTACCTTCATAGCATCGCCAGCCATAATTTTCACCCCCTTTACTGTCAGCCGGTTGAAAATGAATTTCTTCACGACTACTTTGGCCAACATCTCCGATGTACATATCTCCGGTGGCCCGATCGAAACTAAATCGCCAGGGATTCCTTAAGCCAATCGCCCAAATCTCATCCAGGGTTTCATCGGTATCGGCAAAGGGATTGTCGTTGGGAATGCTATAGGGATCACCATTATCGACGTCAATGCGCAGCATTTTGCCAAGCAGGCTTCGCCGATTCTGTGATACGTTGTCGGGGTCTCCACCACTACCTCCATCTCCGGAGCCGATGTAGAGCATGCCATCGGGGCCAAAATTCATATCACCAGCATTGTGATTGCTAAAGGGTTGGCCAATTTCCCAAATAACTTTTTCACTGTCGGGATCGGCTAGGTCCGGGTTATCGGCACTTCTTGAGAATCTTGAAATGCGGGTATTGCCTTGCCCAAAAGTGTAGTTGACGTAGAAGTAACCGTTGTTGGCATAATCGGGATGAAAAACCAGTCCCAATAAGCCCTGTTCATTGGAATTGTCCCTTACTTTTTCCCGGATATCGAGAAAGGGGACGGAATTGACCACACCATCCTTGGCCATGATGTGTATTGATCCTGGCTGTTCGGCGATGAAGAGGCGTTCGTCGCCCGCGTGCTCAATGTCTACCGGACGCGTAAAACCGTTTTCCAATAGCTGCAACTCGATGATGTCTTGTGCAATGCCATTCGCGACAAACGAAAAGATGAAAATAATCGTTAGAAACCTATTCATTTTCCTTTTGTTTTTGGATTAAGAGGATGTTAAATTTCTTTCTTTGAGTCGAAAATAAGCCTTCGAAGGCCAATTAATGGAACTTTAAACATACTCTAAGAAACGTTTACTATGAAAGTGATGTGAGCATAATGACGGACAAATTTAGTATGTACCGTCATTAGGAGGGAATAGTTTTTCAGTTTATGTAATTAGATAACCCAATTTTGTCGGTAATTATTATTCCAGCAAATGTCGGGTATCCAACTTCCTCCAGATCAAAATTCAAAAATACCTATCTTTGAACTATCAGAACCAAAATTCAAACTTTCTTATGGTCAAAAAGAATTCGCTTCTATTGGTAATGCTATGCGTAGCAAGTTTTGTTCATGCACAGGTGGAACCTTCGAATATATATTTGTTTGACATGACCAGAACTTCAGATACAACCTATGCTTTCAACAATCCTCGTTGGCTGACCCATTTCAATGAAACAGGTTATAACAATCAACCGGCTTTCTTCGATATGGAAAAATTGTACATCACGGTCCAGGAGCCGGGAGACAATCAGACCGACCTGTATTTGCTGGATCTGCGGACACAGACCAAGGTGAAGGTTACAGAGACTGCAGAAGGAGAATACTCTCCGGCTTTGATGCCGACCAGATACCAATTTTCAGCAGTGCGGCAAGAAATTAGCGGCCGGGATACGTTGCTTCGTTTGTGGCAATTTCCCATTGATCGTTTGAGCAACGGCAAGCCGGTGTTTAAGTACATTAATGGCATTGGTTACTATCACTGGATCAATAGTACGCAAGTTGCCGTATATATGGTCGACAACCCAAGTTACCTAGCACTGGCGGATACCCGGACGGATGAATTGCAAACCATTGCCAGCAATACCGGACGGTGTTTTAAGCGGATGAGAAACGGTAATTTGGCCTTCGTACAGAAGAGCGATTTCAACAACTGGTATATTATGGAAAAGAAGTTGAGCAGCTATTCTCGGGGTAGAAGCAGCAGCCGCTTTCGCAGTCGGACTAATACTGCGCCAAGTTCTTCCACACCCATTGCTGATCTTCCAGTAACCCAGGTAATTGAAACACTTCCTGGGAGTGAAGACTTCGAAGTGTTGCCCGATGGTAGTTTTCTGATGGCCTTGGGGTCCAAGCTCTTCAAGTACAACCCTCGGCGGGATGATGACTGGCGCGAAATCGGCGACTTCCGCTACTTTGGCATCCGCAACATTACGCGAATGGCACTAAGCCGGGACAGTAAACTGGCAATTGTGGCTAATTAATATGAATAGTTGAAATCTTACCTGCAAAATGAGAAACCAAATATTACCAATTATAGCACTCCTTGTGCTGTGGTCATCGTCTTGTGAAAAGAAAGAATCCGCTGATGTCATCTTTACCAATGGTAATTTCTATACCGTGGATGAAGGGCAACCCCTGGCGGAAGCCATTGCCGTCAAGGACGAACGCATCATTGAAATTGGATCGGCCAAGCAAATAGCGGCGTTGCAAGGAGAGGACACGGAAGTGATCGATTTGGAAGGACAATTTGTAATGCCGGGCTTTATCGAAGGGCACGGTCACTTTTCGGGACTGGGACTCAGTCTGATCAATCTTAATTTTTTAAAGGCCAAGAGTTGGGATGAAATTGTGGCAGCGGTTGCCGAAGCGGTAAAAGACGCTGAACCCGGAGAATGGATTGTAGGCCGGGGATGGCATCAGGAAAAATGGTTGGAAGAACTGGACCGCCAGGTATTGGGGTATCCTTTCCACGATAAATTAAGTGAAGTTTCACCCGATAATCCCGTCCTGTTGAGACATGCCAGCGGACATGGTTCCTTCGCGAATGCGAAGGCAATGGAAATGGCTGGGATCACTGCCGAAACGCCCAATCCGGTGGGAGGGGAAATTGTTCGGGATTCCGGAGGAGAACCGATCGGCATGTTTGAAGAAACCGCCCAACGATTGGTGAGTCGCCTTTATCAAGAATACCTGGATACTCTAGAGCCGGAGGAATTGAAAAAACGATGGGTCAAAGCCATCGAATTGGCACAGGAAGAATGCCTGATGAAGGGCGTCACCTCTTTTCAGGATGCAGGGTCTTCTTTTCAGGATATTGAATGGTATAACGAACTGGCGGAAGCCGGTGAACTGGATATGAGGCTTTGGGTGATGTTGCGTCACTCCTTTGAACGGATGAATGGCAATCTCGATGGGCTGCCCATTTTGAATGCAGGAAATTACTATTTTACTTGTAAGGCCATTAAATCGGCAGTGGATGGTGCGTTGGGTTCATTTGGAGCCTGGTTGTTGCGCCCTTACCACGATAAATCGGATTTTCACGGGCAAAATACCGTGTCCATCGACGAAGTGACCAATATCGCAAAATTGGCCTGGGATAACGATTTACAATTGTGTGTTCATGCCATTGGCGACCGGGCTAACCGGGAAGTGCTGGATATTTTTGAGACTACTTTTCAATCCGAACCCGATCGAACCGACCACCGTTGGCGCATCGAGCACGCACAGCATCTGGATACGGCTGATATTCCTCGTTTTAAGTACTTAGGGGTCATTGCAGCTATGCAAGGCATTCACTGTACTTCGGATGCGCCATTCGTAGTGAAAAGACTAGGAGTAGAGCGGGCCCGATATGGCGCTTACCCTTGGCGTTCTTTGCTGGATGCAGGTGTGGTGGTGACCAATGGGACAGACGCTCCGGTCGAAGATGTTGATCCATTAGAAAGTTTTTATGCCTCTGTGACGAGAAGAAGAGTAGATACCGGCCTGGAATTTTTCACGGAACAGAACATGACGCGTGAAGAAGCCATTCATTCCTATACTTTGGCGTGTGCTTTTAGTGCTTTTGAAGAGCAAGACAAAGGGTCGATCAGTAAGGGGAAATTGGCCGACTTAGTCGTTCTTTCCAATGATCTCATTAAATGTAGCGATGAAGAAATTTTGGAAACCGAGGTGTTGATGACCGTCGTTGGAGGAAAAGTGAAGTACCAGAAAGGATAACAGCGTTCATGAAAGTAGATATTCTTGCAATTGGAGTGCATCCGGATGATGTTGAATTAAGTGCCAGTGGGACCCTACTGAGCCACATAGACCAAGGGAAAAGCGTTGGTCTATTGGATCTGACTCGTGGAGAACTGGGTACCCGTGGTTCAGCCGAGATCAGAGATCAGGAAGCTGCTGAGGCCAGTCGACTGATGGGAGCAGTGTTTCGAAAAAACCTCGGAATGGCCGATGGTTTCTTTCGCTATACAACGGAAAACCTGCTTGAGATCATCCGCATCATTCGAATGCACCAACCGGAAATCGTTTTGGCCAATGCTTTAAGTGACCGACATCCCGATCATGGCCGTGCCGCCAAATTACAGGCGGATGCTTGTTATTATGCCGGGTTGGTCAAGATCGAAACAAGAGACGACCAAGGAGAGCTTCAAGATCGTTGGCGCCCCAAAGCCCTCTATCACTACATTCAGGATTACAACCTTAAGCCAGATTTTGTAGTAGACATTACACCGTACATCGATCAAAAATTTGATTTGATCAAAGCCTTTAGATCTCAATTTTACATTCCCCAGGCCGCCGAATATTCCAAGGAATTAAGTTCTCCCATTTCAGGAAAAGACTTTATGGATTTTTTAAAGAGTAAGGCAGCAGTTTTCGGGAGAGCCAGCGGTTTCCAATACGCTGAAGGATTTAATGTTAGCCGGACGATGGGCGTGAGCGACTTGTTTCAATTGCATTGATTTGTGTGGTCAAAGCGAGAATTTTTTCAACATATAAATCACCGAACATCCGTTTCGACATCACATTGAAGCCCCTAAGATGACCGCCATCGAATGTTACCAACTCCAGCGGACCTTTTACCATTTCCTTTAATTTCTGGGCATCGGCTACGGTAGTGGATTGATCTTGCTTTCCAGCAAAAACCAAAAGAGGGATCCGGAGTTTCTTAATACTTTTTCGAAGCTTCGATGCCCTTTCCGGCAGATGGGCTTCCCGGCCTTTTTGCTCCCGTATGCGATCCGTGTGAACGCTAGCATCTGAAACAAACCCTTCTGCCGTCAAAAAATCGATCTTCTTATCCCGCTTTGGGATGGCTCGCGCGGCGACAATGGTTCCCATGGAAAGTGCCCAAATCCCCCTCTTCTTGTCTGGATAATGATCACTGGTGAAATCAATAATGGCAAGCAGGTCGGTTATGAATTCCTTGTGGTAAATGTTACTCTTTTTAATTTGAAAGTCGGAACTTTTGCCAAAACCGCGGTAATCAAAGGTCACTACCGTAAATCCTTTTTGGACAAAGGTATTGGCAAAGTAAATGTAATTCGACATGTTGCCTGCGTCCCCGTAGGCAAGAATTAAGACCGTATCGTGATCGTTTTCTTTATTCGGAGCGTATATCCATGTATTCAGGGCATATCCGTCTTTGGTTTGTACGGTGTGTTGCGCATAAGAAAGTCCCAGCGAATCTGGAGTAAGAGCATAAGTATGGGATGGATTAATTGCTCCTGCAGTCTGTAAAAGACCGCAAAATAATGGTAAAAACAAGTAACGGATCATGTTGACGGTTTACTATTTTAACGGGTTTAGCTCCTTGATCTTGCATACTTGCTGCAAAAAAAACGGCCAACCCGAGGGTTGGCCGAAGTAAAATTGGATTAGTTCAAGTATCAATGGGTTACAACAAATTTTCTTGAAAGTCTTTGTTGAGCAGTTTTCAATTGAAGGAAATAAAAACCCGTATGGAGATTGCTCGTATTGACCATCGTCTGCTGTCGACCTACTACACCCTGGATTTGGCGTACTTCAATCAATTTGCCCGAAAGATCCATCACCGAAAGAGTAATCGGGCCCGCATCCAGTACATCGAAAGTGACCGTCAATTGGTCGCTAACCGGATTCGGATACAGTTTGAGATCATTCATGGTCTGATGATTGGCGCCCTCAACGGGAGACTGGAAGCTAATGATCTGTGGTGCAGTGTTCGGTGTGAAGGGGCTAGCAATATTGGTATTTTCAGAGCAACCGCTGATCACTACTTCATCAATGTAGACCCAATCTGAATTTCCGGAGGCGTCGCAACGGAATCGCAATCGTGTACTAGATGTGAAAGGGCCATTGATTTCGACGGATTCATAATAACGTTGGTTGTTTTCAAATTCATCCCCCCGATTCCATTCTTCAACAATGGAGTAAGAATTGCCTCCATTCGTGGAGATCTCCAGGAAGAAGTCCTCGTGTAGATTGTCCATACTCAATGGTAGATAGCTGAAGTCTACTTTCAACTGATCGTATGAAGCGAGGTTCAGGTCGTCGGTTGTTGTCACCGAACTTGAAGAGTTGTCGCGTAGCCTGATACAATAAAACCCAATGGCGTAGTTCCGGTCATTTGCACTTCTTCTACAGTCAGAACCGCCGTCATTCCAGATGCCCCAACCGGATTCGAAGTTGTTTTCATCAATAATGGTGAAATTACAACTGCCGTCTCCTTCACACGGGAGGCAAGGACCTCCACAGTCAATGCCGGTCTCATCCCCATTTTGAACGCCGTCAAAACAAGTGGGGCATGCGTCGGGACAAGAGCCTCCGCAGTCGATACCAGTTTCGTCACCATTCTGGATGCCGTCGCTACAAGTGTTGCAGGCATCGGGGCAGGAGCCTCCACAGTCGATGCCGGTTTCATCTCCGTTTTGAATGCCGTCGCTGCAAGTGTTGCAGGCATCGGGGCAGGAGCCTCCGCAGTCGATACCAGTTTCGTCACCATTCTGGATGCCATCGCTGCAAGTGTTGCACGCATTGGGGCAGGAGCCTCCACAGTCAATGCCGGTCTCATCTCCATTTTGGATACCATCGAAGCAGGTGGGGCAGGTATTGGGGCAGGAACCTCCGCAATCAATGCCGGTCTCATCTCCATTTTGGATACCATCGAAGCAGGTGGGACAGGCATCGGGGCAGGAGCCTCCGCAGTCGATACCGGTCTCGTCTCCGTTTTGGATACCATCGCTGCAAGTGTTGCAGGGATCAGGACAGGAGCCTCCGCAATCAATACCGGTTTCATCTCCATTCTGGATGCCATCGCTACAAGTTGGCTCACTACCGCCGCCAAGGCAAAAATTTGTCGTCTCGGAAGTTCCGAATCTGGCTCCCGAAGCCAGTACATTGCCATCACCATCGGTTAACATGTAGGAACCTCGACCGTATGAACAACACAAACCATCTCCATACGAATCCCGCATCACAAAATCGTAACAACCCTCAGGGAGGCAAAAATCTGCATTTACGGTTGATCCGTCAGAAAGATTTCCATAGGTTCCGCCACTTTCAAGAATTATGCCGCTGGCGTCCAACAACCTCCAAGAGGACTCTTGGGGATAATTATCAAGTACTAATGTCAAG
>JANQRV010000073.1 GCA_028284395.1 Saprospiraceae bacterium
GTCCTCTACAACGGCAATAACCGCATTCAGGGTTACCGCGGGTGGGACATCGTATTGGACAGCAACCGGGTCCACTTCCGTTTGAATCACGCCCATCCCTTTCAATCACTGGATATTCGAACCGAGGAGGAACTGACCCTCAATGAATGGACTCATTTCGTATGGACCTACGACGGGAGCAGCGATGCCCAAGGAATGCGACTCTATCGAAACGGTGAGGAGATTCGACCGAAAATTGTTCGCAATCACTTGTACCGGTCCAGCAAACCCTACATGAAAAACCGAGCCACGGTCTATATGCCCTACCAGGGAATCATCATCGGCAATCGCCATTACGATCAGGATTTTACCGGTGGCCTGCTAGACGAGATCCGCATCCTCAACCGGGAAGCAGACCCCATTGCCGCCCGCTACCTGTACAATGCCGATGAAGGGAAATCTGCATTTGAGCAGGCATTGCAAGAAAAGAACGACCAACTCCATTCGTTTTATAACTTATTCATCGACCAGCAACTCGATGCGGGGAGAAAAGCCATGAGGGTCCTCCAGCATCGAGAAGTCGTTACCATCGATACGGTACAGGAGATCATGGTCATGGGAGATCAAACATCGGAAAGACCCACCTACATTCTGGAACGGGGTGTTTATGACGCCGAAGGAGATCGGGTGAACCGCGATGTACCCAGTGCCATCCTGCCGTGGCCGGAGGATCTGCCGCGCAATCGATATGGTCTGGGCAAATGGCTCACGCACCCCGACCATCCGCTGACGGCCCGGGTTGCAGTAAATCAAATATGGTACCTCGTGTTTGGAAGAGGAATTGTTGAAACGGTGGAGGATTTTGGGAATCAGGGCGCCCTACCCTCTCATCCCGATCTGCTGGATTGGCTAGCGGTCGATTTTCAGGAAAATCAGTGGGACGTCAAACGGTTGATCCGCCAACTGGTTACTTCGGCCACCTACCGGCAGTCTTCCCGGATTCGGCCGGAGTTGGAGGAGGTCGATCCCGATAATTATCTGTTGGCTCGCGGCCCGAGGTATCGGCGTTCGGCCGAAATGGTCAGAGACAACATCCTTGCCGCCAGTGGTCTGCTCGATCCCAATGTAGGCGGCCCCTCCGTCTTTCCTTATCAGCCCCCGGGCCTCTGGAAGGAAGTGATGACCCATGGTTTCTTTCCCGAATATGAAATCGATTACGAAAACGGCCTTTACCGAAGGAGTATTTATACCTTTTGGAAGCGCAATATGCCGGCTCCGAGTATGCTGATTTTTGATGCCGCCAGCCGGGCCGAATGCCAGGTTCGTCGCCAACGTAGTAATACCCCCCTACAGGCACTTGTATTGCTCAACGACCCGCAGATGATTGAAGGTTGTCGGGTGCTTGCAGAAAAAATGTACCGCCAAACCGAAGGCGACATTGCCAAGGCAACGGAAAAGACTTTCCAATTGCTGACCAGCAGAAGCCCCAGTGATAAAGAACGGGCGCTCATTATGCAACAATACCGGGAAGAATTGGACTATTTTGAGCAAGACAATGACAATAGTACCGCCTATCTGGGAATCGGGCACCGGACGGCAGCAGTGGATCTGCCATCATCGGAAATCGCAGCATTGGCCCGCGTCACCAATACCATTTTTAATTCGACCGAAGCTTACTATAAAAACTAGGGTTCGTAAAACAAGAAACATCATGATCAATAACTCCGATCTGCAAAAAGCTCAATATCATAAGACGCGACGCGAGTTCCTGCAAACGACTACCAAAGGACTGGGTGCACTGGCACTAGGCTCCCTGGTCGTGCCGGATTTACTCACCGGGCAGTCGACTTCTGCTACCAACATTCCCGGCATCCCCGTTCCGGACAATGGAGGCATCTTAAAAAGTCTACACCACGTGCCCCGGGCCAAACGCGTCATCTACCTCTTTCAAAGTGGAGGACCCAGCCAGATCGAATTGTTCGATTACAAACCGGAACTGATTAAGCGTTGGGGAGAAGAAATTCCGGACAGCGTTCGCGGCAACCAACGCCTCACGGGAATGCTGGCAGCCCAGTCCACTTTCCCGCTGGTAGGGTCCAAATTTGCATTTAAACAACACCCCGAAACCGGTGGTTATTTCAGCAGTTTAGTACCCTACACCGAACAGATTGCCGAAGACATTTGTATGGTCAACTCCATGTATACGGAGGCGATCAATCACGAACCCGCGGTCGTCTTCCTACAGACCGGCTCGCAACAGGTAGGACGCCCCAGTATGGGCGCATGGCTCAGTTACGGACTTGGAAGCCCCAATAAGAACCTGCCCTCTTTCATCGTCTTGCTCTCCAAGGGCCGGGCCGATACCCAAAACCTGAACATGCAGGCCTGGAACAACGGATTCCTCCCTTCCCACCACCAGGGGGTTCGCTTTCGATCCGGCGTCGATCCGGTGCTGTACCTATCCAATCCCGAAGGCATCGATCGCAACAGCAGGAGAAGAGAACTCAACTTTCTGGAAAAACTGGAGCAAGAACAAAAGGCCAAATGGGGCGATCCGGAAATTGATTCAAAAATCAGTCAATACGAAATGGCCTACCGCATGCAAAGCAGTGTACCCGAAGTGACCGACCTGTCCGGCGAACCCGATTATATATTTGACATGTACGGTCCGGAATCCAGAATTCCCGGTACTTACGCTGCTAATTGCCTGTTGGCGCGCCGTTTGGCCGAGCGGGACGTCCCTTTCATCCAGTTGTATCACCTGGGTTGGGATCAACACGGAAATTTGCCTTCCCAAATTAAACAACTTGCCAAATCCAGTGACCAGGCCTCGGCCGCGTTGATCACTGATTTAAAACAGCGAGGCCTGCTGGATGACACCCTGGTCATCTGGGGCGGAGAATTCGGGCGAACCAGTTTTTCACAGGGGAGATTGACCACGGACAACTACGGCAGGGATCACCACCCCAGATGCTTTAGCATGTGGATGGCCGGTGGCGGCATCAAGGCCGGAAGTGTCTACGGCAAAACGGATGATTTTAGCTACAATATTGCCCAGAACGGTGTGCACGTCCACGATTTTCAGGCAACCTTATTACATCTTTTGGGTATCGATCACGAGCGACTTACTTTCAAACACCAAGGTAGAAGGTATCGGCTGACGGACGTACACGGCAAAATAGTCAAAGATCTGATCGCTTAAGGGGCCGGCTACAGTAGTTCCTTACCTTTGTTGATGATCTTTTCCAGCAGTTCTGTTTCTTCGCTGGTCGGCATGACCAGGGGTGCCCTCACGGAGCCCGCCCCCTGACCGATCAATTGGGCGCCGGCCTTTACCAAACTGACTGCGTAGCCTTTGTTTCTACTGCGTAATCTGACAAAAGGAATGTAAAATTCCTGAATGATCTTATGGACTTCCACCTCGTGGCCCGCACGTAGGCACTGGTAGAAATGCAGTGCCAATTCCGGCACAAAATTAAAAACAGCCGAAGAATAAGTGTTGACGCCAATCGAAAGGTAGGCTTCCGAAATGATCTCTGCCGTGGGCACACCACCGATGAAGACCAGCCGATCACCAACGGTTCGGATCAGGTCATTCAATTCCTGCATGTCTCCGGTACCGTCTTTGACACCGATCAAATTTGGACAGGCATCAGCCAGTTTCTTGACAAACGGAGCCTTTAAAACCCCATTCGAACGATTGTAATAGATGACGGGCAGGTCGGTGTTGTCCAGGATGGTTTTGGCGTAATTGTACAAGCCCTCCTGGGGACTTCCGACCAGGTAAGGCGGCATCAGCAAAAGGGCTTTGACACCGGCTTCAGCAGCGATCCGGGCAAATTCTATTGCTTCGGGAATACTTCTGCCAACACTGGAAATAACGGGTTGCTTCCCTTGAATGACTTCGGTGGCGATGTGAACGATTTGCCGATATTCTCCTGCCGACAAGGAAAAAAATTCTCCGGTACCTCCGGCCACGAAGACAGCCGAGACGTTGTAACCGGCAAACCACTCAATTCTTTTCCGATAGCCGGCGGCGTCAAATTCGCCATCTTCATTCATATCGGTAACGGGAAATGAAAGCAGCCCATTTCCCAAGGCATTTTTCAAATTTAGTAAATCAGTATCCATTAGTTATTGTTTTTTGGTAGTGATAGCAACATTGATGGTTCCAGAATTCTCCAAAAGTAATATCTTCAGGCTGTAAACAAAAACCTAGTGGACGCCACCAGAAGTTAATGCCCCTTTTAGATAGGGATTATTTTTGAAAGGCAAGGCATTCAAAGCGGCGTCTACCGCACAAATCCACGTTGCATGTTTATCCAAAAGAACTTTAATTTCAAAGGGGTCATGGCCTTTACGGGCGGGCATATTGTATGGTTGACGATCTGGGCCACCTTTGTCACCGCTGTCTTCGAGATGTTTCACGCCGACTGGTTTCTGATCCCTTGGTTGCCCTTATCGGTCATTGGTACTGCCGTAGCTTTTTACATCGGGTTTAAAAACAATCAAGCTTACGACCGGCTTTGGGAAGCCCGTAAGATCTGGGGATCCATTGTCAATAGCAGCCGCGCCTGGGGAAGCGCCGTAAAGGCTTACACCAGCAATCACTTTACCGACATTGAAATAAGTCCCGAAGAACTCTACTACATCAAGAAAAAACTCATCTACCGACACATCGGATGGCTGTACGCCTTGCGCAATCAGCTGTTGATCCCAACGCCATGGGAGCACATCAACCAAGGGGTACATGTGGCCCGGGTCGCCCGAAAACGAAGAGAACAATTTGGAGTGGGATTGGTGAAAGATGGGGTAACAGAAAGCGAATTGAAAAACTTTCTTCCCGAAGAGGAATACGAGCGTTTGATCAACTACAAAAATACCGCCACCCAGATCATCGACCAGCAATCGCAAGATTTGGCTCAGCTCCGGGAACGGGGACTCATCGATGACTTCCGGCACGTGGAGTTGCAAAAGATCCTGGGAGATTTCTACATCCATCAGGGGAAGGCCGAGCGGATCAAGAAATTTCCGCTGCCGCGCCAATACGGTGGAATGAGTGTCATATTTGTCGGCATTTTCATCTTCCTGCTTCCCTTCGGCATGGTATCTGAATTCCACAAATTAGGGGAAGTTGGCGCCTGGGTGTCCATTCCATTTACCGTCTTGGTAGCCTGGGTATACCTGGTCATGGAATTGGTTGGTGATTATTCCGAAAACCCATTCGAAGGCATGGGTAACGACATTCCGATGCTCTCCCTTTGCCGCGTAATTGAGATCGATTTGCGGGAAATGTTGGACGAAACGGAATTACCGGCGCCCATCGAGGCAAAGAATGGTGTTTTAATGTAACCAGGCTATAGGGGGAGACCGTCGGATGATACATCAATAAGATAAGTAAATATCAGCCGACATGTTCAAGAACTTCCTCAAAATCGCCCTGCGTAATCTTTTCAAACACAAAGTTTACAGTTTTATCAACATCGCAGGTTTGGCCATAGGTCTCGCCTGTTTTATTCTGATCTCCTTATTCATCGGATACGAGTTGAGTTACGACCGCTGGAACCCCAACTCCGACCGGATTGCCCGCGTTTTTACCGACATTAAATTTGGGGGCAACGAATTGAAAATGGCCGTTTCCGGTGTACCGGTAGGTCCGGACGTTGCCCAGGAAATGCCGGAAGTGCTCACTTACTGTCGATTTCGGGATTATGGAAGTTCTCTTGTAAAAAGAGACGGAGATCTGCAACAAAACTTTGAAGAACAGAAAATCTTGACCGTTGATTCTACTTTCTTCGAATTGTTCCCCTTAGAGGTTGTCATGGGAGACCCTCAATCCTGCCTGGTCGAACCGAATGCTGTTGCCATTTCGGTTAGCAAAGCGGAGAAATACTTCGGATCGCCACAGGTGGCGCTGGGCGAATCTCTTATCATGGACAATCGCCGCCGGTACAAAATCACGGCCGTATACAAAGACATGCCTACCAACACCCATTTCATTGCTGATTTTTTAGTCTCCATGAACGGCAACCGGGAAGTCCAGCAGGGCTCGCCCCTTTGGGCTATGAGCAATAATTTCCAGACTTATCTATTGTTGAGAAAAAATACCGATTACGATGCCTTTGAGGCGAAATTCGCGGATTTTTCGGAGAATAAGGTAGCACAGACGGCTATGCAATTAATGAATCTCAGCGTGGAAGAATTCGAAGCGACCGGCCAGCACGCCCGCTTCGGATTGCAACGCCTCCCGGACATACATTTGCACTCGGATCTGAGTGAAGAACTAGCTCCCAATGGTAGCATCCAATACATCTGGATCTTTGGTGCCATTGCCATCTTGGTTTTACTCATTGCCTGTATCAATTTTATGAACCTCACTACCGCCAGGTCTTCTCACCGGGCCAAAGAGATCGGTGTCCGTAAAGTTTTGGGTAGCCTGCGTTCCTCACTGATTAGCCAGTTTTTGAGCGAAACGGTCCTCATGACTTTTATTGCGGTCATCTTTGCCCTATTGATCTCGATTTTGGCCATTCCCTGGTTCAGTGATCTGACGGCACGGCAAATGAGTATCCCTTGGGGCAACCCGGTTTTCTGGCTTTCCATCCTACTGGGCATTGGTGTGGTGGGTGTTCTGGCCGGCAGTTATCCCGCTTTCTTCCTATCGGCTTTTGATCTGCTCAGAGTATTGAAGGGGCAAATTACCAAGAAAGCGTCCGGGGGCGGATTGAGAAGCGGTCTGGTAGTTTTTCAGTTTGTTACTTCCATCTTCTTAATTGCTTCCACCATTTTGGTTTATCGTCAATTGAGCTTTATCCAAAACAAGAAACTGGGTTTCCAAAAAGAACAGGTGATCATCGTCGACAACACCTACGTACTGGGACAACAAGCTCGGGTGTACAAAGAGGAAATGTTGCAGGACCCAGGGGTGATCTCAGCCACCATCAGCTCCTTTCTTCCCGTACCCTCTTCGGGCAGCAATACTACTTTCACCACGACCAAGGAACTTCGCCAAGACAATTCCATCAATATGGAGTACTGGCGGGTCGATCACGATTATGCCCAGACGCTCGGATTGGAAATGGCGGATGGACGCTTTTTCGACGAACGATTTCCGACGGATAGTTCCGCTATCATCCTGAATGAGGCAGCAGCCAACATTCTCGGCTTCAATCAGGCGAATGAGCAAAAACTGTATTTGCCCCAAAATTTCAGCGGCCAACCGAGCCCGGACGAATGGGAAGAATACAATGTAATTGGCATCACCAAAGACTTTCACTGGGCCAGTCTCCGCGACAACATCGGGCCGCTCTGTATGATTTTGGGGAATTCCAACGGATTGATTTCCTTCAAAATGGATGCGCAAGAAAGTAAAAGCGTCATTGCCAATCTCGAAACAAAATGGAAAGCGATGGTTCCCAACCAGCCGTTCTCCTATCGATTTATGGACGACTCGTTTGCTTCCATGTATGAATCCGAGCAACGCATCGGCAGCATTGCTACGGCCTTTGCCATCCTGGCCATCCTTATTTCAAGCTTGGGCTTATTTGGCTTGGCGAGCTTTACGGCCGAACAACGCACCAAGGAAATTGGCATCCGCAAGGTATTGGGCGCCAATGCCGGCAACATTGTCGGTCTGCTCTCCCGAGACTTTCTCAAATTGGTGGGCATTTCCCTCATCATCGCGATTCCCATTTCCTGGTGGGCCATGAATCAATGGTTACAGGATTTTGCGTATCGGATCAATGTTGGCTGGTGGGCATTCGCAGCCGCCGGATTGGGGGCCGTACTGATCGCCATCCTGTCGGTCAGCTATCAGTCGATCAAAGCGGCCATGGCCAATCCGGTAAAATCATTGCGTTCGGAGTAGGTGCCATGTTGATGGATTTTACCTAAATTTGAATGCTAAATCAGGACGAGATGGATCACACTATCGCCTGCGATGGGCATCAAATTTATTGTTCTACACAAGGGCAGGGAGAAACATTGGTTTTTCTTCACGGATGGC
>JANQRV010000096.1 GCA_028284395.1 Saprospiraceae bacterium
ATGCCGGATCATGACGTAAATTGAAGTTTGGATCATTGGCTCCGATACGGGCAAAGATCAATTCATCTTCGCGATCGGCCAAGCTGGTCATCGAGTAAAATTTCCCATTGGAGAACCAGGTCACTTTGGCATTAGGTGCAGCGGGTTGGCCTTGTGCTTCCTTCCACAAGTGCTGATACCCGTGGTCCTCGCCCATGGCAGATAGCGTATTCGTTGCTTTTTCGTAGTCAAAGTTGGTCGAAAGAAGGTGTCCCTGAAACCACACCGGAAGATCGTATTGGCGGGTGGAGTCAGACTTCACCCGGAATACATCCAGCAATACCGGTTGACGAAAATCCTCTTCCTGGATCAACAACAAGGTGCGATGAAGCTCGCTATCCGGATAGGCATGCCGGTCTTTTGCACTGACCACCTGGACACCCTGCGTCTCGGCACTGAAATAGTATGGATCGGGGTGATGCAGCTCTCCCACCTTGATGTCGCCATTGTAATGCGACTTTTCGTTGATGACTATCGTATTATGGGCGATGCTCTGTTTCGCCCAGGAGTTGTTTTCCGGCAGGTAACGCCCTCCGCCCTTCTGATCGATGTTTACCCATCGTGCAGCACCGTAATCCTGCACGACTTCTCCCGTTTCGTCATAAAGCGAGTAAGATAATTTATCGAAATGGCCGTGCCCCATGCCTTGCGCTGAATATTTCATCACCAGACACAACTCACTATCGACGGTAGTGCTCGCTCTCAATATGCCAATGCCCCCTTCATTTCCACGAGGCCCGTCGGTATAAGCAATGGATACTTGTCGTAGCGGTTTTGCCAAACCATCTGCTATTCCTTTGGCGACCGAAAAACCGGCTTCATCCAAAACTACCGTTCCCTGTTGCTCCGCTACGGATAACAGCATGGGGTCTCTTCCATAGTGCAAATAGGCCAAATCTACGGCAGTCACAACCTCCCGGGCTTGCCAGGACATCCCCTTTTGCGCATCATTGATCGGATAAAAAAGGCCGTTGGCATCCGTCTGATATAGGAGCGAATAGACCGCTTTTTTCAAGATCTCATCCCGGTAGCCCAGAATATCTAAATCGGGCCTGTTATTCGCCAATGATTTAGCAAATTGGAGAAACGGAAAAATCGCGTAACGCAAGTAATATGGCCCCTCCGTAAAGTAGCCATCCGGAGAGAACGAACCGTCTAACTGGGCCAGAAAACCGGCTTTTTTTAGTTCATCCGGTCGAATTAGCCCGCCGTCATTATCTCTTTCATTCTTTTTGTTGACGTCTACCTTTAAGCCATGCAGTGCCCTGTTGACCAATTCATCATCATTCATGACCAATCCGATCATACCTACTGCCGCATTGCCCCAGGTACTGTGATTGTGGATCCGGTTAAAGAACCGCGGATTGCCCGTCGACAAAAAATCGGCGTAGGGTCGGAAGAGGTCTTTTTCCAACAGCACTCGCTCTTCTTCCGACAAAAAATCATAAATGCAATCGTAGGCCTGGCTAACGTACACCAACCAATTCGCATCGTTGAGGCATTGCCAGAAGATTTTGCCGGTAGCGTAGGAGCGATTCGTCGGATGTAGGGGCAATGCCGGATACATCTCGGCGTATTTTAACAACATTTTGCGAATGTAACTTGCGTATTTTTCATCGTCCGTTATTTGAAACAAAACACCGGCTTTTTGCATCACAAACCAATTCCTTTTGTGGCGTTCATGCGTATAACCGCCTGCCATATCTTTAGGGATCGGTACGTGTATACCCACTTCGATTTCAGTATCGACTTCTGTAATGGTCCGGGCTAAAACTCGATCAAACAAGGGGGCTTGACCTAGAGATGCCTTGATATTCGCCACTCCCTCTTTTGTCAGGATCAGATTGGGGTGACCTTGAGCACACAGGTTACCTAACCCGCAAAGCAAGCCAAGGAAAGCACAGAATATTATTAGTTGATACTTCAAAATTACTATTGTTTTAATCCAATCGTTAAGACTCCGGCATCAGGTTTTCTGTAAAGTAGCGCTCGTCATTTGCCAGAAATTGATATCAAACAAGTCCTCAATAAATCACTCATAGTTTTTCCACGATGGCCAATATTCCATTATAGGAAATGATGCAGGCAAAGACCAAAGCCCCGGTCAGACCAATGTTTAGCAACCAACCGGCTTTATGTTCTCCCATTAGTTTTTTTCTGTTGATCAAAATCATGATACCCAATATGACCAGCGGTAGTATAAAGACATTGAACACCTGGGTCAGGATCTGTGCCTGAATGGGATTCACGCCCAATATCGGAACGGTAAGCGCAACCAGGCAGGCCAAGCCCGTCAATACTTTAAACTGGGTCGACTTTAAATCTAGCTCTCCTTTTTGATAATCAGCAATTAACAAGGGCGCAATCATTAAAATGGGAAAAATGGAAGAAAGTCCGGCGCCCAGCGTTCCGAGAATAAAAATGGTAATGGCGAACCTTCCGGCAATGGGTTCCAAAGTGGTGACCATGTCGAGTACCTTCGTAATCACCTTTCCTTCATGGAAAAACGCCCCCATGGCAACAGCCATAATGGATCCGCTGATCGCAAAAATGAGGATAGCTGCCCACATGGCATCTTTACGTTGCCGTTCCAAGTCGTTTTTGGTCCAGTTCTTTCCTTGAATGAATAGCGGGCGGGACAGAAAAGTAGCTGCCGCCATTGTGGTTCCAACAAAAGCTGCCACCAGCATCTTCCCCACTTCTACCTGTGGAATGGAAGGTATCATACCCGCTGCCACTGCCTTAGGAGAAGGCAAAACCACAAAAAATGACAGCAGAAAGGAAAGGCCCATCAACGACACAAACACGATTAGGATATTTTCGAAAACCGAATACGTGCCTTTCAAAAGTACCACATACATAATTCCCACTACGAGCAGCGCGATGATCAGCACCCCCCAGTATTCCCTTCCTTCTAAGTTCGGGAAAAATAAAACAAGGGTTTCAAAAAGGGCATTTGCGGAAATACCCAATATACCGATCAGGGAATTCCATTGCCCGAACGTGATTCCAACAATGATGAGCAAACCAATGATGTTTCCAAATTTCAATTGTTTGCGAAAACTATACAGCGCTGTTTCTCCGGTCACCAGGTAATATCTGCCATAAGCCTCCATCAGCACCCAGGAAAAAAGACAGCTCAGGAATAAAACCCACAACAACTGCATCCCGTATTGACTCCCAGCAACTACCATTGAAGTGACGCTGCCCGTACCGATGGTAAAACCGATCGCAAAAAAGGCGGGGCCAATGCTCAACAGCAATTGATAGAATTTTCCAAGAAGGGAAGCGTCGGTATTTTTCATTTCAATTTAGAAGGAATTTCGGGGAGAAAAAATCTCCCCGAAGGTTTGTTTATTTGTTTGAGTAAAGACGTTTGTGTGTCTTCAATAGCCATTATTTTGTGTAATCGCTCCGAAGCTTGCCAGCACCTCCGAGATCGGGATTGGAAACAAATGATATCGGCTATCAATCGATTCTCCCATTTCAGCGTCGACCGTTCCGGTTCTGACCAAATCAAACCATCTCTGGCCCTCAAAGGCCAACTCAAGCCTTCTTTCATCTTGTATGGCCTGTCTTACCAAAGCCTGGTTATTGAGAATGGTATGATCCAATGGAGCTAATCCGGCTCTGGTTCGGATCGGATCTAGCAGATCAAGTACGGTTTCGGCAGGAGCTCCATTCTCGTTCAATGTTTCTGCATACAGCAGAATAACATCCGCTAATCTCAGTTCTATCCAGTCGTGATCAGGACCTCCCGTCTGGGGAAATTTTGGAGACGACATGGTTGCCGTATCAATGGTTACCGCTCTTCTCAAATCTCCGGGGCTGGCATCAAATGCAGCAACCAGGTCTTCGTCCAATGGATTCAGAGATTTTGTATCAAGTCCGCCAGACCATGACCAAAACTCGGAAAAGCCATATTCATCGGTTATCGAACTAGAAATTTGGGTGGCGTATATGATTTCTGAATTCAAATCATTGTCCACACCAAAGATATCCGCAAAATTGTCTTGCAAGCTAACCCCAGCTCCTGCTGCTCCATTGACAACAGCTGCCAGATGTGATTCCGCTTTGCTAAAATCGCCCATTTGAACCAATACTTTACCAAGCATTCCTTGGGCTGCCAATCTAGATGCTCTTCCATCCACTATTTCGGTTCCTAGAGCTGCTATGGCAGCCTCCAGATCAGGAATGATCACGCTATTGTAAACCTCGGAAGCTGGTCTTCTCACTAAAATTGATTCGTCAGACACACTTGGGGAAGAAGATAGATTTATCGTCACATCGCCAAATACTCGTACCAACTTAAAGTAAGACAAAGCCCTTAAAAACCTGGCTTCACCTACCTCGGTATCATCTGCGGAATTTTCAATTACATTATTCGCGCTCAAAATTGACTTATACAAAGCCGTATAGAAAGGACCAAAGAATTGATCTTCCATGGTGGTTAAATTGGGCCCGAATACATCAAATTCAGTATATGGAGGTTCGAACATAAAAGCGTTATCCGCTCTGAAGTCGCCCATCACCGCCATTGGCGTAGCGGACCCGTGCTGATAGAAATAGGCGGCATTCAATACTCCTTCATAGTCCGTCAGAGAATTTGAACTAGCGATGTTTGGTGGAAATTGATCCAGATCCTCGCAGGCTGTTACAAACAGCAAGGCTCCTAATATGATATATAATGTTCTCATTATTTTATTATTTAGTACCATTCAGTTAAGTAAGTGGACACATTGCTTCAATAGCATATGAGTTAACTTGTCGACCTACCTCTTTCTTGAACAGTTCTTAGAAATTGACATTTAGACCAAAAGTGATGCTTCTCACGATCGGACTTGCACCTACTTGCACTCCGTATGTTGTCGGCCCCAGATAACCGCCATTGGTGATCTCTACGCCTTCCGGATTGAAAGAAGTGTAATCGTCTCCCATCAGATACAGCAAATTGGTGGCGGCAGCATATATTCTCAGGGAGTTCAACCCAACCTTGCTGGTCCAATCCGGGTTAATGGTATAACCAATGGTCAAGTTTCTCAAGGCAATGTAGGATGCATCTTGTATCATCGCATCCGTTTGATTTCTATTGCGTTCATAATGTTGCCCATTGTGGTCGGCAATACCATCGCCTTCAGCGTCAAAGCTTGAACGTAGTCTTCCACCCCACTGTGAATTATAGTAAAGCGGGTCGATGTTGAAAACTTCTCCTCCTTGTGCCCCCTGCAACTGGAACGATACGTCGAGGTTTTTATAGCTCAGTTGACTGTTCAAACCCCAGTAGAAATCTGGTGTGTTCTGGCCTATCTTCACTAAATCTCCACCCTCTTCAACGGTTCTTGTCCGATCAATTACCCCGTCGCCATTTTGATCAACGACATAACTCTCTCCGCTATTGATGCCATTATTTCTCGTCGGATCCGCTACGTATTGCATCTCGACTGGTCCAATGGTTTCCAATCCCCACATCTCGCCAATCTCTCCCCCCACATAATTTCTAAAAATGGGGCCTCTACCACTCTGACCGTAAATGGTGGGAGCCAGCTCATCCAGACCACCTAAATCGGTTATTTCAGAATTGACAGTGGAGAGGTTGGCACTAATGTTCCAACGCAGATCTCCGCTATTGACTACTACTGCACCCAGTTCGAACTCCAATCCGGAACTTGTAACATCACCGGAGTTAAGCACAATGGAAGTGGTACCTAGTACTTCAGAAACACTCTGATTAATCAAAATGTCTTCGATGTCGGATGTATAATAATCTACTCCCAACGTAAATCGATTGTCCAGGAAACCGATGTTAATACCGTAGTTGGTCTCGGTATTGGTTTGCCAGGTCAAATCCGGATTAGCGATATCGGAAGGGATCAGAAATCCGGTTCCAAATACCGTTGCCGTCGGGTTCAAAAGGCTTAGTGAGCTATAAGACCCTAAGAAGGCAGTAGTTCCTAAAGACCCCGTACTGAACCGTAGTTTGAATTGACTGAGAAAATTGGAATTGAAAAAGGATTCATTGTGTACATTCCACCCTAAAGAAACTGCCGGGAACGTTTCGAATCTATTGTTGGCCCCGAAACGAGAATCACCGTCTCTCCGGACGGATACGGATGCCAAATAACGATTGTCAAAAGCGTAGTTGATCCTTCCAAAAACGCTCCGCCTTGAAACGGTTTCGTCGCGCTCCGAAACGGAGATATCTGCCGGATCCAATAGGGCGTAATTCAGGGGCTGGCCAAAAGGTACATTGGAAGCATCTAAAGCGATTCCCTGGATATAGAAATTTTGAAATTCAATTCCGGCAACGGCAGATAGATCATGTCTACCGAATACCTTGGCATAGTTTAAAGTCGTTTCACTTAATACCGAAGACCTCTTTACATCCGTTTGATCTAATGCAGTCTGATTGGTTCGACCTCTCGAATCAAACTCGAGCTCTCGGTGAAAATAGTCTCTCGTATCTCTGATATCTCCTCCCAATACGGTTTTAATATTCAATCCTTCTACGATGCTGAATTGCAAATAGGAACTAACGTTACCGAAGTAAGTTTTCTGCCATCGGTCGGTGTTGTCCAGCTTCGTTGCCGGGCCCGCATCGCCAGATCCTCCAATACCATTACCGCTTCTCCCATAATGCCAGTCTTGCGCGGTCATGCCGGGTTCTAAGGTATAGATACTATTGTTCCAAGGTGCGTCCCCTCCTCTAAAACCGGAGTCAAAAGAAGCCAATCCAAGCGCCTGCGCCTGTTGATCCAATTGTTGAACGAATGCAATGGAGGCTTCGGTATGGTAAATGGGATGTACGCTGTATGCCCTCAATAGATCTCTCATATCATGACCGACCATATCTCTATCCCCCACAAATCCATTGATGGTTAATCCGGCCTTGAATCGCTCACCCAAATTAGCATCGACATTCATACGCGCATTATATCTTTCGAACCCCTGTGTAATGGCAATACCCTGAGTATTTAGATAACCGATTGAAGCAAAGTATTTTATATCTTCGGTACCACCGCTGATACTGATGTCATGGTTCATACTGTGTCCCGATCTAAAAAGCCAATCTTCGACCGCTACGACATCCGGAGAATTCTTAAAAGCGTTCAATCGATAATTCAATAAACCGGGGTCTACTTCAGAAACATCAAAAGTACCATCGGCTATGCCGGCTTCTATGGTATTGGCCCATTCTCCGGCCGTGGGATTTATGTTATCTCTCACATACTTACTGGAGGTACTCGCGTAAGCATTGTAGCTAATACTAGCTTTGCCTGTTTTTCCTTTCTTGGTGGTAACCAGAATTACGCCATTCGCTCCCCTAGAACCATAAATAGCAGCTGAAGCAGCATCCTTCAGTACCTCTAGACTTTCAATATCGTTTGGATTAATGGTAGCCAAACTTCCCGAAATCGGATATCCATCCACCACAATGAGTGGATTGGCATCTCCTGTAATAGAGGAAGCTGCCCGGATCTGAATCTTTGGATCCGCACCGGGTGCCCCATCCTGATTTTGGATCAAAACCCCGGCTAGCTTACCCGCCAGTGCATCATCTACACGATTCGCCTGAATGGCTGCAATATCTTCGCCTCCAACCTGTGCAATGGCACCGGTATTGTGCGATTTTTTCCGACTACCGTATCCGATGATCACTACTTCTTCCAATTGAGTAACATCGGGCCCCATCACAATATTGAGCACGGATTGCCCACCGACCGGGACTTCCTGTGTTAAATAGCCAGTATAACTGAAGACCAGGACATCATCTTCTTCAGCTTCAATGGAAAAAGAGCCGTCTATATCGGTCACCGTACCGGTTGTAGTGCCTTTCACGATGATGGTTACACCAATCAACGGAACATTGTCTTCGGATGACACCACTGTCCCAGTGACATCGAGAAAGGAGGAAGTATTCCCGGAGAGGGAGAGAGGAAGACAATACAACATCACTATTAAACCCAAGATCGAGCTGGTAATGTTGAATTGTTTTGTTAATTTTGTCATGATTTTAAACATTTAGATTTTTTACTTAGCTCATCCGAGGATGAGTTTTTCTTTTGGGCAATAAGGGTTCATTTTCAAAAAATAGGCCCCCTGCTAAAGAGTTGCAGCTCTTTAGTACGGCTTAATGACAAATCACTTCCCATCTTATACATAGCGAATTGGCCGATTCAGATCTATAAGATGAGGTGATTGAATGAAAATGAAAACTTACTAAAAGAAAGGATTGGCAGCCTATGGTTGCCAATTTTCGTGTTAGCTGGTGTTACAGATAAATTCAAGTTTCATATTGAGTGTAATTTTATGTGACTAGCTGATATTGCCGCCCTCTCTTAGGCTCTGGCTGTACTCCAATACATCTTGTAAATGAGCAGTCATCGCCGCTTCCGCTTCCTCCGGACTTTGTTCAACAATATGTTTAAGAATGATTTCGTGTTCATCCAATGCTCGGTAATAACGGCCATCTTTGCAGACATCCAATTTGCGGAAACTACTGATGATATCGGGAATAATAATTAACATCAGAGACTTCAAAACGGAATTCTTACTGGCTTCCGCAATTTTTAAATGGAATAAGAGATCTTCCTCGACCGCCTGTTCGTCTTTTCTAACTTTTTCTTCATAGGCTTTTAACGCCTTTTCGATATTTACAATATCTTCCGCTGTCCTTCGGCGAGCCGCCATTTTTGCCGACTGGCCCTCCAACAATACGCGGGTTTCAACCAGAGAAGCAAAATCACTGTCCTCTAATTGAAGTACATTAGAGATGAGTCCTTCCAGGGCTGCTATTCCGATCCCTGCTACCACGGTACCGCTTTGAGGCAGGGTCCGCAAAATGCCATAGACTTCCAGTTTCCGAATGGCGTCCCGAACGTAACTTCGGCCAACGCCCAATTTTTCTGCTAGTTTGCGTTCCGGTGGCAATCGGTCACCCGGTTTCAATTGGCCGCTTGTAATCAACATTCTGATCTGACGGATAATCTTATCTTCTGGTTTTTCAATGACAATTTCCTGAAAGTTCGATAATAGCTTTTCGGACATAGTAGGCTTTTTACAGTGTGGATTGGTTGACCTATAAATTGGTTAACCAATTTTTGGTTAATCAAAAGTATATTAATTTCTGAGATAAACAAAATTATTTCGGGGAAATAATGTATATCCCCCGAATATGATACTCCGCAGTAACTTTTTATTAAAACAATGCGCCCATGAGTTACATTGGGAGCATTTAGAGATGACTTGTTTTATCAACTATTTCCGGCCGTCCAATTCCTCCAGTTTAAAGCGTACGCCCAGGATGTAAGGAGATTCCCCTTCCTCCCAGTGCCCGTAGGTAATGGCCACGATCGTGCCATCGGGCAACAGTTCTAGGGCGGGATATGCACAATCACTTCCCCTCTTGTTGTCCTTTAGACGAATCCGATATTGGCCCTCTTTGCCTTCTTGCAAATCCTGGTAGGTGCCTACCCAGGCTGCCCAATCGCCAAAAGTAGGGCTCAACGGGCCAGCCTGTAGATGCAGCAATTCATCATCGCAATTCGTACAGGCTTTTTTCAGTTGTCGATATTTGGAATAGGCCGGAGAGTTGTCGCGAAATGAAATCACCAACCGTCCGTCAGGAGCATAAATGGCCTGATGCCGATCGCCGGAGAGCGCATTTGGCAGTGGCCGTGGTACCGTCCAGGTCTTGCCATTGTCATTTGAAAAAATAATGTGCGAGTTCATTCTACGGGAATTTTCTCTCAACAGTGCTGCGATCTGTTTACCATCCGGTGATCGGATCAATCCCGGCTCGCAGAGATGTACCATCCGAGAGGCGAACACTGGATCCGGATAAGTCCAGGTTAGGCCCCCGTCAAAAGAAAAAGTCTGATACAACGTAAATTTTTGCAAACCGGCATCGGCCCATTCCTGCTGTGACCGAGGTCGTCCCTGGTGAGTAAAATAACGCTGATCATCGTGGAACATCGCCAGGTAATGCCCTTTCCCGGAGCCACGACCATAATCCAGCGAAACCAGGTCTCCCATAACGACGATCCCACCCCAATCGCCCAATGGCTTCAGTTCCGACCAGGTTTCACAATCATCATCGGAGACAGCCATTCGAGCCGGATACAATCCAGAGAACATAATTACCCGTTTCTTACCTGCCGGATCAATAACCGGGTGTAGAGTCGGCACTTCCAATGACGAAGCCCAACTAGCCGGTACCGGCAATCGGTCGCTCCAGGTCAGACCGCCATCCATGCTTTTTTTCAAAACGATGCCTCCTTTCCCGTGGCCTTTGGGATATGCACAAAAGATGGTTTTCCCATCATCCAGCAGGACCGTACTGGGGTGCCCCAAATATTGTCCCGGTTCGCGGTCAATCACCACCTGACGTTCGCTTTCGCTGTCGAGATCAATGAGTGGAATACTGAAGAATTCGGTCGAAAATTTTGTGATGTCAACACCGGCATTGGTCACCGGTAATCTGCGTACTGTTTGCTGGCAAACCACGGTTGTAGAAAACAGGAATAAGAAGGGAAAACAGAGGTTTTTCAACATGACAATTCTGTTTTGTCGGTATACGAAATTTATTATTCGGATGAACAATCAATTGCTCTAGAACGAGGCAATTGTCTGATCCATCCATTCTGTACGCCTCTCGAGAAATGACCGGAGATTCTGCACGGCCCCCTCATAATCAACCGGCGAACCAATATTCCATTTTTCATAATTCCTATTGATGGCACCGTTGTCCTGAAGATAGCCGGCCGTTTGATTCACTAACCCTAGCAATTCTTCCGAACTAAGTACGCCGCCACGGAGGTCAGTCCATCGTTGCTTTACTGCTTCCCGGAAAATTGGATCTTCGAGGAGACGCGGCCACCAAAAAGGCATCATCCAAGGATCCCGGTCGACAAATTGATTGTAATTGATGACCCAATCATTAACCGGAACCCGATCGCCCGAGTCATAGCCAATATTGAGATCCCAAATTGGTCCCATCTTCAATTTACCGCCTCGATCTTTAGATATATAGGTACTTAAGCGATAACCGTCCACGTTGCGACACAATTCATTGATGATGAAATAGTCGACAAAACTGCTCAAATCGATGAAGTCCGGATAAGTTCGGGTCTCAGTGCTGAAATCATCGGTCAGCAAAGCCGTTTCGAATTGGTGTATGTAATCCTGGATATAAGTTTTTTGCGCCGGTGTAATCTCTTCTGCTTTGGGATATTCATAGAGAAAATAGGTCTCCAGATACTGCTCCGGGTGATAAGGAGGACCGTAGGGATCAAAGCTAAGGACATCGCCATTGATGTCGTATTGCGACCGGAAACTGTTTTCCAATGTATAACGGGCATCATCCGCCCAATTATTCTCAAAGTACTCCAGCGGTTGGCCCGCAGCTACATCCCCGCCCGCAGTCTTATCGATCTTCAAAATATAACCTCCGGTAATGGCGGCTGCATCCTCATCGGAGGGTCTTAGAGAAGCAATATCAATCCGTTCTCCATCCCGTTTTAGCTTCTCCATAAAGACATACACGCCCTGGTATTTGCCGTTGACTTCCAATTCAACAAATTTGGAGCGACTGCCATATCGTCCCATATTCTGGTATACCTGATACCCGAAATAATGATACATCAGGGTCCGGTCAAATATGTATCCTTCCTCCAAATTGACAACATGGCCATTCAATATCCAGTCTTCCTCTGCCGGAAAGCCGAAAAAAGAGACATCCACATCATTGCCCTGCAAGTCCCAGGTTTCGACGCCGAAAGATTTCTTGTCGGACAATCGAAAAGAGGTCGACCCCCTGTATTCAATACCGATGGTCGCCGATTGCACCTCTTCTTTGTCGACAAAAATCTTAAGTTTGGCAGGTATCTTAGGCTCGTTTTGGATCTCTACACCATTCGTAGTCACTTGAATATATGGAATCTCGCTATCGCCAATTTCAACGTCAAAGAGCATTTCCTCAGCAGGCTCTGGCATCTCATTAAGCTCCTCTTTTTTACAGGCGCTGAACGGCAATGAAATGAGGAGCAACAACAATAGGTTAAAAGGATTCCTCTCTAATCTTTTCATATTGTCACTTCTTTTACAAAATCTTTGAATATTGCCCGGCGGGCTAGTTGCCGAAATTATCATAAATTTATCCGAATTCATTACATATTGAGAGATTTTCAACAAAGCCCGTGGTTAACCTTATTTAGTTGCTTTTATCGCCTTAGTTACTGTACGTTTCCACAGAAGCCAAAGCGGTCAACGAAACAATCAAAATCGATGAAATATTCATTCTTGGTCATTTGTCTTATCTATACCACGACGGTGCAGGGTCAATCCATCAGAATCAATGAAGCCGTTTCTTCCAACTCTATCCTGTTCGATGAAGATGGAGACACACCAGACTGGTTCGAGTTACATAACTATGGGGCAGAATCAGTGTCTCTAAATAAATGGACCGTTTCCGATGATGCTGCAGAACCTGCCAAGTGGGTTTTCCCGGACCTTATCCTGCCACCTAATGGCTACCTGTTGGTTTGGGCCTCGGGAAAGGACCGCAATCGCCTCTCCTTTGCCCGGACATTGATCGATCATGGAGCCGCGGCCAGGTATGCTACCCCTTCTTCTTCAACCCCTAGCAACTGGACAGCCCTGGATTTTGACGATAGTGCCTGGAAACAAGGAGTTTCCGGGTTTGGCTACGGCGATGGAGATGATGCAACCCTCCTACCGCAAGGTACACCTTCGGTTTTTGTGCGAATTGAATTCAGTCTTGCTGATTTGACGGAGTTGAATCGCTTGGTCTTGGACATGGACTACGACGATGCCTTTGTAGCCTACCTCAATGGCATCGAGATTGCCCGAGCCAACATCAGCGGCCGCCCCCCGGCTTACGACGCCAATGCTTCATCAAACCATGAAGCATTGATGTATGAAGGGGGAATTCCGGAGCGATTCATCATCTCCAGCGCGATGGATATCTTGAAGCCGGGCAAAAATGTTCTGGCCATCCAGGGACACAATGTGAGCAGGAATTCTTCGGACCTAACGATCATTCCTTTCCTTTCTGCCATTTTCTCGTCGCCCTCTCCGGACGGCGGCCGCCCTCCCGCCGTACTTGGCTTGAAGGATGGTGGCCTTCATACCAATTTCAAAATCTCTTCTCAATCAGAAACGCTGATCTTAAGTAACGACCAGGGCCAGTTAGTAAGCGAATTATTGGTTGAAGGCCTCCCACCGAATCATTCCATTGGCTGGTCGGCCGTCAATAGAGATCTGGCGCTTTATGCAAATCCGACGCCCGGAGCCGCAAATACTTCGGCCGAGCAATTGGGGGTGGTCACCTCCCGTATTGTCTTTTCCCATTCCGGGGGAGTGGTACAAGACGATGTCACTCTGGCTCTTTCCGGTAATGCCGGCAATGAAGTGATTCGTTACACCATTGATGCCAGCGAACCGGGGCCGTCTTCGCCTGCGTATACAACACCCCTATCCATCAACAAGAATACCGTCGTCCCTGCCCGCATTTTCAAGCAAGATTACCTCCCCTCGCCGACGGAGAGCAGAACCTTTATCTTTGGGGCTTCTCATTCACTACCGGTAGTGACCCTGGTAAGCGACCCCGAAAATCTCTTTGATGAAGACACCGGCATATATGCCTACGGGGACAGCTTTGAATCCGACTTTCCCTACTTCGGTGCCAATTTCTGGCAGGATTGGGAGCGGCCCTTCCATTTTGCTTTTTACGAAAAGGATGGCCGCTTAGGAACGGCATTGAACCTCGGCGCCAAGATTTTCGGTGGCTGGAGCCGGGCCTTGGATCAGCGCTCTTTTTCACTCTTTGCCCGACGGCAATACGGGGATTCTCAAATTGCCTACCCCTTCTTTGCCAACCGACCGTACGGCGAATTCGAAGCACTGGTATTGAGAAACTCCGGTCAGGACTGGCTGCGGACTATGATTAAGGATGTTGCTCTTACCAGTCTTATGGAAGGTACAGGTTTGGACTTCCAGGCGTTTACTCCAACCGTTGCTTACATCAATGGATCCTACTGGGGCATTTACAACCTAAGAGAAAAGGTCAACGAACACTTTCTCGCTTCCAGACATGATTTAAATGCCAATGACATTGATTTGCTCGAAAGGGATGGTGCCACCATTGAGGGAAGTAATGAAGAATATCTGGAACTCATCAATTATGTCGGTTCTGCAGACCTGACTTCAGACAATAATTTTGCTTTTGTATCCGATCGGATCGATATCGACAACTACATCGTTTATCAGCTTGCTCAAATTTATTTCGACAACACCGACTGGCCCGGCAACAATATCAAATTCTGGAAACATCCAGGCGGAAAATGGCGTTGGATTTTGTTCGACACTGATTTTGGCTTCGGATTGTGGGAGCCGACCGCCCTCAGACGCAATACATTGGATTTTGCCTTGGAAGAAAATGGCCCGGGCTGGCCCAATCCTCCGTGGTCGACACTGTTGTTCCGAAAAATGATGACCAATATCAAGTTCCGGAACAAATTCATCAACCGGTACGCGGATGAATTAAACACCCGCTTTTTGCCGGAGCGGGTCCGGAATCATATTCAATCCGTATTTGACCGGATCGCTCCGGAGATCCCCGATCACTTTCAGCGTTGGTCAGGCAATCCAAGTTCGGCACTTGATCACCTGCAACGTATGAAATCGTTTGCTTCCAGCAGGCCTTCGCACGCCAAACAACACATTAGACTTCAATTTGCACTACCGGCTATTCATGCGATCACAATCGCCAATGAGAACCCGGCTAAAGGATATGTAAAACTCAACGATCACCTCGAAATCAGGGTTGAATCCTGGACGGGCGACTATTTCCAAGACGTGCCTATTCAACTGGTAGCCATTCCCGAACCGGGATATACTTTCTCACACTGGAGTGGTAATATTTCGTCTACCAGTGCCAAGATCGAACTGGACCTGGAAGCAGTCACTAACATTACCCCAAACTTTATCGAGATCAAAGATGCCCTCCGACCAATTGTCATCAATGAGATCAATTACAGGTCAGCGGAATCTTTTGAAAGTGGTGATTGGGTCGAACTCTACAACCCGAACAACACCAGCATTGATCTTACCAATTGGACATTGAAAGATAAAAATGACGACAATGTTTTTACTTTTCCCGCCGGGACGCTGATCAAAGCCAATGGTTATTTAATGCTGGTAAATCGATCCCTCGATTTTGTAAAAGCCTTTCCTCAAGTCAGTGACTTCGTGGGAGATTTCGACTTTGGTCTGTCCAGTGAGGAAGATGCCGTCCGAATATACGACCACACCGGCGAACTCCAGGACGAAGTTTTCTATACCTCGCTGGCTCCGTGGCCCAATTGTGCAAATGGAACGGGCTCAACATTGGAATTGATTACTCCGGACCTTGATAATGCGTTGCCGGAAAACTGGGATTGCCTCAACAGCAACGGCAGTCCCGGCACCGCCAACTTTGAAGCTCCCGCAACGCCCAATGCCCCTCTTGTTTTCTACCCCAACCCGGTCAAAGATTTTCTTTTCTTCAAGGGGGTGTCCGGAACCGTTAATCTGAGGCTCTATGATGTATCCGGTCGGTTCGTCCTTGAAAAAGCCGTGATCGGAGGTCTCTTTCTCGGCGACCTGCAAGCGGGCATGTATTTCGGAGAACTAAGCCAAGGGGAGAAAGACGCCGTCAATTTTAAACTGATCAAAAATTGATCGCTTGTAAAACATCCGAGAAAAAATGTTAAAATAGAGTACAAAGAAGTCCGAAAGCACCTTATTGTATTGGTAACGAACCATTAGCGTGATATCATCTATATCATTCGAATTTTCACAAGAAAGCAGCGACTACATTATGAAAAAATTTCTTACTCCATTTTTTCTTTTCTTCTTTATCTATGCTTCCGGTCAGAACCTACCGGGAGAAATGCGAATTTCTGCCGACGGCTCCCGACTCATTTTGGGCAATCAACCGACGACCGGATTCTACCGGGAAGACGTTATTCGTACGGTAGAACTCACCTTTTCCCAACAGAATTTCTGGTCGGCATTGACTGCCGCCGGCGACAACGATGTGCTGGCTTCCGTGACCATCGACGGACAATTCATCGATAGTGTCGGGGTACGTTTTAAGGGTGCTACTTCTGATTTCCGGAACAATTCGGAAAAAAAATCTTTCAATATTACACTGGATGCTTTTGTTGACGGCCAGGACCATATGGGATACGAAACGCTGAACCTCAACGGCAATTTCGATGATCCTTCTTCTATTCGTGAAATCGTTTACAACCATATTGGCAGAAATTATGCCCTGGGATTAAAGACCAACATGGCACAGCTATACATCAACGGAATGTATTGGGGCCCTTATCTCAATGTCCAACAACTCAATGGAGAATACATGCGGGAGTGGTTTCTCAGTAACGATGGCACCCGGTGGCGTGCCCTGCAGGAAGGAGGGACCGGCGGCGGACCAGGTGGTGGCCCCAGGGGTCCGGGTAGAGGCGGGGCCTTTGGGCAAGGACTCTCAACACTCAATTATCTTGGTCCCGACACCATGAGCTACATCCCCAATTACACCTTAAAAAAGAGCAGTAAAATACATCCGTGGGAAGACCTCGTAGAAGGTACCGATATGCTCAATAACCTCCCGGCTGACGAGAATCTATACGAGAATTTACAAGACTTTGTCGATATCGACAAGGCCCTCTGGTTTATGGCGCACGAGATCATCTTTACTGATCAGGACGGCTACATCGGTAAAGGCGGCATGGATTACTATCTCTATTGGGAAGCTGAAACCGGCAGGCTGATACCCCTGGAATACGATGGCAATAGTGTCATGCAATTCAACGCCACAACCTCCTGGGGTCCGTTTTACCGGGAAGACAATGAAGATTTCCCGCTGGCCAACCGGCTTTTTGCCAGCCCCGATCTAAGACAAAGGTATCTAGCTCATCTAAGAGTCATTCTAGCTGATTATTTTACACCCGAATATATGGATGACCTCATTGATGGTTATCGGCTACAAATAGAAGAATCGATCCAGAACGACCCTAAGAGGATCTTTGAACCCAATGAATTTGCCACGGAAATAACGGAACTCAAGAGCCACGTCCGGGAAAGAAGGAATTTTCTACTCGAACACTCGGAAGTTGGAGTAGATGGGCCGGTGATTGCTTCGGTCAGCAAAGTGATCACGCAGCCGGTAGGCGGTGAGGCCGTCGTCATAGAGGTGGTAGTGGAACAACCGGAAAAAACCGATCGGGTCAGGCTATATTACGGCCAGGGTATCGTCGGCACTTTTGCCCGCGTGGATATGATTCGATTGGAAAACGGAACTTTCAGAGCCAGTATCCCGGGTTTTGATCCCGGCAGCTACGTTCGCTATTATGTCGAAGCCATTGCGAATGACCAGGCCGGAACCGTCACTTATGCTCCGAAGGGAGCAGAACACGATGTCTATGTCTACCGGGTTATGGCAGGAAATAGCGCTCCCTCAGAAGATGTTGTCATCAATGAATTGATGGCTTCCAATGATGCAGCAGTAGCCGATCAGGATGGTGAATTTGACGATTGGATTGAGTTGTACAATAAAGGCAATGTGGATATTGATCTCACCGGTTACTTTCTCAGTGATAAGGCAGACAACCTGGATAAATACGACTTTCCGGAAGGAACGACCATCCCCGCCCAAGGCTACCTGGTTATCTGGGCCGATGAAGACGGTTCGCAGGAAGGCCTACACGCAAACTTTAAACTATCGGCCTCCGGAGAAGCGGTCTTCCTGGTAAATCCCGATACGGTGGTGATTGACGAAATCACCTTTGGCGAGCAAACGACGGATCTCTCTCTGGCCCGCCGCCCGAACGGCACCGGTGAATTCAGTATTGGCGAACCCACCTTTAATGCCAATAACGATGGCGGAACTACCGGTCTTCATCCCGTCAATTTTGAAAGTGCTAAGCTCCAGGTCTATCCCAACCCCACCCGATCGGAACTCCATGTACTTCTACTCGACGAAACGGCTGAAAACCTGCAAATCAAACTTTTCGATGTTTTCGGAAGAGAAGTTCTGTTCAGACATTCGAATGCTACTACTATCAACTTTGCCGTCGACCACTTGCCCGGGGGCCTCTATTTTCTTATTGCCAACGATTCTGTCGGACAAAAGCTGATGATCTCAAAATAACTGGTGAAAGTTGCACAGCCCGCCAGCTCTGTGTAAATTCACCATTAAGCGTCTTTAGAAGCTGTTTGAATGTTTGAATATTTACTGACACACAACAATACCGACAACCCGACGGCGATGGCGATATTGATCACCGTCCTGTGCTCGTTGTTTCTCGGATCTCTCATCGTATTAACGTACGAACTGACAACCCGAGACATTTATAAACCGGCGCACTTCCTGCAGGCGATGGCTCTGATCTCGATCGTAGCGGCTACCGTGATGCAAGCGATCGGCGATTCTCTGGCCAGGGGCTTGGGCATGCTGGGCGCTCTGGCGATCATTCGCTTTCGCACCGTTCTGAACGACCCACGCAATATGGCCTTTATGTTTGCCTCGATTGCCGCGGGAATTGCCTGTGGCGTCTTTGGCTTTACCATTGCCTTCATCGGCACGATCGGTTTTTGCACAACGGCGGTACTTTTGCGCTTTTCTCCTCTATCCAAACAAGATGAATTGGTAGGAAAACTCAAAATAGAAATCCCCAAAAACAGTAACAGCGAACAAGAAATCGACCGGATTCTCAATAGTTTTTGCCAGGAGGTAGAACTAGAGCAAATCCGGTTTCTGAATTTACGCAAAACTGCTAAAACCCGTGATATTGCTGGTAATGTTATAGATGAAACACCCCTGGAACACCTAAAGGAATTCAGCTACCAGCTCCGTATCAAAAGAAATAAGAGTATAGGAGAGTTAACTTCCCGGTTGGAGGAGATGGATGACATCCGGGACCTGCGGCTCCGGTTTGAAAAACCGGCTATCAGTTTGTAAAACAAAAGACTTTAGATTGCGATATTTCAATGTTTTTTACCTGTCCATCCTGGTAATAGGGGTATTACTATGGCGGTGGAACACGTCGTATCGAAATGGCGTCGTATCCTTTTACGGCTTTGCCGAGACCAAGGAAACAGAGATCAACTTTAATTACCCCGTGGCGGTGGGAAAGATCCATGTGACACCCGGGCAGTTTGTGAAGGCCGGCGATACCCTATTGGATTTGTACCGCATCAAGCCCAAAGAAGTACTCGAAGACCAAGGATTCCGGATTGATGAACTCCGGGCCAAAGAAAATCTATGGCGTACCGAAAAAAAGAGTAAGATCGAAGTCATTGCTTCCCGCCGGGATCTGAAGCTCGAGGAAATTGACGCGGCTATTCGCAAACTAGAAGAACAAAAGACCTTTCAGCAATCGCTCTATCGGGATCTGAAATCGGTCCGTGTGGAGCAACCGGATTACCAACCTATCACCAGTCGGATCGAAGCGCTCCAAAAAGAACGGTCGTTGGCTGAAGCCAGCTTCGGAGCGGAAATCCGCACCATCGAAAAAGAACTCGAAATCGGTGGAAATCCTTACCAAGTCGAAATCAATCGATTGGCTGCCGAAAGAGCGTTTGATCAATCCAATAAAATCATCCCCATCCAATTGCAGGCGCCTACCGACGGTATCATCGGAAATATTCATTGCAAAATCTCTGAACACATTCCTTCCTTCCGGACCTTGATCACTTTTTATGAACCCAATCCGACTTTGGTCCAGGGTTTTGTCCAGGAAGATCTCATTCTTCATGTCGCACTTCAGGATTCTTTCCTGATTCTTTCTGAGAAGGAAGAAACCACCTCATGCTTGGGAATCGTTACCGGCCTGGGATCACGGATCGTCGAAATCCCCGAGCGCATGCGAAAAATACCCGATTTAAAAACCTACGGTCGGGAGGTTCTGGTACAGATCCCGCCCGACAACAACTTTTTGCAAAAGGAAAAAGTGGTATTGCAATTCTTGAAAACACCGGAAGGGGTAATGTTTGGCAGGTCGCGAAAACCATTAGTAGATCTCGAAATCGACCAACAATGAGCAGATGGGTTAGCATCTTGATTCTTTCTTATAGTTTTCTGTTCTTTCCCGTCGGCGCGCAGTCTACGATCGACTTTGAAGAATACCTGAGGCTTGGTTTGCGTTCGGTAGACAGCCTGCTTTCACAACGTGCCCTCCTGTCCACTTTCAAGCCTTCCTGGATAGAAAAAATCGATGTCCGAACGGAAACCGACGAATTTGACGTCGACCGCCAGCAATATCTGGTTCGCTTCAGTCCGAGCACCCCGGGCATTCGAAAAGCGCAAATGCGACTGGCTGCTTTGTATGGAGAAAAAGCATCACTTGACCGAGATCAATTCCGCAGGGATTTCATCAGAGATTGCTATGAAGATTGGCTCCGGATCCACCGGCTTTCCAATCAATTGAAACTGCGGAAAAACTTATTGGTCATTCTTCTGGACGAACAAACAGTTTTGCAAAAACTGGCAACCCAGCCCGATTCCCGCCCCAAGGACTTGATTGAAATTCTGGAAGATATCAGCCAATTGCAAATTCGAATCCACCGGGATGAGGGTCGATTGAAAGGTTTGCTTCCCCCGGGAAAACAAGCGGATTTTTCGGGGTTAATCTCACCGGAGACCATTGCCGAAAAACTACTGACCACGCCTCAGGATCAACTGCCCGACTGGCAGAAAGAAGCCCTGCTCCGCCAACAACTTACCGAAGCGGAAATAGACCTGGAAAAGGCCGAGCAAAAACGTTACCTGGATTTTTTACAATTACAATATCGTGGTCCCCACACGGACGTATGGGAAGAAAAACTTTCCGTTTCGCTAGCCTTTGTTTTACCTTTCAGCCCCAGTCGCAAATTGAAGATACAGGAATTGGAAATCGAGCAGGACCTCCAGAAACAAGAGGAGCACATCGACCACTTCCGTTTCGAGGATCGGGTAAACCGAAAAAGGCTCGAACTTCAACAATTATTCGCGGAGAAAGACTTTGTGGAAGACTTCTTCACGACTTCTTCCCAACAAGCAAACACGCTGGCCAGTCGTTACAGCAAAAACGAAAGTGCAAATCCTCTTCTCTTACTTTATCAAAAAAGAAGCGAGATCGAAAACCAATTGAAACTAGAGGAAATTGAGGCAGAGATCTACCGATCCTACTTTGAGCTGCAGGAATTAACCGGAGCCCTTTATCAACAGCCTTTGCGCAATTTACTGCTTGCCAACTAAAGGAAGGTTATCTTTAAAGACACATAATAATGGGCCTTATGAATTTCATGAAATTGTCATCCATCTGCGGGATAATAGTCCTCGGTGTCTCCATTTTGGCGTTGGGTTGCGAAAGCCCAACGAAGGAGGTGGAGGTAGACGGCGACTCCGGGCAACCTCCGGCTTCCCAGGTAGCAACCATCGTCCCTACCGGTGACGAAAGATACCTGAACGAAAATTCCGATTACATCTTCGATCAGGATAAGTTACCGACTTTCCAACTCAACTTACCACCGGCAGCTCTGGCGGAAATCGACGCCGACCCGTCTGCTGAAAAATACGTAGAAGGTAGTCTGACTTTTGAAGGAGAGACCATCAGTCCGGTAGGCATCCGTTATAAAGGTTCGGTAGGCGCCTTTGTCAACTGTTTATCCGGTACGGACTGGGCCAACCCTTCCGGTTATAAGACCTGCACCAAATTGTCCATCAAAGTCAAGGTCAACTGGCAAGACTCCGACCATACTTTCTTCAAAATGAAGAAATTGCAGTTTCACTCCCAAAACCTCGATCCTTCTCAAATGAGGGAACGATTGGCATATTGGCTATTCCGGGAAATGGATGTACCTGCCCCCAGGTCCATTCACGCCCGCTTGATGATCAACGGCAACTACTCCGGACTGTATGCACTCACCGAACAAATCGACGGTAGGTTTACTCGTCATAATTTTGACGATGGTTCGGGCAATCTCTACAAGGAAATCTGGCCGCTACGTGCCGATGGTCAGCCGTATAGGGACCGGGAATACATTGCCAGTCTCAAGACCAATGAAGACGAAAACCCATCGGCAGCAATGATGAGTGCCTTTGCCCGGGAAATTGCCGATAGCGATGACGCCAATATCCAAGAGGTCATTAAAAAATGGATGAACATTAAGGAAATTTTGTCCTATGCGGTCGTAGATCGCACCATTCGGGTCGATGACGGCCCCTTCCACTGGTACTGTAATCAAGGCTGTACCAATCACAACTTCTATTGGTATGAAGAACCGACCGAGGAAACAATGCACCTCATCCCGTGGGACATGGACAATGCCTTTGAAAATATTCGTTTTAACCGAAACCCCGTCACCCCCATAGCAGATGAATGGGGAGAAGTCTCGGCCGATTGCCAACCATTCCGGTTCGGCTCATTTAATCTGCTGCAGCGTTCGGCTGCGTGCGATAAACTGATCGGAGGCTGGGCAACCTTTACGACCGAATACAATCAGTTACTCCAATCCTTCAAAGAAGGCCCTTTCTCTGAGACCCTGGTCAATGAACAACTGAAAAAGTGGGAGGATCAAATTCGGTCGGCGACCTTGGAAGCCAGTCAAAAACACGAAGATGCACTTTCACCTGCGGAATGGCAAAATGCCATAGACGAATTAAAATCCAATTTAGATTTTGCCCGAAGAAAATGATGCAAAGATGATAAGAATGATTCCGATCTTTTGTCTCCTGTCCTTAGTTACAGTTGCCCAACAGGGCATCGATCATTGGGAAACAGCCGTCCTGGCCGAAGACGATTGGCGGTTCCGGCTTGGCAATAGCGAACCGCCGGCAGATTGGCGAAGCAATGATTTTAACGACCTGAGCTGGTTGAGTGGCCCCGGCGGATTTGGCTACGGTGATGGAGACGACAGAACCCTGGTCTCGCCAACGGTTTCCTTGTACTTGCGGCGACAATTCGAGATTGTCGATCGCGATCAGATCCAAATGTTGGTTTTGCACGCTGATTACGATGACGCTTTTGTTGCCTATTTGAATGGTGTAGAAATTGCCCGGGCCAATGTTGGCCGGATCGGTCGGCCTACTCCCTTCAATATGTTGGCAAACGGTAACCGGGAAGCAGAAATGTATCAAGGCAAACTACCGCAGGCTTTCGCAGTATACCAGCCCAGGTTGGACAGTATTCTAACCAGCGGGAAAAACACCCTGGCCATTCAGATACATAACCAGAGTACAACTTCCTCGGATATGACCGGTATTTTCTTTCTTTCTCTCGGAATTCGCAATTCGGAACGCAACTACCAGCCGGTACCAACGTGGTTTTACACCCCTTTTGAGTCTTCTAACCTGCCGGTCATGATCATCAATACCAGAGGTGAAGCCATCCCGAACGAACCCAAAATTCAGGTCCAAATGGGGATCATTGACAATGGCCCGGGAAAACGCAATTTTATAGGAGACGCCTTCAACGGATACGATGGGGCCATCGGTATTGAAATCCGAGGATCTTCCTCCCAATCGTTCCCCAAAAAAAATTACGGTATGGAAACGCGGACGGAAGCCGGAGACAATGCCAATGTCTCTCTTTTGGGCATGCCCGAAGAAAATGACTGGGTACTACACGGTCCCTATACCGACAAAAGTCTCCTCCGCAATGTGTTGGCATATCACATCGGCAGCCTTACCAGCCAGTATACCCCCCGAACCCGCCTGTGCGAACTGATGATCAATACCGATTACCGGGGCTTGTATGTACTCACCGAGAGGATCAAAAGAGACAAGAATCGGGTCGACATTTCGAGGCTCCGGCCGGAAGACATCGAGGGTGATGAACTGACCGGGGGATACATCCTTCAAATCGATCGAGACGACCCCGGCATTGATGACGGTTGGTGGTCGAGCATCGGCCCCGATGTTTTTTACAAATTCGACGACCCTGATTTTGATGAGATCCGCCCGGAACAAAAAAATTACATCCAAAACTACATCCGCAATTTTGAATTAGCCATGGACGGCCCACAATACAACCAGGTATGGGACCAATACATTGACTTAAATTCTTTTGTCGATTATTGGATCGTCAATGAAGTTGGCAAACACATTGATGCCTTCAAACTCAGTTTTTTCATCCATAAGAAGAAGGACAGCAATGGTGGAAAACTACATATGGGACCACTGTGGGACTTCAACCTGGCTTTTGGGAATTTCGATTTTGGCCATGACGCAGGCCCGAACGGCTGGAGCTACCGATGGGTCGAATCTGGGACCCGACATCCGTTTTGGGTCAGTAAATTATTAACGATACCCGCCGTACAAAATGCCATCAGTTGTCGTTGGACCGAATTGCGACAGGGTAGCTTGGGCACGGACAACCTCCTCCAATTTCTCGATCAAAATACGATGCGGACCGAAGAAGCTCGGCAACGCAATTTTCAACGTTGGCCGGTACTAGGTCAATACGTTTGGCCTAATTTTTTCGTGGGTAATAATTACGACGATGAAATCCGCTTTTTAAAGGGATGGCTGACCAACCGACTCAATTGGATGGATACCAATATGCTGGGTGCCTGTACGACCGTAGACACCGACAACTATGATTCGGACCTACTCGTCAAAACATATCCAAACCCTTTCGGGGAGGAGGTTTCATTCGTTTATTACAGTTCTTCCTTCCGGGAAGGAACGGTAAAACTTTATGATGTACTTGGCCGCGAGGTGAGTACGGTGAGACTCATCAACGGCCAAGCATCGATCATTCCATTCCAAAACCAAGCTGCTGGAATCTATTTTTACCGACTCTATCTGGGAAAACAAATTGTTCGAAAAGGCAAGGTGGTCAAGCACTAATATTTGCCCCGAAAACTACTAGAGCTGTAGCGAACGCAGTCCTTTCAGGTTTCGTTCCAAAACCACTCGGACATCTTCCGTTTCGATGTGTCCCAAAACACCCCATGGACCTTCATACCCCTTATCAATCAGCAATTTTATCATATCTCTTTCTTCATCGCCTTCTCCAATCGTCAAAATCTTCGGCCCTTCTTCGCGCATTCCGTTGAGGTTGACGGTCCACAAATAGGGCAAGATGTCGGTTACTGCTTGTTCATAAGCACCTAGATCTTCGTGCAGGTGATGAAAGTTATAGATGATGCCCAATTTCCTTTTTGGTAAAGCCTGGATGATTTGGACTTGATTCATGGGGTTTCCAAACCAATCGCCATGATTGTACAAAGCCAGTCGGCAGCCCAGCCCTTCCGCCTTCTGACTCAAGAAGTCTACCATTTCAATGCCCCGCTCCAAAGCCTGTGCCTGGGTTAGGCTATCGAAGTAGTTGCTATTAAAGCTCATCCAGATGTCCGTTTGAATGCCCGTTTCCCGGATGGCATCAAAAAGCTTTTCATTGGAAGCGCTTAAAGCACCCACTGTATCATTGCGTGCATCAATCCAGAGCCAAACGGCAGATACTTCGATGCCGTTGGATGCCGCTAATTCAAATTCCTCAGCCATTTCCGGAATGTGTTTTTCTCGCCAGTCGTAAGCATAGCGGCTAATCCCGAGCTCCTTCAACATATCAATGCGTTGCTGAGGAGTTCTTTCTTTGGCATCGAAGGGGACTATACACCAGGCAATGACGTTTTCGGCATCAAAGCGGTGGCTTTTTTCCTCACTACATCCGGATAGGTAAACAACCAATAATAGCAGTGTGGAAAGGCGCAACAGTAGAGTTTTTTTTGACATCATTTTTGCAAATTATTGAACGTTGAAGAAGTCTTTGAGTTAAAGTTATATAAAATCGATTTGAATGATGGATTCGGGCGAATTCACTATATTCATATTTCAGTATACAATTTGGACAAAATGAAATTTCAGCTAGCTTTTCCAACCCTTCTCATCTGCTTATTGGGCATCACTTCCTGTGGAGAGCCAACACCGGAATCCCTAAAAGAAGCATCGGCCAACCTACCGGAAACAGTCGATTTCAACTACCACATCAAACCTATTCTTTCCGATCGCTGCTTCCAGTGTCACGGTCCCGATGCCAATCAGCGGAAGGGAGAACTTCGGCTTGATATGGCAGAAAATGCCTATGCCGCCACTGTTGGGGACAACAATGTTGTCAAACACGTCCTATCTCCCGGTAGTTTGAAAAATAGTGAAGTCTTTCACCGCATTATTTCTGACGATGCGGAGTATATGATGCCCCCTCCTGAGTCCAATCTAAACTTAACCGTTGAAGAAAAGGCCCTGATCGCCCGTTGGATCCAACAGGGAGCGGAATACAAGCCCCACTGGTCTTTCGTTTCGCCCCAAAAAGAAAGCTTACCCAAAATACAGCAGAAAGATTGGGCACAACAACCTATTGATCATTTCATTTTGGAAAAAATAGAACGTAATGGCCTAATTCCTTCTGAAAAAGCGGATAAAACCACGCTTTTGCGTCGAGCTTCACTCGATCTGACCGGTCTGCCGCCAACCCCGGAAGACATCGATGATTTCCTTGCCGACGATTCTCCACAGGCTTTCGAAAAGGTAATCGACCGGCTGCTCGCCAGCGAGCAATATGGCGAACGATTGGGAGTCGAATGGTTAGATGTGGCCAGATACGCAGATTCACATGGCTATCAGGATGACGGCATGCGCAATACGTGGCCGTGGCGAGACTGGGTCATCAAAGCGTTCAATGAAAACATGCCTTACGACCAATTCCTGGTTGAACAAATTGCCGGAGACTTACTCCCCAACCCTACCAAAGACCAACTACTGGCCACTTGTTTTAACCGCAATCATCCGCAAACTCAGGAAGGTGGCGTAGTCGAAGAAGAATACCGAGTGGAATACGTCGCCGATCGCACCAATACTTTTGGTAAGGCCTTGCTGGGCATCACCATGGAGTGCGCCCGGTGCCACGACCACAAATACGATCCCATTTCCCAAAAAGAGTACTATTCCCTATTCGCTTTCTTTAACAATAATAATGACTGGGGCATTGTACCCTACAATGGCGAAGCCACCCCTACCGTAATGCTTCCCACACCGGAAGAGGAAGAAAAGCTAGCCAAGATCCGCCAACAGATGAAACCACTCGAAAGTGCCATCGTATCGGATAATTTCGTAGCGGATTTCAAAAAGTGGGCGAAAAACAAAACGCCCCGCCTCAGTTTGAAAGAAGGCATGGTAGCAAGTTTCGATTTTGATAAAGAAGTTGAGGTACCCAAAAGACGACTCAATCTCGATGGTAAAAAATCGGCCGGCTGGGCCGGAGTCGGTGGCAAAAGCAAGGTGATCAGTTACGTTAACCGGGCCAAGGGCAAACCGGATGCCGCCCTCCTCGGAGATGTGGACAGCCGCCCGACCACCGTTGAAGGTAAAGACGGAATGGCAGTTCAATTCCATGGCGACTGTGGCATTCGCTTCAACCGCGATATGGACTTTGATCGTCACCAACCGTTCTCCGTCAGCATCTGGGTCAAGTTGCTCAAGGAAGGCGAAAAAGGTCCCATTTTCAATAATACCAACGGAGATTTCGAAGGTTATCGCGGTTGGATCTGCAAACTCAATGAAGATGGCACCCTATCGTTCCAGCTCAACCACGTTTGGCCAGATAACTGTATCGATTATCAGACCATCGATCCGATCAAAGTCGGCGAGTGGACACACATTACCATGACCTACAATGGAAGCAGCAAAGCCGATGGACTGCACTTCTTCGTGAACGGCAAAGTCCCCCAATACAAACTGCATCGGGACAACCTGCAAAAGAGCCTGCTCCATGGGGTAAAGGGATCCAATTGGTCCAACTTCCCCTTGATGTTAGGCCGGGAAAAGGAGCGTTCGATCGAAAACATTGTCATGGATGAGTTGCGCGTTTGGGATCGACAGCTCTCCGCAATCGAAGTGCAACAATTGTTCAATCCTGAAGCCGCAGCCAAACCCAATGACGAACAACTATTGGAGTATTACCTACTCAGTGGAAAGAATCGCTCCTACAATCGCAATTTGACTGAATTAACTGCATTAAGAAAAGAAGAAAACCTGGTCGCTACCGATATTCTGGAAGTAATGGTCATGCGGGATCGCCAGGAAGTTCGCCCCACTTTTGTCCTTGACCGGGGCATGTACGATGCGCCTACCGACTCCGTACAACCCAATACCCCGTCGGTATTTGCCAGTTTGCCGGACGACGCCCCGCGCAATCGATTAAGCCTGGCCCGTTGGTTGGTATCCAAAGACAATTCCTTGACGGCCCGGGTGCAAGTCAATCGCCTTTGGATGATGTTGTTTGGACGGGGACTGGTAGCTACCCAGGAGGATTTTGGCAATCAGGGCAATCTACCCACCCACCCCGAGCTGTTGGACTGGCTGGCCGTTGACTTCATGGAAAACGGCTGGGACATGAAATCATTTCTGAAGCAGGTCATGCTCTCAGCTACCTACCAACAAAGCTCCATCATTCGTAAGGAAGTGGCGGAGAAAGATCCAACCAATCAATGGTACGCCCACTACCCGGCCTACCGCCTGCCGGCGGAAACCATTCGGGATCATGCCCTCGCCTCCAGCGGTCTTCTGGTGACCAAAGTCGGGGGTCCCAGTGTTTACCCCTATCAACCGAAAGGCATTTGGAAGGCCTTGGCCACCCGTAATGCCACCGTCTACCAGCAGGGCACCGGAGAAGACCTCTACCGCCGAAGCATGTATACCATCTGGAAACGGAGTGCTCCTCCCCCATCCATGATGAACTTTGATGCTCCGGATCGCTACTACTGCATCGTCAGCAGGCAAAAAACCGCTACTCCGCTGCAGTCATTAGTACTGATGAACGACCCGCAGTTTGTAGAGGCTTCCCGAGCATTAGCCGAGCGAACGATCCAACGCGGCGGAGACCAGGTAGAAGATCGCATCAATTACCTGTTCAAGTGCCTCGTGGGAAGAAGTCCGGATCCGGAAGAACTGAATCCACTAAAGCAATTCTACCAGGAAGAGCGGGCCAGTTTCTCCGCTGAGCCACAAAAAGCTCAAGAACTATTAGCCGTGGGGGAACACCCGGTCGATCCAACACTAGATAAAACAGAATTAGCCGCCTACTCAATGATCGCTTCCACGGTCATGAACTTCGACGAATTCGTCATGAAGCGGTGACCCAAAGCAACAAAAGAGACAGCAACAGCAGCAATAGCAGCAATAGTAACAATAGTAACAATAGTAACAATAGTAACCAAAGCAACAACAACATCAACCATGTCCAATAAATTCGACCAACTCGTTTCCGGCCTCAATCGCCGGGTATTCATGCAAAACAGCCTGTACAGTCTGGGCGCTACGGCCTTAACCTCCCTGCTGGGGGGTAATAGCATTGAAAACTTTATGAACGGGAATAGCGATCTCCCCCATTTTTCTCCCAAGGTGAAGCGCATTATTTACCTTTTTCAAAGTGGGGCACCTTCGCAATTGGAGCTATTCGATTACAAACCCAAATTAAAGGAAATGTTTGGTCAGGAGTTGCCGGCCTCCATCCGGGGTAATCAGCGCGTGACGGGCATGACTTCCAATCAGCGGTCGTTTCCACTCGCCATGGGCGATTTTTCTTTTCAGCAATACGGCCAAAGCGGTGCCTGGTTGAGCAACATCATGCCTCACCACGAGAAGATCGTCGATGATGTTACCTTCATCAAGACGATGCACACGGAGGCCATCAATCACGACCCTGCCGTGACTTTCGTACAGACGGGATCGCAGCAAGCGGGCCGACCCAGTATGGGATCTTGGGTGAGTTACGGTCTTGGCAGCGAAAACAAGAATCTACCCGACTTTGTCGTACTGCTATCCCGCGGTATCCCGGGAGGACAACCCCTATACGCCAAATTGTGGGGCAGTGGCTTCTTACCTTCTAAACATCAAGGCGTGATGTTCCGGTCTGGCGATGAGCCGGTATTATACCTCAACGACCCGAAAGGAATTGATCGCGACAGTCGGCGTCGGATGCTCAATTATCTTGAAAAACTCCACCAACACCAATACGAAAAGACCAACGACGAAAGCTTGCATTCCCGCATGGCCCAGTACGAAATGGCTTTCCGGATGCAAATGTCGGTCCCCGAATCCCTCGACATGTCGGATGAGCCCGACTACATCTTTGATGAATACGGCGAACAAGCCCGAACCCCAGGATCTTTCGCCTACAATTGTATCCTGGCCCGCAAACTGGCAGAAAGTGGCGTGCGTTTCATCCAACTTTACCAGATGGGTTGGGACATGCACGGCAATTTGCCGAACCAGATCCGACAAATGGCGAAAACAGTCGATCAGCCTTCTGCCGCGCTGATCACGGATCTCAAACGCAGAGGTATGCTCGACGATACGCTTGTCATATGGGGAGGCGAATTTGGCCGGGGCTGCTATTCCCAGGGTAAACTAACACCCGAGGTCTACGGCCGCGATCACCATCCTCGCTGCTTCACGATCTGGATGGCCGGGGCGGGCGTCAAACAAGGACATACCTACGGACAAACGGATGACTTTGGCTACAACATCGTGAAAGACCCGGTCCACGTTCACGACTTCCAGGCAACGGTATTGCACCTACTGGGCATCGACCACGAGCGGTTTACCCAGAAATTCCAGGGACGACGGTATCGATTGACGGATGTGCATGGACATGTGGTGAAGGGCGTGTTGAGTGCTTGATTAGGGTGAGATGATCAACCAGTAAACAAATTACTCAATGTGTTGAGTAATTTTACTCAGTAAATTGAGTAATTTTACTCAGCAATCTGAGTAATCATGCACCAATACCGAAGAGCGCAGTTCAAAACACTGCAAACCAGGATAAAAGAACCCCGTCGATTCATTCAAGTGATCACGGGTCCCAGACAAGTGGGAAAAACCACTATGGTACAACAGATCCTCAAAGAAACATCCATACCCTATCATTTTATCTCTGCCGATGAAAGCCAAACCAATCAATCGGTTTGGATAGACCAACAGTGGGAGGTCGCCCGTTTAAAATTAAAGCAAAAGGGAGCTTCAGAATTTCTATTGGTCATCGATGAGATCCAAAAAATCGATGATTGGAGTAAAGTGGTAAAAGGTCAATGGGATCGCGACAGCAGAACGAATACGGCTCTTAAGGTCATACTATTAGGTTCGTCCCGCCTGCTCCTCGAGAAGGGTTTGACGGAGTCATTGGCAGGTCGCTTTGAAAGAATTTTTATGCACCATTGGTCTTACCGGGAGATGCAATCGGCCTTTGGACTCACCCCAGAAGAATATGTCTGGTTTGGCGGCTATCCCGGAGCAATCCCATTAACCAAAGAAGAGGATCGCTGGAAAGACTACATACGCAATGCATTGATCGAAACTACTATTTCCAAAGACATTCTACAACTCTCCAGAATACGAAAACCGGCCTTACTGAAAAGGTTATTTGAGTTCAGCTGCATGTATTCCGGAAAAATTCTCTCCTATACCAAAATGCTCGGCCAGCTGGTCGATGCCGGCAACACGACCACTTTGGCGCATTATTTGGAACTACTTGGCTCTGCGGGACTGGTTACCGGTATTGAAAAGTATTCCGGCAGTCTAGTCCGGACCCGATCCTCCAGCCCCAAACTACAGGTTTTAAATACAGCTTTACTGTCTGCCTACCAGGTCGATTCCCTGCAGACCATCCGAATGCAACCAGATCGGTGGGGACATCATGTGGAGTCGACAGTTGGAGCCCACCTCGCCACCAGTGTGGCCAATGCTCCCGATTTAAAATTGTTTTACTGGCGGCATAGAAATAATGAAGTAGATTTCGTCCTACAAAAAGGAGAGCAAGTCATTGGACTTGAAGTTAAATCCGGTCCGTCAGGTTATCATTCGGGCATGGCAGCTTTTCAAAGCAAATATCAACCATATAAGATGTTATTGGTCGGACCGAATGGGATGCCCTGGCAAGAGTTTCTCTTGATTGATCCAAATGACCTTTTTTAAAATGAATACTGCCTCGATGCAAAGAACTACCTATACCACCGTATTATTGGCTTTTCTATTCGGTTCTATTATGAGCCTAAATAGCTGCCAAGCCCAAAAAGTCCCGTGGCAACACCTTATTGGCCAACCCGCCCCCCCTTGGGAAATTGATCGTTAGGTCAATTCTGAACCGCTTCAACTCGGGGATCTGAAAGGCAAAGTCGTTCTACTCCGATGGTGGCTCGATACCTGCCCCTTCTGCGAAGCCAGTGCAGTGTCCCTCAACGAGTTTCACGATCAATACGCCGAGAAGGGCCTGGTCATCATCGGTCTTTACCACCCCAAACCATACGGCACGAAGGTTACCAACGAAGCGGTTCGTAAATACACTGCAGCGAAGCAATTCCGGTTTCCCATTGCCATCGACGAAGATTGGAAAAATCTCAACCGTTATTGGTTTCAAAATGGCGGGAGAGATTATACATCCATCAGTTTTTTGATCGACCGGGAAGGTAGGATACGGTACATTCACCCCGGCGGCTCCTACAATCGCGAAGGGTTGCCCTATGGAAATCGGCAGTGGCGGCGGGATTATTTTGAGTTGAAGGAATGGTTAGAGCTGTTGTTGGGTCGGTTGTAATGCTATCGATTGGTTGGCGGCAACGACCTTTTTCTGATATTTTGAAACTTTTCCTCCTCCAGCAATACATTTCCGGGATGAGGATCAACCCATCCAGGTGCTAAGTTTTGGGCATCCCAATCTGCATATTCTTGTTCCAAGTTTGCAATGACATCCGGGAATTGATCAGAGATATCATTCCTTTCGTAATGGTCTTTTTCCAAATCAAATAGTAGTGTTTTGTTCTTATACGCACTTTTATACAACTTGAAATTTCCTTTTCTTACCGCATATTCAAAGCCTCCAACCGAACGCCAAAATAGTGTCTCATGAGGCTTTCCCGCATTTTCACCGGATATAAATGGTAATAAGCTAATTCCATCCAATTGTTTTTCGGAGGCGGGAGCAATTCCCAATGCATCTAAAAATGTTGGGAATAAATCAAGTGAAATAATCGGATATTTATAAACCTGGTGTCCCTTGAGGCGATCGGGCCAGGTTATAAAAAAAGGGACTTTAATTCCCCCTTCGAAGAGCATCCCTTTATGTCCTCTATTGGGACGATTATCAGCAAATTCTCTTCTCCCTCCATTGTCACTTAAAAAAACGATGATGGTATTATCTTTTATACCATTGGCAATCAATGCTGAATCTATCTTTCCAACACCTGCGTCTACGGCATTGACCATCGCCCCATAGACGCTTCTCCCACCATATTCAATATGCTTAGTTCTTTCAAGATATTGCTTTGTGGCATGGTTAGGCGCATGGGGAGCATTGTAGGCCAAATACAAAAAGAACGGTTTTTCATTTTGACTTGAGATAAAATTTATGGCCTCATCCGTAAAGTCGTCGGTCAAATAGCTCAATTCCTCTTCGGGCACTTTAACCGTATTCCTAAAAATAGTTTGGACAGGAGATGTCGAAATACCCCAAAAATTCATGCTGCCCCCTACAAAACCAAACCATTCATCAAATCCTTGCGCCATCGGTTGGACATCGGGATGATCACCAACATGCCACTTGCCAATGGCTCCGGTCCTGTACCCTTGCTCTTTTAGGACTTCCGAGATCATTCTTTCCGAAGAAGGAGTGCCAATAGATGCATCATTTTCTCCCTGATAAGGAAGGTTACAATCGTGACCAAACCGCGCTTGATAACGCCCGGTCAGTAATCCAGCTCTGGAAGGGCTACAATATGGATGTGAAACATATCCGTTTTCAAAGATTACACCTTCTTGTGCTATCCTATCTAAATTTGGGGTGGGGATGTCTTTCGCTCCATTGAAACCTACATCTGCCCAGCCTTGATCGTCCGTGAGGATGACAATTATGTTTGGTTTGGTTTTCTCTTCTTGAATTAGATTGCTGTGATTATTCTCGATTTCCTTTTCTGTGCAGGTTAAAGTGACCAGAGATAAAAAAACGAGCGGAATAATTCTTGATAGCATTGGTTTCGCTTTAAAAGAATTTTAGTTTAGTGGTAACCTGTCATTCGTTTTCAAAAGGCACCAATCTAAAGGAATACCGATAGTCTTTGACCGGCAAGGTATATTCATCGTGTACCAGGCGCCCCCAGGAAG
>JANQRV010000104.1 GCA_028284395.1 Saprospiraceae bacterium
TGTCATTAAATCCAGTCAAAACCAAGCTTATTTCAGCAGCGACTCCACCGGTATTTACAACCGAATCTTCAAGGATATTGCGGAAATGAAAATGGATGAATCTTAAGTATTATGACAGAATGGAGCCAGACTTTTGAAGCGGTAAATTCCAATCACTTCGATAACTTTTGGATCGCCCTCGCGGTTGATATCATTGCCCTGCTGGCCTGCCTCCTGTTCTATCGGCGCCGCGTTGGAAAATTGTCCTACAATATGAGCATGTTGTTTTCCATGTTCTCATTTTTTGTATTCATTATTGGAGTCTCCACCTCTTTTTTTAGCTGGATGGCTTTCCAGAAGGCGACTCCCGTCCGCATTACTTCCGATTCGATCGAGACGCCTTTTGGAAAAGCGCCGTATGCCAACATCATTAAAGCAGAAATGGAGGATGATTTGTTGATCATCGAAGAAAAAAACAAGAAGGTGCACGTAATTTCAAAAAAGGATTTCGCCGTTGAAAAAATCTACGAAGCACTCCGCGAATCAGTCGACCGCTGGAAGGCGAAGCAATAAATCTTTGATGTTGCCAAAAACCGGGCGGTTTGCGGCAAAGAACTGATCGCGCAGCATCCATTCGGTGCGTTCGATGCCTTCCTCCTCCTGTGGTATAAGCGGCTGTTTGGCCGCATGCATCATATACCAATGAGTTAGTTTAAGTACTCTCTTACCCTTTTTGTTGCGATAAGTATGATAAGTGTGTTGCAAAAATGAATCCAGACGTAGGTCGGCCACACCGGTTTCCTCCATTACTTCCCGAACGGCTGCTAGTTCCGTTGATTCTCCATCTTCGATTTTGCCCTTTGGAAGATCCCACCAACCACTGCGAAAGATCAGGAGCACCTCGTTGTGTTCGTTAACCACCACGCCCCCGGCAGCCTCAATAATTTTGAAGTGCTGGGCAAAGTCTTGGTACAACTGATCCAGGTTGGATGAATAAATAACGACAGAATCGAATTTGGAAGACTTTTCCAACATATCGATGTAGCTCAATAAGAATTTCGATTTTCCGGCGTACCTCGAGATTAAGTGTTGACCATCCTTTTGCGCAAATTCCCTTGCAAGTCCATCCTCGATGAGAAACAAAGGCGTTTGATTTATGTATATTTTGTACATTTGCCTGAATTTTAATTTTCAATGTATCTTATCAATGGGTATCCAAAGAGAAATTGCCCGAAAACTGCTGCAAATTAATGCAATTAAGCTGAGTCCTCAAAAGCCTTTCACATGGGCATCAGGCCTGAAATCACCCATTTATTGTGACAATCGAACAATTCTCTCTTTCCCCGACACAAGAAAATTAATCATTCAAGCATTTATTAATAAGGCTCAAGATTTTCACAACTTCAATTATATTGGCGGGGTCGCGACGGCGGGCATCCCTCATGGAGCACTGTTGGCCGACCGACTTGATCTGCCCTTCATCTATGTTCGTTCTAAAGCCAAAGCACACGGGAGGCAAAATGTAATTGAAGGACATCTTGCACCCGGGGCACGCGTCTTGATGATCGAAGACCTGATTTCGACGGGAGGAAGCAGTATTAAGGCGGTGGAAGCTGTCCGGGAAGCAGGAGCAGTTGTCGTAGGTGTTTTGGCAATTTTCACCTACGGTTTTCAAAAAGCGGTTCGTACTTTTCAGAAAGCCGATTGTTCATTTTATACACTTTCTGACTACAATCATCTTTTGGCGGTAGCCATCGAAGAAAACTACGTGAGCGAAAGTGACCGAGTTATGTTGATGGAATGGAGCTCCGACCCAGAAAACTGGGGAAGAACGCACTAGAAATAAGCAACCAAAATTTAAATATCATACAATTTTAATATGGCAGTGACTACACGTAAATCGGGGCAGAAAATAACATCGATTATTACAAAAAAATCCGAAACGTTTCTCAGAAACTACCTCAATAATACATCTCCCACCGGTTACGAGGCCAAAGGACAGCAGATGTGGTTAGAATACATCAAACCTTACATCGACGATTGGAAACTCGATACTTATGGCACTGCTTACGGTGTTATTAACCCAGGAAAGGACTTTAAAGTTGTCATAGAGGGTCACGCAGATGAGATAGCATGGTACGTCAATCACATTTCCAAAGACGGCTTCATCAATGTCATCAGAAACGGTGGTTCAGACCACATGATCGCCCCCTCAAAGCGCGTAAACATTCATACCCGAGCGGGAATTGTCAAAGGGGTATTTGGCTGGCCAGCCATCCACCTGCGGAACGGCGAAGATTCGAAGTTTTCAACGAAAATTGAAAACATTTTCATCGACGTAGGTGCAAAAGACCGAGAAGAAGTGCACGCAATGGGTATTCATGTCGGCTGCGTAGTGACCTACGAAGACGAAATGATGATCATGAATGACCGTTTTTACGTTGGTCGGGCCTTGGACAATCGGATTGGGGGGTTCTGTATAGCGGAAGTGGCCAGATTACTCCAGAAATACAAAATTGAACTGCCATATTCTCTTTACATCGTCAACTCCGTGCAGGAAGAAGTGGGACTGCGAGGTGCCGAAATGATCGCTGACACCATTAAACCGCAAGTAGCAATCGTTACCGATGTAACCCACGATACCCACACACCGTTGGTAAATTCGAAAAAACACGGCGACATCAAAAGTGGAAAAGGTCCCTCCTTGACCTATGCCCCCGCAGTCCACAATAAGTTGTTGAACCTCATCATCGATACCGCCGAAGAGAAGAAGATCCCCATACAGCGGGAGGCTGCTTCCCGACGTACCGGGACCGACACCGACGCTTTTGCCTACTCCAACGGCGGGGTACCTTCTGCATTGATCTCCCTTCCGCTGAAGTATATGCATACGACCGTGGAAATGGCGCACAAAGACGACGTTGTCAATGTGATCAGGTTGATCTTCGAATCCTTGCAAAAGATTGAATACAACCACAATTTCAAATATTTCTAATTGAAGTGGGCTAAAAACCTGGTTCTCAAATTTATTGACTTATTATTCTACAGCAATTTCTGGATTGCCCTCTGCGCCATGGCCATGGCTTTGCAAACGCAGTTGTTACTCACTAATGCGTTGCATGGTTTTGCCTTACCCGCATTCATTTTCTTCGGTACGCTGTTTCTTTATGCCCTTCATCGTATTGTCGGATTGGAAAAAGTAAAGGAATTTCAGGATCACGGCCGCTTTTTAGTCATTTCCTCCTATAAAAACCACATCGTCATTTACGCCGGTATTTCGGTGGTCGCCGCCCTGTTTTTCTTTCTTAAACTTCAGCGCACGACGCAATTGGCCATCCTCCTACCAGCCATCATTTCACTATTTTATGTATTGCCCGTTTTCAAGAATAAAAAGAGGCTGAGGGATCTCAGCTACGTCAAGATTTTTTTGATTGCCCTCGTCTGGCCCGCCATTACGGTCGTCCTCCCGGCACTTGAATTGCCCCATTCACCGTTCTATTTCCTTGCTTTAATGGGGGTCGAAAAGTTCTTTTTCCTGCTGGCCATCACCCTCCCCTTTGACATCCGCGACCTCGAAATTGATCGCTACAATAATGTAAGAACGATCCCGACTCGGATTGGCGTGGACGCCTCCATTCGTTTGGCGCAATGCTTCCTTTTCTTGTCCCTACTATGTGCGCTCCTCTCCTTCTACCTGGGTTGGTACAGCTTCAACACCTTAATCGGACTGTTGATCGCCCTATCAATCACTGCTCTTCTCATACAATTTTCCCGCACCGCCAAACACGATTATTACTTTACCGGCTTTCTAGACGGCACCATGGCCCTTCAATTCGCAGTCGTCTACCTCATTTATTACACCACCGGCTTGTAGGGAAGATATTTTTTTACTAATTTCATTTAGTTGAATAACCCAACTAAATGATTTTATGGAGCAACAAATGATTTCACCCAGCGAGATCCAGGAAATCCGGTCACACACCCGCACTTTGGTGAGAGAGCTGAATTTACTAAGTGGCAATTTTGAAGATTCAGAGCTGAATTACACGGAATGCCATGTATTGTTCGAATTGGATAAACACGGTCGGTTGAGGCTTAGGGAGCTGGCAGAAATTCTGCTATTGGATAAATCGACGCTGAGCAAAGTCACCAAAAAGTTGATTGAGCAGACCTTGGTCACTGCCATTGTCAATCCGGTTGACCGACGGGAAAAATGGCTGGAGCTCACTCCCAAGGGCAAAGAAAAGACGAACAACAATAATGCCAGTGCAGACTCCCAAGTTGGTGCCACCCTCGCTTTGATTCCGGAAGCAGAGATCAAAACCGTCAATGAGGGACTCAAACTTTACGCAAGGGCACTCCACAAAAAAAGGAGGCAGAAGAACTATCAGATCCGGCTTATCAAACCGCAGGACAACGCAGAAATCGCCCACTTGATCAGATCTGTCATGGTCGAATACGGTAATGTCGGTGAAGGATACTCCATCAACGATGCGGACCTCAATGACATGTATGGAGCTTACAGCCAGCCGCGATCCGTCTATTATGTCATCACTGAAAGAGCGCGAATTGTCGGCGGCGGAGGGATCGGTCCGTTGCAAGGAACGGAACAGGAAATCTGCGAATTGCGAAAAATGTATTTTCAACCGGAAGTTCGCGGATTTGGATTAGGACGCAAGCTGGTAGAACTTTGTCTAGCCGCGGCCCGACGCTACCAATATGGAGTGTGTTATCTCGAAACCGTAGAACGCATGTGGCAGGCCAATCTGCTCTATCAGAAGATGGGCTTTCAGAAACTAACCTGTCCCAAAGGAAACACCGGCCACGGGGCCTGTGAAACCTATTACAGCATGGATTTATAGTTGCGCGGTTTTCTAATACTGCTCAACATCAAGGTATCTTTCAAGCAGAATTTCTGCATGGTGCCGCTGATGACCGACAATAATATGTGCCAATGCCAGTGCGGTAATGGTATGATCGCTGGCCGTGCCCTTATGCGTCCACATTGCAGTTGAGAAATTCTCAAACAAAGCGATGGTCGCCATTCGAACTGCCATCAATTCTTCGGCTACGGATCGTGGGCTTCGATCTTTCGCACCACTGGTGGGAACGTAATCATCTTGGTCGAAGCCCGGCATGGGGGTTTGATCGTTTCGGGCGACCCTTAGAGCCCGATAGGCAAAAACCCGTTCCGCATCAATGATGTGGATCAGTATTTCCTTGATGGTCCATTTACCGGGTCCATAACTGTAGTCCCATTTATCAGCGGGGATTTGGTCGATGAGCGTTTTGGCCTCACCAAGAGACAGCTTGAGGCTTTCTAAAATATTTCCACCACCAGCTTTTGTGATGTACCCTTGATAGTAAGGCGAGTATTGATCCGGAGTTGGCTGCTGTGTCATTTCGATGTATTCTAATTTTTGGACAAAAATAAGGTTATGCTCGGATTGAATGGCATCGTCTTAAAAATCCAAAACTTGTCTATTCCAGGACAGTATCTACCATTCTACCATAAATTTTAAACAGTACGAAGTAGTAAATCGTTAATTTGAAGCTCGATTATTTGAAACAATGGAAAAAATAGATTTTCGCCGAATTCTCATCCTTCACCTGCTGTTGCTTTGTGCGCAGGTCACTCTGAGTCAGACTTGCTGTTCGGGTGGAGTTCCGGTTTCAAGTAATCTCGGATTACCACCCAGCGAAGGCAAGACCCTCCAGCTCTCCCTGGTCTACGATCTAAACGTGCTCGAAACCTTAAAATCCGGTTCGCGGACATTGGAAGACGACTCCCGAAGTAGAAAGACACACTCTGCCATATTTCAGTTTGGTTACAGCTTTTCGGATCGTTGGGCGATCGACGCATTTTTTTCTTGGGTCCGGCAAGAACGTACCATCAACCAATTCGGCAATACGGACTTCACTTTCACCGAGGGAATTGGAGATGCTGTCCTGTTGTTGAAATACAAGATCCTTGCGCTCAATGACAACTATACTACTCTCTTCGGAGGGGTCGGCACGAAGTTGCCAACCGGAAAATCCGACTTGGCGGATCCACGTGGCATTACCCTCAATGCAGACCTACAACCCGGAAGCGGCGCCACAGACGCTATTCTTTGGGCACAGTTTAGCCACGTAATGGACTTTCGGCCATCTATGAATCTCAGCGTCACTTCGATCTATAGCTTTAAGGGAAAGAACAATGATTATTTGGGATCTCAAGTCTACCAATTTGGTCGTGAACTCTTGGTGCAAGCCGGTCTTTCTGATCGGTTGAACATCGGCAAAAGCCTGGTTGACCCTTCGTTGAATTTCGTTTATCGCAATGCTCAACCCGATGAAAATAACGGAGAAGATTTACCGAGTACCGGCGGTCAATGGGTCTTCATCAACCCGGGGGTCAGTTACTGGATCTCTGGTAATCTTTCTTTCAATGCCAATGTCAATTTGCCATTGGTTGCCCGCATAACGGGAACGCAAGTGACTCCTACCTATCGAATCAATACCGGTTTATTTTATCGAATACCATTTTCAAAAAGGGCCGTATTGATCGATTTACCCAATGAATTAAAACCATTTGACAAGAATTAATTTCTGTGCGTTTTGGGTTTAAAGGAGTGAGAAGCAATTTTCACTCCTTCCTTTTTTCTGCCTCGAACTGCCTAGCTGCCGTATTGCTTCTCGTAATACTCGCGGTAGGCTCCGGAAGTAATGCTTTCCAACCACTCCTCCTGCTCCAAATACCACTTGGCAGTCATTCGCAGGCCTATCTCCGGCGCTACGGTAGGAGACCAATTCAATTCTCTTTGAATTTTCCCCGAATCAATGGCATAACGCCGATCGTGTCCCGGTCGATCTTTGACAAATGAAATGAGTTGTCGGGAAGTTCCCGCCGGCCGCCCCAATAGCTCATCACAGATGTCGCATAACCGTTGCACCAGGTCAATGTTTTTCCACTCGTTATTGCCTCCGATATTATAGGTCTGTCCAACCACTCCTCGGTGAAAAATCAAATCAATTGCCAAAGCGTGATCTTCTACCCATAGCCAATCTCTCGTATACTGGCCATCTCCATAGACCGGCAATTTTTTCTCGTGCTTAATGTTGTTGATCATCAAGGGGATTAACTTCTCGGGAAATTGTCGCGGGCCATAGTTATTAGAACAATTTGAAATAACCACCGGCAGTTCATAAGTATGAAAATAAGCTCGAACCAGATGATCGGAACTAGCTTTAGAAGCAGAATAAGGCGACCGGGGGTCATAAGCAGTCGTTTCCTTGAACAAACCGGTTTCTCCCAGGGTCCCATAGACCTCGTCGGTAGACACGTGATAAAATAGATGTCCCGCCTGACCTTCCCAAAACTGCCGGCAAACTGCAAGCAATTGCAAGGTGCCCAGCACATTGGTCTCCACAAAACTTTGTGGTGCATCGATGGATCTGTCGACGTGGGATTCCGCGGCCAGGTGAATCACGTCCGTCACACCATAATCCTCGAAAACCTTGGTCAGTGCCGCCCGATCCGTGATGTCCCCCTTGATAAAACAGTAGTTGGGAGATTGCTCGACCCCCTTTAAGTTTTCCAAATTACCGGCATAGGTCAGCTTATCGAAATTGATGATGAGATATTCCCGATAGGTCTTCACCAGTAAATCAATCAAATGGGAGCCGATAAAACCAGCTCCTCCCGTCACCAATATCTTCTTAGAATATTCCATTGTGGGTGTCTTTTGAATTCAGAAATGGCCTTCTTTTGTCCAGCGCCTTACAAATAATGGAGCAAAAGTAATAAGGATTGAGACAGAAGCAATAATTTTGCGTTCAATGATCAACGACCATCCAATCAATAGACCCGAATACATGAAGATGCGCTTCTTAGTGTGCCTCATTTTCCTCATTCCCTCCCTGAAGGCTTCCGCCCAAAGCGGCAGCCCTGTCTTGGAAAGTGGCTTGTTGCTAAATTTCAATTATGGTTTTCAATTGCCGGGAGCAGATCTTGCCGATCGATTTGGCCAGAATAATATTGCCGGCCTCGGCATTTACTATCTGACCAAAAAATCAAACTGGATTTTCGGAATTGACGGTGGTTTCATCTTCGGTGCCGATGTAAAAGAAGATCCATTGGCAGTTTTGCGTACTGAGGAAGGCTTCATTTATGGAAACAACAAATCGCCGGCGAATATCCAGCTACGTCAAAGAGGTTTGCTGCTGATCGGAAGCGTCGGAAAGATCATCCCCCTGGTCAGCGACAATCCTCGATCGGGGCTGAAAATCGCTATTGGAGCGGGGCTATTACAGCATAAAATCCGAATCCAGGAAGATCCGGTAAGTTTCGTTCCGCAGGTCTCCGGAGCCTATAAGAAAGGCTACGACCATTTATCGAATGGTTTGGCATTTTACCAGTTCATTGGTTACCAGCACTTGGGTAAATTAAAACGACTCAATTTCAGCATCGGGATTGAGGTCATCGAAGCCGTCACACAAAATCGCCGAACGCTCAATTTTGATACCTTTGCGGCAGATAATGAAAATCGCAGTGAGTTGCTCTTTGGTATTAGAGCCGGTTTCATCATTCCGCTCTATTTCGGCAAGGGAGAAGGAATCTGGTATTAAGGCGAAGCACTCACTACATAATCTTCTAATGGTATACTTATACAATATCGGAATCCGGATCTACTTCTGTCTGATCTGGTTGGCATCCTTCTTTAGTCCGAAGGCCCAGAAGTGGATCAAGGGCAGAATTGGCTGGCGTCAAAAGCTAAGAGCCTTCAGCAGCACCATCAGCTCTACAAACAAAGTGGTTTGGGTACATTGTGCTTCACTTGGTGAATTTGAGCAGGGTCGACCGGTCATCGAATCCATCAAAGGACAGTTTCCCGAGGTCAAAATTCTCCTGACCTTCTTCTCTCCTTCCGGCTACGAAATCAGGCAGCATTATCCCCATGCCGACGGCATCCTGTATCTTCCGCTAGATACCGCTGGCAATGCCGACTTTTTTATCAAAACGCTTAAGCCGGATATTACCATTTTTATCAAATACGAATTCTGGTATCACTTCATCACGCAATTGAGCCAAAAGGGCGTGGAAGTCCTACTCGTTTCTTCGATCTTCAGGCCCAATCAACTTTTCTTTAAACCATATGGAGGTCTTTTTCGCAAGATATTGGCTTCCTTCGATTGGATATTTGTCCAGGAATCCGGTTCGCATCAATTATTGCGCAGTATCGGGTTGAAACAATGCAGTATTGGCGGAGATACAAGGGTGGATCGGGTCGCGCAAATAGCTCGTGCTGTCCCCCGGTTCCCGGCCGTTACGCCATTTAAAGGGTCCGCCCCCATTTTCATTGCCGGTAGTACCTGGCCCAAAGATGAAGAGATTCTTCTTCCCTTTCTAAAAAACGACCTTCCCGTCCACTGGAAGATCATATTGGCGCCCCATCAAATCCACCCGGAACACATTGCCGAATTGGTTCAAAGATTGCCACAGCCCTGTATTCCATACTCCCAAATTCAGGGCCATGAGCTGTCTTCCTGTCGAACCATCGTCATCGACAATATTGGCATCCTATCCGGGTTGTATCAATTTGGAAATCTTGCTTATATTGGCGGTGGTTTTGGGGAAGGAATTCACAATATTCTGGAACCAATGACATTTGGGTTGCCGGTGATTTTCGGCCCTAAGTACCAGAAGTTTCGCGAAGCCAGAGAAATGATTACGGCCGGAGGAAGTTACTCAATTGACAGCAGAGAACAACTACAACAATCTTTTCATCAATTGATGGATCCAAATACCCTGGATGACGCCGGATCTGTTTGTCTTCAGTACATTGAAAAAAACAGAGGTGCAACTCAAAAAATACTGGATTTTTTGGCTCAACACAAATTAGTGTAATTAATGTTATGCACCTTTTCTAAATGCTAGCCCTTACTTAATTTGGATCAAAAGCTTCACTTTTTTTACATTTACTTCGCGGCCGATGCCCCAAGAATAAAAACCATTGATCACTGGTTAAATAGCTCGAAAACCAATAGACGAGACAATAGAAAATATGACAATAGAAAAAATATTTAAGGCATTCAAAAAAGCCAGGATCCTAGTGGTCGGCGACATCATGATCGACCGGTATTTGACGGGAAATGTGGAGCGGGTTTCACCCGAAGCTCCCGTTCCGGTAGTACAACTGAATGCCCGGGAAGATAGATTAGGTGGAGCGGCCAACGTAGCCCTTAATATTAAAGCATTAGGTGCCGAACCGATCTTGTGTAGCGTCGTAGGTAAGGATAAAAACGCGGAGCAAATTTTCCAACTTCTTCCCCGGCATCAGCTGGAATCGACGGGCATCGTTCAATCGGAAAGTCGCAAAACTACCGTCAAAACCAGGGTCATCGCCCAGAGTCAACACCTGCTAAGGGTGGATGAAGAAGACACCCACGACCTCGACAGCACCGAAACGGAATCCTTTCTTTCCAACATCAAAGAGATCCTGGAATCCTCTAAGATTGATGCCATCCTTTTCCAAGACTACAATAAAGGGGTCTTGTCGCCCAAAGTCATCCGGGCTCTTTTGCTGGAGGCGATCAAGAGAGATATCCCCACGGCAGTAGATCCCAAATACAAAAATTTCTGGCTGTTCAAACACGCCACTCTTTTCAAGCCCAACCTCAAAGAGATCACCAATCAAGCCAACTTTCCGATTACTGCAGAGCTGTCTTCCCTTCGGAAGGCTACGAAAATGATCCGGAACAAACTCGGCAATGTCAATACGCTGATCACCCTTTCAGATAAAGGCATCTTCATGGATGGAGATGGGAAGAGCCAGGTGATTCCGACCCAGCCAAGGACCATCGCCGATGTTTGTGGAGCCGGCGACACGGTCATTAGTGTTGCCGCCCTGGGACTGGCAATCGAACTCCCGATGCCTGAGATTGCCGTATTGGCCAACCTGGCAGGAGGTCAGGTATGTGAGAAAGTGGGGGTAGTACCCGTTGATAGTCAGCAGTTGATCCGGGAATACTCCAGCCTAAAAAAAGTCGGCAAACATTAATTTTAGCAATTAATACGCCAAAATTTATCGTACTTTAGCATTTCGAAGCAAAATCACTTACCTTTAGCCGTTTAGCAGCTTTTCTCTCAGTCACCCCAATGCCGTAAAGCGAATACATTTAAATCATTCTATAATTAAATCCTTTAAGTATATGACTCACTTTACAAAGGTGTCGCTGCTTGCGACTATTTTTTTCACTTTTAGTCAAATGACTTTTGCCCAGTTCTTCACAGAGACCTTTGATGGTGGTTTACCTAGTGATTGGATGACGGTTACCCCGGTGGGAAACAACATGCCAACATCCGATTGGTTCCACACAACCACTGGTCCTGCGGGCGACTTCGCCCACGATGCGATTACTTCCACAACCGCAGATAATGGTTGGATGATTTTTGATTCTGACCTAAACTGTAATATCGATGCCGGTCAGGACGCCTGGCTGATATCCCCTGCCATTGACGCTTCCGACAAGTCGAGAGTCTTTCTCATTTTCCAAACCTACTATCGCCGGTTTCAGGACAAGGCCATCGTAAGAGTGGGCTCCGACATGAATGACCTCGATTCATGGGAAGGCGTCGATGCCTTTCCGGATACCGAAGTTAATGACTTTGGTGGAGAAGCCGAAAGTCGCCCTTTCCTCAACCCACAATATGTCCAATTGGATCTGACCGATTTGATTACGGATGCTTCCAATTTCCACTTTGCCTTCCAGTTCTTATCGAACGACTCGGTCAAAGTAGCCGAACAAGCGCTCAGTGGCTGTGATTACAGCTGGCAAATCGACGATGTCATGCTGACAGAACTGGAAAACGACCTGGAATTTCAGTTTGCTGCCGTAGCTCCCAATTATGCGACGCCCGTCAGCCAAGTGGACAGTTTTATCTTTGACCTGATCGTTGCCAACAATGGGACCATGAGTCAATCGGACATAGGCATTGACATTACAGTAGATAAAATAGAAGGTACCAATATCATACCGACCTACGACTATAATGAGGTCATTCCCCTAATCGAACCGGACAGTATTGTACGTCTGACCGCCGACAACCTATACCTACCGCTTGATACGGGATCTTATGTCATACGCTATGACAAGACCGATGCGATGAACGAGGAAAATCCAGCAAATAACTCGGAGTTATTTCCTTTTATCATCACCGATGATCTGTTTGCCAAGGACGATGGCTCGGGTCCGACCAATGCGACACAACCATCGGACATCAGCGGCGAAACCTGGGAAATTGGGAACTACTTCTTTGTACCGAACGATGGATCAATGGCGACGGAAGCCATTTTCAGTTTCGCAACGAATGAAGACGAACAGGTCGGACAGACCATCAACATTTTCCTTTACGAGGTACTCACAGAAAATGGTGACGTTAATGATGACGAGGATGTGGCCGTCGTTGCCTTTGCCAGTCATGAATTTGGAGACGAGGAAGATTTTGACTTGATTACGACACCACTATTCAACTTGGATGGAGAACCCGGAGTGGCACTTACCGGAGGAAAGAACTACATCTTAATGGTTGCCTATCCCCCCGGATTCTTTGTTCCTTACACCAACAACAGTTACCTGGACCTGGTTAATGTCGGAACCGTTGTTAAAAACGGGGGTTGGTTCTTGGGTGGTTTTGGACCAGGTGTGACCGCCATCGTGCGCATGCGGGTCACTCCGGCGGAAGTAGTCAGTACCGAGGCACCTCAACTTGCCGATGACCAGTTGACCTTTTATCCAAACCCAACCGACAACCAGTTAAATGTATCCTTTAACCTGCTGCAACCTTCGGACGTAAACCTGAAGATCTACGATATGAAGGGAGTTGTCGTCAGTCAAAGATTATTTGACTCCACTACCGAAGAGTCATTTAACTGGAATGTAAACGAATTACCGGCTGGAAGCTACCTGTTAAATATCACTACCGACGAAGGTGTTAAGACCAAGCGTTTTAGCATCCAAAGGTAACATCCATATTCTTGAAGTTGGGCTGTCAGTCACCAGGGCTACGGCCCAACTTCACCTACTATTCTTTTTTCCTGAAGTAAACCCTCCAAAGCCCAAAACAAACCAACATGAGCTGGATTGAAGAAATCCCTTACGAAAATGCCGAAGGGCAATTGAAGAAACTGTACGAACGGTCTAAAGGCCCCGACAACAATGTAGACAACATCCTGGCGGTACACAGCCTAAGGCCACATACCCTGTTGGGCCACCTCACCCTCTACAAAAACGTACTTCATCACCGTAGCAATACCCTGCCGAAATCTTACCTGGAAACCATTGGCGTCTACATCAGTCATCTCAATAAATGCGAATACTGTGTCCAACACCATTACGCCGGACTTAAAAGACTGTTGAAAGACGATGCATTAGCAGAAAGCCGCTTCCATGCCATAGTCAGCAATACCGTAGACACAGTTTTTCAGGGCAAGGAATTAGCAGGTCTCGCTTACGCCTCCAAATTAAATGGTTCGCCAGCAAGCATCTCCGAGCAAGATCTCATTGATTTGCGAAATGCGGGCTTCTCCGACGGAGAAATTCTTGAGATCAATCAAGTGACGAGCTATTTTAACTATGCCAATCGAACGGTTTTGGGGCTGGGTGTGAATCTGCAGGGCGATATCCTCGGCTTATCTCCCAACGATAACGACGACCCCAATAATTGGAGTCATAGCTGACCTTGGGCTTTACCCCAACTGTTCCAATGCTTCTTCGAGGTTCTTTACTTTGGCTTCCCCGTCGGCTAGTTTCTGTTTCTCCTTTTCTACCACCGCTGCGGGCGCGTTATTCACAAAGCGCTCATTATTGAGTTTCTTCAAAACGGTCTGAATGAATCCTTTCTGATAATCCAGTTCTTTCAGCAATCTCTGTCGCTCTTCGCCAAAATCAATTTCTTTATTTAATACCAGGTAGTATTTTTCTGTATCACTCATGAAAGAAATGGCATTATCGACCTCAGCGTCCGCTATTTCGAGCAATTCCAGGTTTGCCATTTTGACAATCATGTCGGTGATCCCTTCCGTTTGGAACAGTGCCCGAGCAGAGTCGGAAGAATGAGCATAAACTTTCAAGAGCTCCTTCATTTTCAGTCCATTGCTATTGCGTAGATCTCTCACTGAAGTCACAACAGACTTGGCCTTTTCAACCATCTTGATAAAAGCTCCATCAAACGCTTCGGCCCTGGGATAAGTACTGACCACACAATCTTCTCCTTCCAAACGGTCGCGAAGTTGGTGCCAGATTTCTTCCGTTACAAAAGGCATAAATGGATGTAGCATTGACATCAATTTTTCAAATATGGCACTGGCGTGCTCCACTGTTTTTTGATCAATGGGACTCCCGTAAGCGGGTTTGATCATTTCAAGGTACCAGGAGCAAAAATCCCCCCAGATCAGTTTGTAAAGACTCATCGTCGCTCCCGCAAACCGATACTGTTCCATGCTTTCTTCCAATTGTTCCAGTACCTGATTGGTCCGGGCCTCTATCCATCGATAAGCGAGGTCATTAATTCGGGCGTCCTTACCCGCTGCCTCCTGCGCTCCTATTTCCCAGCCTTTGATCAGGCGCAAGGCATTCCACATTTTATTGCAGAAGTTCCTTCCCTGCTCACAAAGCTTGCTTTCATTCAAAACTTGACCGCTTTCTTTGTCGAATGGAGCATCAAATATGATGTCATTACCCGCATCCGCACTGGACAACATGCCAAATCGAACACTGTCAGCTCCGTAATTGTCGAGCAAGGCAGTGGCACTGGGAGAATTCCCCAAAGACTTGGTCATCTTACGGCGCTTATTATCGCGAACCATACCGGTAAAGAATACATCGTTGAATGGTTGTCGGCCCTTGACATCGGTGATCTCCTTACCCAGTAACTCTTCCGACCATTCATAGCCCGCAATGATCATCCGCGCTATCCAAAAGAACATGATATCCCATCCCGTTACCACTGCATTCGTCGGGTAATAGTAAGCCAGTTCATCCGGTTTTTCGAAGCCATCAAAAACGGAAAGTGGCCATAACCAGGAAGAAAACCAGGTGTCCAGGACATCGTCATCCTGCTTCAGGTCGGTCAGCTGCAAATCGGGGTTATCCAGTTCCGTCCGGGCCTGCTCCAATGCTTCATCGGCCGTCTCGGCCACAAAAATCTTATCCTCGTAATACCAGGCAGGAATCCGCTGCCCCCACCACAACTGACGAGAAATACACCAATCTCTGACGTTGTCGGGATTCAGCCAACTGTGATACATATTCCAGAAGTGCTGCGGATAGAAGGTCACCTCATCCGAACGCACTGCTTCCAAAGCAGTGGCTGCAGCCTCCTTCATATCCATGAACCACTGCAGTGTAAGCCTTGGTTCAACGATGGCGTCCGTTCGTTCAGAGCGACCGACTTTGTTGCGATAATCTTCGGTTTTCACCAGGTGTCCGCCCTCCTCCAACTTTTTGACCATTAGCTTGCGGGCTTTGAAGCGATCTTCCCCAATGAAAAATTGTGCAGCTTCACTCAAAGTTCCGTTTTCATTGAGAATGTCAATGACTTCCAGGCCGTGCTTTTGCCCGATTTCGTAATCATTAGGATCATGGGCCGGCGTGATTTTCAACGCACCGGTACCAAATTCGCGATCTACGTAGTGATCAGCAATGATCGGAACGGGTCGGTTAACGACCGGAACGATGGCCTTTTTCCCAACGATGTCTTTGTATCTGTCATCACTGGGATGGACGGCAATCGCCGTATCTCCCAGTATGGTTTCCGGCCTTACCGTAGCGATGGTGATAAAATCATCGGTTCCCTCAATTTGATAGCGGACGTGAAACAGCCGGGAATTTTCTTCTTTGTAAATCACCTCTTCATTAGACAAAACAGTTTTAGCTTCCGGATCCCAATTGGTCATTCGGAGTCCACGGTATATCTTTCCCTTGCGATAGAGATCCACAAAGACGTAGTAGACCGCCTTGTTCAATTTCGGTTCCATCGTGAAGCGCGTCCTTTCCCAATCGCAAGAGGCACCCAACTTTTTCAATTGCTCCAATATGATCCCGCCGTACTTTTCCTTCCACTCGAAAGCGTACTCCAGAAATTCCTCCCTGGAAATATCCGATTTCTTAATTCCTCTCTCCCTCAGCATTTTGACCACCTTGGCCTCAGTGGCGATCGAGGCATGGTCGGTTCCGGGTACCCAACAGGCATTCTTTCCATCCATACGTGCCTTCCGGATCAGGATATCCTGAATGGTATTATTGAGCATATGCCCCATGTGTAATACCCCGGTGACGTTCGGCGGCGGAATCACGATCGAATAAGGCTCACGATCGTCCGGTTCCGAATGAAAATAGCCCGATTCCATCCAGTGTTCATACCATTTGGATTCGGTCTCTGCTGGGTTGTAACGCGAGGAAAGTGACATATCAATAAAGATTGAAGTATTATGATATTACAAAAATACTAATTTGTTGGTTGCTTACAGTTCTACTTCCAATTGGTTCTTCAACAGATCTTCCATGGTTTCTCGTTCCCGAATCAACAGATTTTTTCCATCGTGAATGAGTACCTCCGCTGGTCGAAATCTCGAATTGTAGTTGGAAGCCATAGAAAAACAGTAGGCACCAGCGTTTCTGATACAAAGAATATCCCCCTCCCGAATCTCCGCAATCCTACGATTTACACCAAAGGTATCCGTCTCGCAGATGTAACCGACCACCGTGTAGAACCTCGGTTTCCCCCCTGGGTTTGAGACATTCACGATCTCGTGATAAGCATCGTAAAACATGGGGCGGATCAAATGGTTTAGCCCCGAATCCAAGCCGGCGAAGACCATAGACGTGGTCTGCTTCACCACATTCACTTTGACCAGGAAAGAACCGGCTTCGCTGACCAGGAATTTTCCCGGTTCGAACAAAAGGCTGAGGTCCCGACCATATTCTTCACAAAATGCATTGAAACGGAGAGATATCTTCTCTCCTAATTCTTCGATATTGGTTTCTATATCCCCTTGCTTATAGGGCACCTTAAAACCACTACCAAAATCCAGATAGGATAGATCTTTGAATTCACGTGCTACATTGAACAAGATCTCGGCACCGCGCAAAAACACATCGGCATCCAATATGCCGGACCCCGTATGCATGTGGAGACCTTCAATTGTCAGGCCGGTATTCTCGACAATCCGCCTCACATGAGGCATTTGATAGAAGGAAATACCAAACTTGGAATCGATGTGCCCTACGGAAATTTTGGTATTTCCTCCGGCCATGATGTGGGGATTAACGCGAATACAAACCGGAACTTCCGCGTGTTTCTGTCCAAATTGTTCCAGTATGGAGATGTTGTCGATATTGATTCTAACCCCCAAATGAACCGCCTCCTCAATTTCTTCCAGACTTACACAATTGGGGGTGTAAATAATGTCTCTGGCCTCGTATCCGGCCTTAAGCCCTATCAACACTTCCTGAATCGAAACGGTATCCAATCCAGCACCCAATTTTCGCATCAATTTCAGGATACTAAGATTCGTCAATGCCTTACAGGCATAGTTGATCCTAAGGCTTTTGACAGAAAATGCATCCCGCAAACGATTAAATTGTCGCTCGATCACTGCACTGTCGTAAACATACAAAGGACAACCGTGCTTTTCGACCACTGCCAGAGGGTCTACTTCGCCGCTAAAATAATAGCGTCCGTCAATCAGATTCATTAGCTTGTACTTTTTCAAATATGATCCGCAAAAATAGAAAATTTGCCCATTTAGCCGGACCCAACCCACCATAATTAAATAAATTAGCATCTTTTGATAAAATACTGAACCTCTTAACTTAACTAGAGTGACCGAAAAACAACTCATTAACGCTTGCAAGAGGAAGGACCGGAAGGCCCAGAAGAAGCTTTATGATCGATATTCTCCGATAATGATGGGGGTGTGCAAGAGATACGTATTCAGCCGGGAGGATGCCGAAGATATCGTCGTAGAAGCCTTCTTTAAAATCCTCACCAACATTCACCAGTTTAAAGGGACGGGAAGTTTCGAAGGGTGGATGCGAAGAATTGTTGTCAACGAAGCACTTATGTTTTTGCGCAAGCGGCACAACTTCAGTATGAATGTCGAAATAGAGCACACCAACATCAAAGCACCGATGACCATCGAAGCGGAATTAGCGGCGGAAGACATCATTGGTCTCCTCGCCAAACTACCAACCGGCTACCGAACCGTTTTCAACCTGTACGTAATTGAAGGATACAAACACCGCGAAATTGCAGAAAACCTGGGTATCAGTATCAATACTTCAAAGTCTCAACTCATCCTGGCCAAAAAAAGACTGCGGGCCCTGCTCGAAGAAATCAGGTATCCCGGAGTGGGCTAATCCCAAGACTTTGTAGGACTTAAGAAAGATAATTGTCGTAAGCACTAAACCATAATTATGTATAGGCAAAATTTTAGAATTATTTTTTTCTTCAATGAGGCGAAAAACGCAGGCATAGCCTACGTTCTGGCGAGGAT